>CAYWFU010000022.1:0-41822 GCA_964457585.1 uncultured bacterium | reverse complement strand
ACTTTTTAATATCGTTTTTTAAAAAAATTCCAAAATTGATTTGACCCAGTCTGTTAGCAAGCGAGGAAAACAATTTTGAAATTATTAGAAAGTTGATAGCTGCAAAGGCAAATATTGAGGATAAAAATAAGGATGGATGGAATGCTTTGATGTTTGCATCTTTGAAAGGTCATACAGAGATTATACAAGAATTGATAGAAAAAGGAGCAAATGTGAAATTTAAAAATGAGATGGGTACAGCAGCTTTACAAATTGCATCAGATAATGGACATGTTGAAGTTGTAAAAGAACTGCTTGCAAGAGGAGCGGATATTAATACAAAAAATAAGGAGGGCTCGACTGCTTTAATGTCTGCATCAAAAGAAGGGTATACAGAAATTGTAAAAATCCTAATTGAAAAAGGAGCTGATATTAATACAAAAGATACTTCGGGATGGACACCTTTAATAATAGCCTCGAACTATGGACATTTAGAAACTATTAAGGAATTAATTTCACAAAAAGCAAATATAAATGCAAAAACATATGATGGACTAACAGCTTTGACGATTGCAATATCTCAAAATAATATAGAGGTAATAATGGAATTAATTATTAGTGGAGCAGATATCGAAGTAAAAAATAATATAGGGTGGACACCTTTGATGCTGGCATCTTCATTTAATAATATAAAAATTGTAAAAGAATTACTTACAAAAAGAGTAGATATTAATGCTAAAGCTGCTAATGGTTGGAGTGCTTTAATGGTAGCAATCCGGTATAACAATATAGAAATTGTTAACGAATTGATAGACAAAGGAGCTGATGTCAATATGCAGGAGAATTATGGTTGGACAGCTTTAATGATTGCCGTTCAAGAAGTCCATCCAATGATTGTAGAAACTTTAATAGAAAAAGGCGCAAATGCTAATATAAAGAGAAAAAATGGAGATACAGCCTTGAGATTAGCAGAAGACAGGCATAATGATGAAATGATACAGTTTTTAAAAATTGTTTCAAAGAAAGAAGATGCTTTAGAAAAAACTGATATAATAAAAGAACCGATATTCTCTAAAACACACGATATTAAAGTTGGAAATAAACCAACAGGTATTGCAGTTGAAGATTTCAATAAAGACAATATCAAAGATTTTGCAGTTGTGCATCTGGAAGATGATAATGTTTCTATCTTTTTTGGTAAGGGAGATGGTACTTTTATTCAAAAAGAAAATTACAAAACAGGACATATCCCTCAAGAAGGTATTTCAAAAGATTTCAATATGGATGGTTTTCCTGATCTTGCTATTACAAATTTTGAAAGTAACAGTATTTCAATCTTAATCAATAAAGGTGATGGAACATTTGAGAATGGCGTACAGTATGATGCTGGATCACGTCCTGAAATAATTAAATCAGAGGATTTAAATAAAGATGGTTATTTAGACTTTGTAGTTTCAAATTTAAATTCTAATAATTTTGTAATTATTTATGGCAAAAATGGTGGAATATTTGAAAAGCCAAAAAAATATATTTTAGGGATGTGGACATCTGCAATAGTAATAGGTAATTTTGATAATGATGGATTTTATGATATTGGTGTTGGGAATAGGGCGGGAAGCACATTTTCAGTTTTTATGAATAATAGAAATGGTGATTTTTTAGAACCGGAAACATATGCAACAGGAAGGAACCCATATGAAGGTGGATTTGGTGATTTTAATGGTGATGGTGCTGAGGATATTGTGATTACAAATCTTTCAGATAATAATATCTCAGTATATTCAGGGTATGGTAATGGATTTTTTTCACCTTGCAAGAATTATCCTGTAGGGAATTATCCTTGCGGATTAGCTGTGGGTGATTTTAATAATGATGGGAATTCAGATATTGCTATAGCAAATGGTTCAGATAATAATTTGTTTATTTTATTGGGGACGGCTAGAGGATTTATTTTTGAAAATAAATATCCTTTAGGTGCAGGTTCTGGATCAATAGATTTAGGTGATTTTGATGGAGATGGAGATTTAGATTTAGCTGTTTGTAATTACAATGGTGGAACTGTTTCAATTTTGATAAATACAACTAAAAAATAATCATATCTAATATAACAAAAATATTATTATTTAAGGTTTAGTTAAATCAATTGTATCGCCAGACAAAGCATTATTGGTTTCATCCGTTTCTTTGCATGAATAATTATAGTCAGCTATTGCTCCGATGTAATATCGGTCAGGATCCAGAGTTGAAGGTATTAGTACAGAGGTTGTCACTGTTCTGGATAGATCTGCAGCAAGACTTGAAATAAATGCAGTACCTATTCGTATATCTGATGTTGTAATAATGGCATCATCTGATATGTATAGGCCGACATAAAAGCCTGGCATCGTTTTAACACCTTGATTTTTGACTGTTGCATTTACAGAAATAGAGGTTCCTATAACACCGGTTGACGGGGCACTTACATCAATCATAATAGCATCAATACCTGATGCCAAATCAAACGTATTTTCGGTTAAATCCTTGTTAGTTTCATTGGAATCTGTTCTATTAGACATTTTAAAAAAATCATAATCTCCCTGTGCTCTCTTAATCATATCTACAATATCAAAATACTTATTATCATTAGCAAACATAATCGGTGTCCACTTGGTATTGTTTTCTGCATAAACATTTGCACCTTTTTCTATTAAAAGTTTTGCATTTTCAGGTTGATTGTATCTTAGTGCATACATTAAAGGGGTCCATTTTTCATTATCTGCAGCATTAACATTTACATGATTTTTCATTAAAAGTTTTGCATTTTCAGGTTGATTGTACTTTAGTGCATACATTAAAGGTGTCCAGTTTTCATTATCTGCAGCATTAACATTTGCACCTTTTTCAATTAACAAAGCTGCATTTTCTGCTTGTTCATACCGTAATGCGAACATTAATGGTGTTACATTATTCTTGTTTTTAACATTAATATCCACACCTAATTCTATTAAAAACCTGGCACTTTCCGGTTGATTATATCTTAGTGCATACATTAATGCAGTCCAATCTTCATTATCTTTCTCATTAATATTAGCATTCTTATCTATTAAAGATATTGCGATTGAAGATTGATTAAATTTTAGTGCATACATTAAGGGAGTTAAATTTTCATTACTTTTTTCTTTAATATCTACACCTTTCTTTATCAAAAGCTTTGCATTTCCCGGTTGATCGTACTTTATTGCATACATTAATGTAGTCCAATTATCAATGTTTTTTACATTGACATCTGCATCTTTTTCTATCAAAAGCTTTGCAATGTCGGGCTGACTATTTTCCAGCGCATACATTAATGCAGTACAATTATAACTATTTTTTATATTAATATCTGCACCTTTTTCTATCAAAAGTTTTGCAATGTTGGGCTGTTTGCTTACCAGTGCATACATTAATGCAGTCCAATTATCCCTGTTTTTCACGTTGATATCTGCACCTTTTTCTATCAAAAGTTTTGCATTTTCCGGTTGATTGTACTTTAGTGCATACATTAATGCAGTACAATTGTCAGTATTTTTTACATTAATATCGACACTTGTTCCTATCAAAAGCTTTGCGATGTTGGGCTGGTTGTTTACCATTGCATACATTAATGGGGTCCAGTTTTCAGTGTCTTTCACATTGATATCTGCACCTTTTTTAATTAAAAGTAATGCATTCATTGGTTGATTATATTTTAGCGCATATATTAATGAATTTCTCCCCTTTTCATCCTTAGAATTTATATTCCATGAAGTAGCTATAAGCTCCTTAGCTTTTTCTTGTTTTTCTTCTCTTAGAGCTATCATCAAAGGAGTTAAATTATAATCATTTATATATATCTTCATTTTAAGGAATGTCTGTACTATATTTATATCTATATTACTTCTGAATCCGACAATTTGATTTTGTGTTTTTAAACTGATATTTATTCCATTTGCTGTATTATTAATTAATGCGCTTATTCGCTTGTCTTCTTTAATTTTTTCCAATGGGATAGATTCCTCCAAAAATCCGTGAGTTGAACAAATTGCATCTCCAGTATTATTATCATAGAGAAAAACATCCAATGTCCCTTTAAGAAGATCAGTCTTTAGTTTATCTGCTGTTACTAATTCTTCTATATTTGAGGGATATTTGCCATTTTCATATTTATATTTTGAAGCAGCATTTTCTATTTCCTCTAAAGCTTGAAAACACTCTTTTTGTTTAATCAGGTTGAAATATTTATAATTATTCTCCAGCAATGATCTTAATGAAATGTAAAAAATAGCATCAGGATTTTCATGCAAATTTTTCATAAAATAGTTATAAGCAGTTAATGTAGTATCACTCCGGGTACTATGTTGTTTATTAAGTATTAAATCAATAGTCTGTTTTATTAATTTATCTGTACTGCTTAAACAAATAACTCTTTTATTATTTATATCTGCCTGCCAGAAAAATAAGTTATTCAAATTATAATTTGCAGATTCTTTTTTTAAATTTCTAATAGAAACTAATTTGTATTCCCATTGGGATATTTTGTGTTCTTTATAATTATCAGTATTAATCGTTTTAAGAAAAAAATCAGCAGTAGAAATATTTTCATGCTTTAAATTAGTAAAAAAATCCATATTAACATCTTTTAATATCTCTACTGATAATTGAAATAATTCACTATTAGATGAATTATCACTGGAATCTTTTTTATCAAATATAAATAATAAATCAATTTTATTTTCTTTTGAAGGAACTGCTGCAAAAGCTATTTCTCTGTTAAAATCAAATGTTTGGAATTGAAATTGTTTAAATACTATTGATTTTTTATCTAATTTATTTGAATTGAGGAGTTCAAAAATTTTTTCACTTATATCTTTAACAATATATGGTTTGAGATTAAGGTCACATAAATAAAAAGTGTTTAAAGGAAAATATTTAGTAAAATCCAGTTTGGTTTCTTTTTCATCAAAATCTTTTTGTATAAGTTTATTATTATTTAATTTGAATTGAGAATCTATAATTATATTATTATCATATATATCTACATTCAATCTGGCACTATTTATTTGGTTTAAATAATTATTGATAATTTCAGAGTAAATATCTCTTTCGTCCTTAGCTATTTTTGGTTGTGCTTTTTCATTTTGAAAATCAGTTAAAAATTTTTCTCTAAATTCATTTTCATTACTAATATAATCTCTATATGCAAACAGAAATGGAAGTAAGGATTCTGATGAAAATGATTCTAAATCAAAATAGCATGTTATTTCACTTTTCTCTTCAAATTCACTGTATTCAATATATTTAGGATTTGATTTTATTGATTTATTATTATCTTTGACAGCATCAATAATTAAAATAGCCAAACCTTCATTTGTGCAATGCACTAAAAAATAGTCGATAAAAAGGAAAGACTCCTCTTTATATTCACCAGTTTCATTATCTTTGCCTCTAAAAGTAAATATTTCCACATCATTATATTTAAAAACTGTAAGTTGAGATTGGTCTTTCTCTTTTATTATTCGATCTAATACTTTCTGCTTAAAAGTTATAGAATATGCATATGCGTAAGCTTTTTTATTTATCCAAAAGATAAGAAGATCTTTGTATTGGTTTATAAAATACTTTTTAAAATCATCTTTATTTCTAATTCTAACACCTGTTACATTATAAAAAAAATCGGAAAAATATTTATCTTTTTCAAAGGAAGTGGAATCTATTTTATAGAGTGTTTTATCGATTGCAGTCATTGTATTTTCAATATTCTTTATTTGCAGAAATCCCTTAGCTTCTGAAGGAACAAGGTTTAAATAATCGGCAAAGGTATGATTACTTAAAAACAAAATAAAAAAAAGATTCATAAAAAAAATATATGTTTTTTTCATAAAGAAATTCCCTTTATACCTAGTTGTCCATTAAATTAAGGGGCAAGGCCTATAGTATTTATTAAAATTATAATATTTTATATCTTTTCTTTTTATTTGTCGATGAAATAAAGCAGAGTATATAGAAAAGTTTCGATAGTTATACAGTACCATTGTTAGTCGATTTTACCGCTACTGCCTCAGATACTGATGGCAACATAATAAAATATGAATGGGATTTTGATGGAAATGGCAACTATGACACCACCAGTGCTACTCCTAACTATTACCCACAAGTCTGGGTTAATAGGATTGACAATTGACGATTGAGCATTGAAAATTGAGAATTAAGGTTTAAATCCCTTTACCTAAATTAAAATACATTTGTTCAATAAATGGATTGAATCTCATTTTTCGCCAAAACGATGTTGATTTTGGATTTGATATAACAGCAAAGCATTCAATGCGAGAAATATTTTTTTTCTTGAACCATTTTTTTGTATCTTTAACCAAAAGGGACCCAACTCCTTTTTTTTGATACTCTTCTAATACACATATATTATCAATATAACCATATGTCGGGACAAGATAAACTGGTGGTTTTTCTTCAATTTTTGAAACATAATATCCAATTACTTTTCCATTTAATTCTGCTACCGCACAATGATGTTTATCGTTTGAAAGGTTTGATTCAACATATTCAATGAACATTTCAGTATGTTCCTTAACTTTTTTAAAACTATCATCAAGTTCAGAATGATATTTTACAAACTGTGCAAATATTTTTTTGATATCGTTCGCATCTGATTTTGTATATTCTCTTATTTTTACTTTCATGGAAACATCCTATTTCCTTGACTCTAACACCGGAAATCACAAGCTGCGTACTCGCAATCCTGTGCATTGATTAAGTTGAAATTTTATTTTTATTGAACACTTATTATTAAATCTTTTCCCAATGCTTTTACAAATTTTTCTAATGTTGAGAGACAAATATCTTCAGCATGATTTTCAATTCTTGAAATTGCTGATTTTTTTGTATGCAATTTAATCGCAATATCTTCTTGTGTTAATCCAACTTTTTCTCTTGCTTGTTTTAATATAATTCCTATTTTGAAATCTCTATAACCAGTATCATAATTATTTGCAAATTCAAAATCTTCTTTTTTTCTTTTATTAATATATTTTTTTAAATCACTCATCGTTTTTTCTCCTTTTTAAATATTCACTCTTTCTTTGTTCTGCTAATTCAATTTCATGTTTAGGTGTCTTTTGCGTTTTTTTCTGAAATCCATTTGTAAGAACCACACAATTTTTATTATACAAAAAACCTAATAATCTAAAAATGTTGTTACCTAATTGAACTCTTATTTCTAAGATATCATCCGTATTTACAAGATGTTTCATATAAATACTTGGGACATATTCTAATTCTTCAATAAGTTTTAGAACCCAAGTTACTTTTTGAGCTTGTTTCCCAGATAAACTATCCAAAAAATCTTCAATAGGAGATTTATTGGTTTCAGTTTTATAGAAAATTATTTCCCTCATGACAATAAGTTAACATATATGTTAACTTATTTCAAGTTGTTTTTTATGTTTTTATTAAGTTTTATTTATATGAACGATAATGCTCAGGCGCGCCGTTGAGGCTGTCGAAAAACTAATTTTACAGTATTTTTCTCTGCCTTATTTTTTTTATTTAAATTTTTTATCTTAATTTGATTTTTTTAATATAATTTTGTGAAAATATTTTCGTTTTTTTGTTTTTTTGTTTTATCGTCTTTATTTATTGATTTTCACTTGTTTTATTCCTTATTCTACACCTTTTTCTACTGCATTTTCAAAATCAGATATTTCTGCATTTGTTAATAACATCTATTCAATTCTTTCAACTCCTTTAGGAGGTCTTTTTTCACTTATATAAATTGCATTTAATGAAAGAAAGGTAATGTCAAAAATTTTTAATCTAAATCACTGAAACATCCTATAAATACAGTAAAAACAAAAAAAACTTTAATACTTGCTTTAAATGGAGACTTTTCTTATGAAGAAAATATCTCGTTTTGTTATCTGGATATGTTCCAAATTTACCCGTGAACAAATTGAGCTTATTGTTCATGAGCTATCTGATATCCTGGACAATCGCAATCCAGATGTTAAACCTAAAGATGCTTTTAAAGAACAGCATCCAAATTACCGCGATTTTTCTGTTGATCCTAAACCGCCTCTTTCTTCACCTCAAAAAAAAAATACAAAAATTAGACTGGAAACAACTTCTCTGTGATTATCAGAAACAATATAATTGCTCTTTAGAACCTGTAAAAATAAGAACTTCTGATACTATGGTACCTAAAGACATCTCTTGCACTGAATGTTCAGCTCCTTCTCAATACCTTTATTTCAATGACGGCATAAAACGTTCCCAGATTAAATGTAAAGTCTGTAGCAACCTTTTTAATCGTCATCCAAAACATAATCATAAAACAAAATTCTGGTGTCCTCACTGCAATAGTGCTCTTTTCCTCTGGAAACAGCGTAAGGACTGCGATATCTACAAGTATTCTTAAAAATGTTTTTTGTATTCCTGCTTCTTATCAAACTGTCCTTAATTATGCTCATTATGCTGCCTGCCATTGCTGTAGAGACGCAAAATTTTGTGTCTCTACTTTAAATCCTACTCAGGCAGGAGATGAAACTTATATTAAAATCTCAGGAAAAACCGCTTACACTTATTTCTTCATCTGCTCTAAATCTCGTAAAATTTCTGCCTATCACATCGATCATACCCGTGATACTCTTCCTGCCACCGTTGCCATGAATGAAGCTATTCGTACAGCTCCTCCTAACATAGATATTACTCTCGTTACTGATGGAAATCCTTCTTATGCTGCCGGCATTCATTTTCTCAACCTATCCGGCAACAACTCTATTTCTCATAAAAAAGTTATTGGTCTCTCCAATCTTGATTCCGAATCAGAGGAATTCAGACCCTTTAAATTTTACATTTTACAGTATCCATTTTACAGTTCATATAATATCTTTATTTAAAATTAAATAAATGCCAGTTAAGAGGTTGTCGTTCCCGCAATTTTTTAGCAGAAATCTGGTTTTATTTTTTTACTTTCAATTTCCTGTACATGTTTAATTAGGTTCGATAAGCTTGTACTCAATATTATTAATTGAGTATCGAGCAACTACACTGATGACATGTAGTTGCCTCATTTATGAGTAGATTACATCCTTGCCATACATTGTAAGTTTATAAATATTAAATTTAGTTAAATATATATTTAAAGTCAAGTAAAAAAGATATTTAACCAGATGAAAATTCATCTTGACAAATTAGTTTATAATTAATATAATGAGTATATACTCATTGAGTAGTTACTCAGTAAAAATGGAAAATTGAAATGAAACGATCCGAAGAAAAAGAAAAAACAAAGAAACGGCTTTTAGATGCGGCTGAAAAACTATTTATAAAAAAAGGGTTTAGCGTATCCACATCTGAAATTACTAAAAATGCCGGTCTTGCACACGGTACGATTTTTTTTCATTTTAAAAACAGGGATGAAATTGTTTTAAATGTAGTTATAAACTTAGTTAAAAGAATGACGGATTCGTTATATTTCGAAGTAAGGGGCGCAGAATCATTAGAAAGCTTCTTGAATTCTTATACAAAGATCCTGAAAAAAAATTGGCCACTATATAGAGCGCTTCTTGCTGGATTTTCAAATTTCAATGAAGAGACAAAGGAGGAGGTGATAACATATTTTGCTGCAATAAATGGTCAAATAATGGAAGCATTTGATAAATGGTCGGATAATAGTTTTACACGGACAATTTTGTGGCAGGGGGCAATGGTATATCTAACTTTTTTCGGTGATTATATGTTTAATAAAAACAAAGTAAAAGAAGAGCTTGTTGAAAATATTATATCTTTTATAACAACAAAAAAGGAGAAATGAAAAATGGAAAACAAAATTTGCATTAGCTGTGGTATGCCTTTAAGAACAAAAGAAGATTATCCAAAAGGTGATGAAAGCAAAAATTATTGTAAATATTGCGCAAGACCGGATGGGAGCATGAGATCATTTGAAGAATCTATTGAAGGGATGGCTGGATTTCTGGAAAAGACGCAGGGATTAACGGGTGAAACAGCGCGAAAAGCAGCAATCTCTGCACTTATAAAAAATCCAGCATGGAAAGATAAAGCCAATAAATACAAATAAAATGATCAAATTAGATATTGATTTTATATAAGATATGATATAAAACATAAACTATGTTTTCAAAATATAAATGCATTGAAATAGAAAATAAAAATATATGGGATAATTTTTTAGAAAGTAGTTCAAATCCTCAAGTTCTTCAATCTTATTCATGGGGAGAGATTAAACATAATTTTTCATGGAAGCCTATTCGATTAGGGATATATGAAAATGAAGAACTTAAAGGTGTGATATTATTACTAAAAAAAACAATACCTTTTTCAGGCGGCAAAAGCATTTTTTATGCTCCGCGCGGGCCTGTAATTAATTATTCTGACTCTGAAATTCTTAAAAGCCTTATTAAGGGAATAATAGAAATCAATAAATATCATAAAGCAATAGTATTGAAAATAGACCCATTCATATTGGAAAATGATGAGCATAATAAAAAAATATTAATTGATTGCGGTTTCATAAAAACAAATGAGCAGATTCAACCCCGATGTACATTTATAGTTAATTTAGAAAAAACTCCTGAAGAGATGCTGATGAGCTTTGAACCTAAAACAAGATATAATATTAAACTTGCGGAAAAAAAAGGTGTTAAAATAAACAGAGTAGAAGATGAAAAAGGAGTGAGTGTTTTTTATAATTTGCTTTGTGAGACTGCAAAAAGGGATGAATTTACAATCCATACTGAGAACTATTATCAAACAATATGGAAATTATTGCGAAACGATAATAATAAATGCGAAATTTTTTTGGCATCAGTTGAAGATAAAATTATTTCTGGTGTTTTTCTTTTTATATTTAAGGATACGTGCTGGTATATGTATGGAGCTTCTAATAATTCATATCGCAATTATATGCCTAACCAATTAATACATTGGGAAATTATCAAATGGGTAAAGTCGCTTGGAATAAAAAAATATGATTTATGGGGGATCCCGTGCAATATTCAGCCGGAACATCCTCTCTGGGGCGTTTATAGATTTAAAAAAGGATTTGGAGGAGAAAATATTAAATTAATTGGCTGTTATGATTTACCTCTTAAAAAATTTTACTACAATATTTTAAATAAAGGATTGTATATATATAGAAAAGCAATTAATTTGAAAACTCGAAAATCTTTAGATAATGCATTGGAAGAATAGGAAATATATGTCTGATATTCAAGATGTGGTAATAATAGGCGCTGGTATATCCGGGCTTGTTTCAGGTTATGAATTATCAAAAAAAAATAAAAAAGTAATTGTGTTTGAAAAATTTTCTGCTTCGGGAGGACTTATCCGTCCTCTTTCAATTAACAATAACTATAATATAGAAGGATTTTATCATCATTTTTTTAATAATGATGATGTTCAAATAAAACTATTTAATGAATTATCACTTCCCATCACATGGAAATATACAAATACTGCATTTTATTTTGATGATGGGATATATGAATTCTCTCAACCTTTAAACTTGATAAAATTTGCGCCGCTTTCTACTGGTGAAAAGATTAAATTAGTATTCTTTTTGACATATCTTTTAAAAATCAATGATCTCACTCCATACGATAATATTACTGCTCACGAATGGTTAATAAAAAAACTTGGGAAAGAAATATATATAAAATTTTTTAAACCGCTTTTATGGGCAAAATTTAACAGTGAAATGGATAAAATTTCTGCTGCATGGCTAATTGGCCGTCTTAAAATGCGCGGAGAGCGATCATTTCAAGGTGAAAAACTGGGTTATATAAAAGGCGGTTATATCAAATTTATTAATGCCCTTGAACTAAAAATAAATGAATTCGGAAGTAAAGTTTATACTAATAGTGAAGTAATTAAAATAGAAAAACAAGAAAATAATCTTTTTAAAATAAGTGTATTTTATAATAATCAGGTTAATGTCTATTTAACTCGAACTGTAATAAGCACAATTCATCCGGTTTATCTTTCAGGATTAATTCCATTTCAGGGAGAATACATCAAAAATGCTGAACAATTAAAATATCAGGGTGCAATATGCGTTATTTTTGGAGCAAAAAATAAACTGATGGATTTTTATTGGATGAATATTATGAAAGAAAATATAAATTTTGGCGCAATTATTGAACATACAAATTTTCAGCCATTTTCTGAGTATAATGAACATATTATTTATCTGGCAAGCTATCCATGTGATGATTCCAAATTATGGAAAATGAATAATTCTGAGGTATTTAGTATTTATTATGAAGATTTATACAGTTTATTTCCTGAACAATGCAAAAACAATAAAATCAACTGGTATAATGTAATACGTACCAGAAATGCGGGACTGATATATAGAATTGGAATAAAGTCCTTAATACCTAAAAGCAGCACTCCTATTCCCGGTATTTTTATTACTGGAATGTTTAACTGCTATCCCAAACGGCCTATTAATGAAATAATTAAAAAAGCGAATGAATGTGTAAATGAAGTAATGAGTTATTTAAGCGTAATATCATAAATAAAGCATTTTAACATACTTTTTAAAATTTCTTGAAAATAGTATAAAGTTCTGCTAAATTATAGCAATATAATATTATTTAAGGAGATATAACTATGCGTGCACAAATAAAAGGTGGAACTATAATATTACCACCAAAAATTTTTAGAAAATTCCATTTACCCAAAGATGGAGAATGTGAAATAAAAATTGATGATAAAAATGATATTTCTATTTCAGAAATTAAAATCATTCCTGAAAATCAAATTAGGATACTGAAAGCAAAACTCCCCACTGCGTCAATTGAACAAATGATTAATAATGAGGAGATAAATATTGATTAGCAAAGGGATATTAATTGACACTAATATATGGCATTTTGCTTACATTATCCCACAAGATAAAGTATATTTATACATACATAAAAAAGCAAAAGATTTTATAGAAAAAACCTTAAAAGATATTGATATAAAAATAGTAATTAGTGAATATCAAATAATTGAAATAATTTCTCTATTAAATAAGTATGAATTTGATAATGATAGTTTATTGAAAATATTCAATGACTTTTACACAGAAAAATATGAGATTTATAAAACTAATAAAAAAATTTTAGAAGAAGCAATAAAAAAAAGTACAGAATCAAAAATACATTTGTATGATTACCTCGTAGTTTTACCTGGGAAAGATGCGATAGATAAAATATATTCAGCTGATGGTCATTTTCAACATAAAGATTTTACTTCAATATGTGAAGTAATAAATCCATTAGGTTGGATACTAAGAGAAGGTAAAAATCCTGTAAAAAAATAATATCCACTGCTATTTATGCTTACATTCCGCTATTTGAAGAATGCAAGTTTATTATTTATATCATTTTGATTTATCTTTAAAAATTGCTTCAGCAATATTATATATTTTTTCAATATCTTTTATTGTTTTATTTTTTAAAAGATAAACTAATTTTAATATTTTTTCTTTTTTTTTATCATCTTTAATTACCTCTGGCTTTAATCCCAAAAGTGATTTTAAAGAGTAATCTAAAATTTTTTCTATTTTTTTAAGAACTGGGACAGAAGGGATTCTTAACCCTCTTTCTAAAAGTGAAATATATTCTGTAGATAAGTTTAATTTTTCGGCTAATTCTGCTTGAGTTAGTTTTTGGTTTTTCCTTAATACTGCAATTCTCTGACCAAGTTCCTTGCTTGGATTCCCCATTATTATTAATCCTTTCTATTTGTAAAATGATAATAGAACACATAATATCCATTTTTCACTATTAATACATTACTGTAAAGAAACAATTAGTAAATATGATATTGACTAATTGTATTAGTTATGATATATCTTAAATACAGGATTATTGTGAATTTACTTATTGCTGATCAAGAATAAATTGTTAATCAGAATTTAATTGGAGAAAGACATGGAAACGCCAACAATAGGAGAATTTTTTATACTTTGGCTTATTATTTTTATTATATCTTTTATTGCAGCACTTATTGAAGACCATTTCTCTGATAATGATAAAAAATGGAGGCGATAAGTATGACGGTAAATAAAACAGAGTTACTAAACAATGTTTTCAAATTTTATCAATAAAGCAATAAAGCATAGAAATTTCCCAAGAAAAAATTAACCACAGAGAACACGGAGTATTCTCTATTATATTTTTATTTTATTACTCTGTGTTCTCAAAAAAAATAAGAAAGATCATGAAATGCAAGGCTTTTATAAATAAAAATTAATTTGAGGACACAGAGTTTTTAAAATTATAAATATATATCTGTGTGCTCTGTGGTTCCTTTTTTCGATTTTGGGGAATTGCTGAATAAAGCATTTTAACATTGACAATCTATTTAATATAAGTCTAAAATACCCAATGCATAAAATCACTTCTACCAAAATTTTTAAATTACATTAATTTTGAGGTTGGTTTATGAAACGTTTTTTTTCTATAACTATTTTATATATATTATTATTATTTTTTAATCTGCCAGTATACGGGGAACCGATAGCCCGTGAATTTTTATTAAAAAATGCTTACGACAATCTTATATCAAAAAAATATGAACCCGCCATAAAATTCTTTTCACAATACATTAATAATTATCCGGATGACAAAAATATTTTACAAATCTACTTTTTGTTGGGAGAAAGTTATCGTGGTAATGAAGAATATCAGAGGGCAATAGAATTATTCAAGGATATGCTTGTTAATATGCATTTGCCAGAAATTCTTAACAGAAAAGTAAATTATTCTCTTGCATGTACATATTTAAGTTTAAATCAAATTGAAAAAGCAATGGATGAATTCGCTCATATAACCAGTGTTTATCCTTTTTCTTCTGAAGGGTTGCAGTCTCAATTGAAGGTTGGTGATTGTTTTTATGATTTGAAAAAATATGAACAGGCTGTTGAAGTATATTATAAAGTTTACAATAAAATCAGTGAAAACAAAAATCTTGCTTCTTCAGTTCCTGAGATAGGGAATAGGCTTGGAGCTGCATTATTTGGAGCAAGAAAATTTAACGAAGCCATACAAATTTATGAAGAAATAATTATTAAATATCCCGACTCGAAAGATATATTATATATTAAAATAAATCTTGGTATTGTCCATATTTATTCCAGAAATATGGAAAAAGCCCGTACAATATTGCATGAAGCAGCTTACTCAAATATCGCACAAGCTGATATAATATCTGAAGCGTATTATTGGCTCGGCCGTGCTGCATACGAAGATGGAAGTTATGAAGAAGCTTATAATAATTTTGAAAAGGTTTTATCTTTATATCCTTTTTATAAAAATGAATTAACTTATAATGCCAATCTGGCTTTAGCAAGAATCAACATCAAAATGAAAAAGGAAAAAAAAGCTGAAGAAATTTTAAATACTTTAATTAAATTACCAATGGAAAGAAGCATAATCCCATCTGCATATTATACATTAAGTGAATATTATGAAAATCAGGGGAAAACGATTAACGCTATTTCAACTTATTCAAAAATAATAGAAACCGCATCCGGTATCAATCAAATTAATCAGAAATTAGTCTGGGAAGAATGGTTATTGAGAACAGTAACACGATATCATCTATTAATCCAGAAATCACAGGAAGAAGATTTTCTTGCCTCAAGTCTATTTATAATTGCCGAAGCATATTCTAAATTAGGATATTATGATAAAGCTATTGAAATATATTTAAAAACAACGCAAGATTTTTCTAAAAATGCTTTTGCAATGGAATCATGGTTAAAACTTTCTGAAATTTATTTATTGTATAATAATAAGGATAAAATAAATGAAATAAGTTTGCAATTAGAAAAAATGTTCCCTTATTCATTTAATAATTATATGGATAAAATAAAATTAATATTGGCTGTCAGTTATTATAATTCAAATAGTTATGACTCATCTGAATCAATGACTCAAAATGTTTTAAAAATAGCAAAAAGTGATGAAATAAAAACAAATACTTATTATCTTTTAGGTAAAATTTCAATGAAAAAGGGAGCTTTTGATAAAGCAATTATTTATTTTCAAAAATTATTAAATGAATTCCCTGCTTCGCCAATTTTACCAAAAATTTTATATGAATTAGCATGGATTAATATAAAAGCGAAAAATTTTAGTTCTGCTTTGGATATTATGATACAGATTCAAGATAATTATCCGGATTTTAACCCAGAAAATATTGCTTCAATTATTGGTGATCTATATTATATAACAGGAAAATATAATTTAGCAGCGGAACAATTTATTATTATATATGAAAAAAGTCAAAAATTTACAGTTAAAAATCATGCATTATACTGGTTGGGATGGAGTTATCTTAGCGGAAAAGATTTTAAAAATGCAAAAAAATTTTTTGAAATATATTTAAATACAAATCCTATGTATAAAGAAAAACCTTTTTTATATTTTACAATAGCTGAATGCAATCGTGCTTTGGGTGAATTTTTAGAAGCTTCAAAAGCTTACACAAAAATAATAAATGGATATGATGACAAATTTAAAGATCAATCCATGATTGGGTTTGAAAAAGCGTTTATTCAAGATATAAAACCTCTATTGAGCTTAAAAGAAATTCAACTATCAACATATGAAGATACATGGCTTGAAGGGAATATCATTAAAAACATTTCTCCTGAATATATACCGGGAGATTTCCCGTTTAGTTTTACAGAAAGATCTTTATTGAAATTCCGTCATCCTAGAATAACTTCGATTTATTATGACACAAGCAGAATTTATAATCCAAGAGATGAAATCACAATTACTTTAAGAGGAACACCCGGACAGAAAGCGACTTTTGATTTAGGTCATACTCCAAAAGATATCAACATGGATGAACTATCCCCTGGAGTGTACAGAAGCACTTTTAAACTGGAAAATGAATTAAAAAATGTAGAAATAACTGCTTACTTGAAAAGTTATGATAATTTTAAAGATTATCTCGAGTTAAATAAAAAAATAACCATAGAAAATCATAATTCAGTCCAAAATTTTTCACCTTCTGATTCAAGTGTAGAGATAATTGAACTTAATGATATATCAGAAGATGCAAACGGTTTATCAATTGATTTAAAGCTTTATGTGCTTCCAACTGGAATTATTGAATATATAGATGTGGTAAAAAGTTCAGGAAATAGTAACATGGATCAAATAGCGATTAATAAAATAAAGAATAGTAAAAAATATAATGCAGTTAAAGGAACTTCCTCCGAACAAATTTTAAGAATATTTAATATTCGTGTAATTTTTCTACAAAAAAACAAATCAAAAAATAACAATTCAAAACTTATAAAATAATGAAAAAAAATTTATTTATCTTCAAAAAAATAGAAAAAAAAATGTATTTAATTACAACTGTAATTTTTATTGTACTTATTATCAGCGCTCTTACAGTTTATTATGGGACAAAAAAAGATGAAAAAAATTTTTTTGATATTGCAGAACAACAGGGTAATTTGATTATTAAAAAAATATCAGGAGATTGTTCTTCATTAATAGAAGGAGAGATTCAAAATTTTAAAATTATTGAGGAAAAGTTTTTAGAAAATAAAGAAATTATTTATTTTAAAATTTTAAATAATTATAATTATATTCTTCTTTCTAATTTAAAAAAAGAAACAGGGATTAAGCTGGAAAATCCAGAGATTTTAGAAGTTGATAAAACTCATAAAGCATTTACAAGAATTTATTTAAATAACCAGAATAAAAGAATATTTGAAATTTCTACTCCTATATTTTTGAAATCAGGAAATAAAATTGGCGGAAAGCTGGTTCTTGGATTATCTTTGGATGAAATTCATCTTATGGTAAATTCCTCACGATACAAATTTATCGCATTGGGTTTTTCATTATTTATGCTGGGTGGAGCTGGATTAATTTTTAATATAAGTTTTTACAGTTATCGTAATGTGCAAAATGCACTGGAAAATATAAAAAGTTATACAAGCAGTATTTTGTTAAGTATGGATCTGGGGGTAATAGCAACGGATCTTACAGGTAAAATTTCAATTGTTAATAATGCTATAAAAAAAATATTAAACAGAACAAATTTAATTGGAGAAAATTTATTTAATATATTCAGAGACAAATCAGAAATTAATGAAATTTTTCAGGAAGCGCTGAATAATTTTCATGGGATAGAGAATATCGAGCTGCAATATGCAAGTGAAAATAAAAATAAATTTCTAAGGATTACCACTTCTATTTTAAAAAATAATGAGGATATCGCTATTGGACTTGTTGTTCTAGTAGAAGATGTAACTGAAGTAAAAGAATTGGAAAGACAGGTCTATCGTTCTGATAAAGTTTCTGCTCTTGGAAGATTTGCTGCTGGAATTGCTCATGAAATAAAAAACCCGCTTAGTGCAATGAATATCAATGTCCAATTATTGGAAGAAGAATTAACTAACAATAAAAACATAGATAGTGAATCTCAGCAAATACTCATGCGCTATATTAATATAATAAATTCTGAAACAAACAGACTGGAAGAAATAATAAGGAATCTTATCGATTTCACCAAAACTGATAAAATAAAAAAAGAAAGTATTTCTATTAGAATTATTATCGAACAGGTTGTTAATTTAATAGAACCTGAAGCTAAAAGACGAAATGTTGAAATCCATCAGAAAATAAATATCGCTTCTGATGAGTGTATTACCTGCGACCGCAATAAAATAAAGCAATTATTATTAAATTTAATTATTAATAGCCTGCAGGCAATGCCAGCAGGCGGAATGCTTACCATAGCAGTTTTAAAAAATCCGTCATTTGTTACAATTGAAATTGCAGATACAGGTATTGGGATAAAAAAAGAAGAACAAAATAAAATATTTGATCTCTATTATACAACAAAAAAATCAGGTTCCGGATTAGGCCTTTCAATCTGTCAGCGAATAATTGAAGAACATAATGGAAGATTAGAATTTATAAGTGATTATGGAAAAGGAACTAAATTTACAATAAAACTTCCAATAGATTATGAAAATCCGCATTTTGAGAATTGAGGATCTCCATCTCCCCACTTAGGAACTGTGACAAAATAACTTACACATCTAACTTGTCTTTTGCTTCGTCTTCAGCGTTGTACCAAAGGGTGCATAGCAGTAAGTATGCCCCCTTTGGTACGCCTTGAATACAAACCAATATACTGCCGTTATATGTGTAAGTTATTTTGTCACAGTTCCTTATTATTTTTATTTAGATTTAAAACCTTTTGCTATTGATACGGCAATATTTGGACTTTCAGGATTGACAATTAATTTTCTTTTTGCGGGGGAAACTAACACATCCATATCTTCCATCGGAACAGAACCAAGAAGAATTTCATTTCCTAAAACCAATGCCCCTGTAAAACATCCTCTATTTTCAAATTTTACTTCAACCGGGCCGACATAGGAACATAAATGTTCCTTTCCATCAGCAGTAATAACCTCTCTTTTATATAATTCTTTTAAATTCAACTGTATGGCAATTTTTTCGGGAATACATAGATGTAATGCTCCTGTATCCACTAAGGCATTTACCTCCATCTCTTTTAGCACCTTTTCTTTAGGATTTCTTAAAATAATCTTTGCGTTTACTAAACCCATAATTTAAGTCACCCCGCTTATTAAAATATATAGGAAAATCAAAATTTATAAGTAGTATTTAATCATAGAAATTTATGAATGTCAATTGTATTTTAAAATCCCTTAGTACAACACCACAGAATTAAGTATACAAAAAGAAAGTTTAAAAAATAAAACCTGGATTCCCGATAAAACATGTCGGGAATGACACAACCTCCTGCATGTCATCCCCGACATGTTTTATCGGGAATCCAGATTTTGTTGACTTAATTCTGTGGTGCTGTACTTAGTTACTGCCACTTATCAATCAAATTTTTTAATTCCACAGGATCAATAGGTTTGGAAATATAATCATCGCATCCGGCTGCCAGAATATTTTCTCTATCGCCTTTCATGGCTTTTGCAGTCATTGCAACAATAGGAATATTTTTTATGGCAGTGTCATATTTGATTTGTTTTGTTGCGTCAAGACCGCTTATTCCCGGCAGGTGTATATCCATAAAAATCATTTTTGGTAAAATTTCTCTGGCAATTTTAATAGCTTCATTGCCATCCGCAGTTGCTACAAATTCATATCCGCTTTCTTTTAAAAATAAAGAAATCGTCAGCAAATTATCAGGATTATCTTCGACAATTAGAATTGGTTTATTTTGTTTTTTTAATCCGGATACGTCTTTATCAGTTTCAATATATTTTGATTTTTGATAATCAGACGTTTTATTAAATATATTTTTTATACATTCAATTAATTGATTTTTTTCAATTATAGGACGTACTGTTTCAAGTATACGATTAACAACTTTTTGAAGTTGAAATTCGGAAAGAAAAATATCTGTGCGATTTGCTTCAATTTTTGCAAGGTCAAGTAAATCATTAATAAGATTTAAAAGCTGTGTCCCATTTCGTTCAACCAATTTTAGAAGAGATATCTGTCATTTTATTCAATGGCTGACTGATAATGTTTGAATGGTAATTAGCTGCAAAATAAACAAAAATAGAAAATAAAAGTACATTAACAATAAATTGTATTAAAATATTGCGTATAGGTTCATAGCCTTCATTAATATCCTGTTTTTCTATAAGACCCCATCCGAATTGCGGAATATGTGTATATGCTGCAATAACCGATTCACCTCTATAATCTTCTGTTTCCATTATTCCGCTTTTACCTGAAATTGCACCTATTGCATCGGGAGATTTGATTTTTAAATTTAAAGGGGCATTTTTATGCCAGCGCAAATCATTTATTGCTATACCATTTTTATTAATAATATATGTTTCTTCTGTTTTCCCAATACCGCTGCTGCTATTTAAAATATCATACAATGATTTTTCCAGATTAATTTTGGCAGTTATAACACCAAATATATTTATACCGTTATTCTCCAATCCATAAATCGGTATAGAAAAATCCATTATTGGTTTATTATCTTTTTTTGAATAATAAATATCACTTATGAATAATTTCGTGGTTTTAAGCGGTTCAGTGAAAAAAGCATCTCTGGAATGATTTTCTCCTTCATTCATTTTATTTGTTCAACTTTCAAATCACGAACAATTTTAAGTTTTTCAGAAACAGCTTCTTTTTTCGAATTTTAAGATAGTTATAAACAAAAAAACTGAATACAAGAACTCCTGACATTATTAGAGCATAAGACCAGAAGGTAAGGCGCGCTTTTACACTTTTAAATTGGAATATTGATTTACCGTTAATTAACATTGTTACAACTCCTGAAATTAAGCCTGATAAATCAGGCAACTACAAAAATCTAATGTAGAGACGCAAAATTTTGCGTTTCTACTTAATTTTTTTTATATATTCTGTTTCTATTGTCTAAAATAGAAAATTTACTTTTTAATCTATTTAATATTGATTCTGACTCGCCAAGAATTAAATATCCATTCTTTGCAAGAGAGTTGTATAATTGATTCAATACTTTTTCCTGAAGTTTCTGCGAAAAATAAATTAGGACATTGCGGCATAAAATAATATCAAATGTACCAAATACGCTATCAGGAGGAGAACTGGTATTTTTTGATGTCAAATCATAGCAAGAAAAATGAACCATATCACAAATAGACGAATTAATTTTATATCCCTGTTTGTGCGGTGTAAAATATTTATCCATGATTCCAAGCCTGGTTGTTTCAAAACTTTCATGAGGATAAATCCCATGTTCGGCAGCTAAAAGAGCATTTTTATTAATATCTGTTCCACTGAAATAGTATTTATTAAATTATCAAACTCTTCAGGATGTGATTTTAAAAAATTCAGGTAAGGTTCCGGAGATTTGAAATGCAGCTTTAAAATTCGTGTTTTTATACGCCTTTCCAGAGATTCATATTTGTAGCCGCTTAAATCTAAGCCTTTATTTGCTTTTATTTCATTTATAATTTGATCTACATATAATTTCATTCGAATAGGTTTCCCCGACTTATTAAATTTTACTTCTGCCTGCTCATGAACATAACGCACAATTCCTGTTTTCAAAATTATACGATGGACAATACTATATTCTTTTTTTTCATATAAAGCTTCATTAGCATATTTCCAATTTAGTATATCCTGTGTTTTTTTCAAACGAGGGATTAACATATTTTATAATACCATTGTGGTCAGTAATAAATATAATTTCTGAGGTCTGTTCAATAGTATTAAGAAGCATTTCTATTTCTTCTTTATCTTTTTTGCGTTCAGTAATATCCTGAAAAATTTCAAGTATGGTTTTTTTCCCATTATAAATTATTCCCACATGATTAACCTGGCATATTCTCCCTCCAAGTACATTATTTACTTCATGTATTACTGTATCCATTAATAGCGGGGCATTATCCAGAATTAATTGATTTAAAAAATTTGCTTTGTCTAAAGAAATATCCAATTTTTTATTTTCCATAACTTTAGATCCTTTGATATTATAAATATTTAAAAAGTTAATAAATATTAAACATCTATATATATTTAAAAATGCTTCTGTCAATAGGTCATAGAGGTTTTATTATTGAGATATTATTTAACATTATTTCCAACATGAACATTTAATCGAGATTGAGGATATTCGATTAATCACATCTTTTTCGCCTTTTATGAATATTTCATTCGATGATATTTCAATATCTCTTATTTCTCCGTCTTTGCGTATAATTTTATATTCAAACTTTGTGGGGAGATATTCCCCTTCCTGCCTTTTTTTAATTCTATTTTTTATAAACTCTTTATATTCCGGTGCAACACAATCAACTAAAGGTATTTTTTTAAATTCATTAAAATTTTTATAACCAAAAATATCTAAAAGAGCTTTATTGGCAAAAACACAATAGTTCCCTTTTGCCAAACCAATACCTTCTGTTGAATTTTCAATCAGGCTTCTATATTTTGCTTCTGATTCTTCTAAAGCATTGAACATATTATTATTATTAAGTACAATAGCAGCGAGTTTAGTAAAAGACAAAGCTGTATTTACATCAGTATCAGTAAAGCCTCCTGGCTTATTAACAAGCCCGATTAATCCGATAGCTTTATTTCTAATTATTAATGGAGAGAACATAACATTATCAAGAGATGCATGTCCGTCAGGCATATATTTCACCCATTTGCTGTTTAAAAAATCATTATCATATACTGTTTTTTCAAGAAAAATTTCCTTATAAAAATTAAGCTCGATAAACTTGTACTCAACATTATTAATTGAGTAGCGAGCAACTACAATATAACATGTTGTAGTTGCCCAATTCATTGGGCTTAAATATATACTTTGAAATTCCTATGCTTTAAGAATAACCGCATTCAGGCGCATTAATATTAACCAAACGCATTCAACATGCTGTAAAAAATTATTTTATAGGTAAAATTAAATTATTCATGTATAATAATATTTGTAAGTGTTCAGCCATCAGCTTTCAGCATTCAGTTTGAAGTAAGAAAATCTAAAGTAAAAGCTAAATATTTAATTATACACATACTTACTTTTATGCTTTAAACGCTTTATAAACTGATAGCTGATAACTGATAGCTGAACGCTTACTATAATATTCGGAGGAAAATCAGATGCAGTGGGTAAAAAGTGAAATAGATATAAGTTCAGATAGAATATCAAAAATTTTAGATAATTTTACTGGCAAAAAAATCGCTATAATCGGAGATTTAATGCTGGATGAATATTATTTAGGAAAAGTTTCACGTATTTCTCCCGAAGCGCCTGTGCCGGTTGTGAAATTTGCTTCAAAAAATAATATTTTAGGCGGAGCAAGCAATGTTGCCAATAATATCAGTTCTTTAGGAGGAGAGCCTTTATTAATTGGAGTTATAGGCAATGATGATTATGGGAAAACATTTTTATCATTATTAAAAAAATTAAAATTTGATACAAAAGGAATCATAATTGATAAAGAGCGCCCTACTACTGTAAAAACAAGAATAATAGCACATAATCAGCAAATGCTGCGAATTGATAGAGAAGAAATAAATCCAATAAATGATAATATTCGAAAAAAAATTATTACAAATATAAAAAATAATTTAAAAAATATTGATGCAGTTGTAATTTCCGATTATGCTAAAGGTGTCATTACCAGCGAGCTTTTGACAGAATTAATAGCATTATTAAAAAATAGCAATAAATTTATCGCTGTTGATCCTCAGATCAAGCATTTTATGGAATATAAAAATGTGTCAATCCTCACGCCAAATCATCATGAAGCAGGAGGTGCGGTCGGAATAGAGATTGTAGATGAAAAAACACTGGTTGCAACAGGTAATGAAATAATTAAAAAATTAAAATGTCATTCCTTGCTTATTACTCAGGGTGAAGATGGAATGACTCTTTTTGATAATAATGGAAAATACACACATATTCCTACAGTTGCTCAGCATGTATATGATGTTACTGGAGCAGGAGATACTGTAATTAGCGCATTTATTCTTGCTGTTTCAGCAGGTGCAACTCTAATTGAATCAGCATATATTTCTAATCACGCGGCTGGGATAGTAGTTGGCGAGCTTGGCACTTCAACTGTTAAATTAGTTCAATTAAAAAAAGCATTAAAAATATAATTTTTAGAAGATAAAAAATCTATTTGACAAAAAAATGTACAAGAAGTAAAATTGTTTTAAAAAAGAGATATAAATGTTTAATATTAAATCGCTTTTTAATAAAACTAAAGAATGCTGGAAATATAAAAAGTGCGGAACAGATTTACGCAATAAATGTCCGGCATATACGCAGAAAAAAACAAGAGAATGCTGGATGATTCATGGTACAATTTGTGATGATGGGAAAGCTCACGATGAATTCTCCCGCAAATTAATGGATTGCACTAATTGTGATTATTATATCCTTGGTGCGTGGGCAATGGACCCAACTGAAGCAAATAAAAAATTTGTAAAAGAATCCGTACATAAAGCCAGAGAGAAAGTTGCAAGGTTATCTATAGAAAAGATTTTAAGAGATTGCATTATCAGATTTAAATCTGCTGCTTCTGTTAAAAATATAAAAATTGAAGTAAGTCTTCCAAGTGAATTACGCAATAATGCAGGCAATAAAGGGTCTTTTTATGGGAATAAAGATGAAATTTCACATGTTCTTCTGCATTTCATTTCTAAAAGTCTGACATATTCAAAACCAAAAAGCATATTATACCTTAGAGCTGATGATATGGGGAAATTTTTACAGGTTGGTATCATTTATTCCAGTATGATGCAGGGCCCGCTGCTTTATGAAGATAAATCTTCTTCAAATGTTTCAAAGGAAAAACGTGAAATTTTAAGTGAAGAAATAATTGCTCATCATGCTGGCAGATGCTGGGAAGAAGTAAATCCAATAGGCAGATCAGGATTATTTTTTACTCTTGCAAAAGATAGACGTGCAATCTTGCGCAGTAAAGCACAATCCCCCCAAAAAACTAATGATAACAGGTTTGCAAAATAAATGAATTTTTTGGAAAACATATCCTTTTTCTTATATACTTCAATTGGTAAATATAAATTTTACTCCTTTTTTTTTATTTTAACAGGTTTTATTTTATGGTTAAATAATACACATATAATATATTTTTTCCCATTTTTAATGTTTGGATTGCTAATCTTATTCAATTTTTTATTTATTCACATTTTTATAATTAAAGAAGATATTATCTGGGTTGCTAAATATCTTTTTTTTGTTCAATTGAATATTAATAATATTGAAAAAGTTGTACATGTTTTTCCCAGGACAGAATATAATATCCATTTGAAAAATAGGGATAAGCTGGTGATAGATCCTTATTTTTTAGATCAAAAAGAAGTGATGGAATATTTATTAAGTAAGTTAAAAGATGGCAGAGAACATTAAATAAATTTCCCCTTTATTTCCATTATATCTTCTATTTCTAATGGTTGTTTTATCAGGAATGATTCTCCATATTTTTTCCCTATTAGCATCCCGCACATTTTTGCGCGCACTTCAAGCATATCAAAAATGTCTTTTGATGGAAGAAAAATATTTTTACCGCGCTTAGAATCTGTAAATTGTGATTTATAGCATTTGATAGCGTTTATTTTTTTTGTAAATTGCTCGGTAATATCAACAATGAATGAAGGTTTAACTTCTAAAAAAGGAAGATAGTAAATAATTTTTTTTGGTCTAAAAGCTTTGCCCTGAACTTTTATTTTTTCCAGCCCTGATAAAAAGCATGATTCATAGCTAAGTATGCTGGTTTTATAATGGTCAGGATGCCGTCCTTCCCAATATGGAATAATAACCATTTCAGGTTGATACTTTCTTATTATTTTTATCATTTTATGCTGGTTTATCTCAGTGTTGTTTACAAAAGCATCCGGAAGGAATAAATTTTCTCTGACTTTAATACCCATAGATTTTCCAGCGCATTCAGCTTCTTTAGCTCTTTCTTTAGCACTTCCTCGTGTACCAGCTTCCCCCTGTGTAAGATCTAATATCCCAACATTATATCCCTGATCCGCCAATTTAATAATAGTTCCGCCACAGCTTAATTCTATATCATCTCTATGAGCGCCAATTGCAAGAATATCCAGTTTCAACGTTAGTGTCTCCTATTGATTTTAAATATCATCAAAATGTGAAAATTTCCCGAATGATTTATAACGTTTTATAATTTCGTTGGATTTGATTTTAAGCAGTTTTCTAATACTAAAATCTTCAACATTAAAAGATGCAATTACACTTCCATATATTATCGCTTTTCTCAAATTGCTTTCGCTAATATCATCTGTCTTTGCAATATATCCTAAAAAACCGCCGGCAAAACAATCTCCCGCTCCTGTTGGATCAAAAATTTCTTCAAGAGGATAAGCAGAAGCTGAAAAATGGTTTTTTCCTGAGAACATTAATGAGCCATGTTCTCCTTTTTTTATAATTAATATTTTCGGCCCCATTTTTTTGATAATATCACTTGCTTTGATCAGGTTGGGTTCATTTGAAAGTTGACGTGCTTCAGCATCATTTATTATTAAAATATCAAGATGTTTTAAGGTTTTTAAAAGCTCATTTTTTTTATAAGCGATCCAGAAATTCATTGTGTCTCCAACAATTAATTTTGTATTCTTCATTTGTTTAATTATTTTTAATTGCAATTCAGGATCGATATTTCCTAATAAAACATATTTTAAATCTCTATAAGATTTAGGGACAATGGCTTTAAATTCTTCTAATACATTAAGATCAGTTTTAATTGTTGTAGCCATGTTCAGATCATCTTTATATGACCCTGTCCATCTGAAAGTTTTACCTGGAAGTCTTTGTATTCCTTCAACATTAATATTTTTTTTATTGAATAACCTTATATAATCTTCCGGAAAATCCTGTCCAATGACACTAACTATATGAGGATTGCTAAAAAAGCTGGCAGCTAAACTCGCATATGTTGCTGATCCGCCTAGAATTTCTTCTTCCCGTCCAAAAGGGGTATCTATAGTATCTATTCCTATTGTACCTGCAACAAGTAAACGCATTTTTTCTCCTTAATTTAGTTAGCATTCAGCCCAAATTTAAAACTGATAGCTGAAAGCTGATACCTGAACGCTTATTTGATTCTATAATATAATTCTGTTAAATTTTTAAATAATTTATTTGACAATAAAATTTCATCTCTAAATTTGTTTAAATAGTTTATTCCTTTATCTATTTTAGTATGCCTTAAAATATTTGTGATAAAGCATGGTTTCTTCTTCTTTTTATTATTATTAGATTCGGAATTGTTTATTGTAATTTTTATTTCATCAAAAGCATTATCCCCGTTGTTATCAACAACGCGTACACGAGCTTTATACGTACCGCTATTAGTATAAGTATAACTTATTTTATTATTTTTTGTAATAGTATCATATTTTTTATTACCATCAAAATCCCATTCATATTTTACAATTTTACCATCAGGGTCTGTTGCTGAAGCGGTAAAATTAACTTCAAGCGGTGCAGTTCCTTCCATGGGATCTGCTTTTAGAGTTACTTCAGGTAATAAATTTTGATTATTACCGGATGAATATACATTAATAACAATTATATCGTATGCGTATCCCATACTATTATCAATAGCTTTAGCTTTAGCATTATAGTTACCTTGGCTTTTATATGTATAGCTTACAGTATTTATAGTGGTAGCTGTATCATATATATCATCCCCATCAAAATCCCATTCATAACTTACAATATTACCATCAGAATCAGATGCTATAGCAGTGAAATCAACTGATAATGGAGCAGACCCGGATACTGGTATAGCTGTTAAATTTATTATCGGTTGATGATTTTGATTTGTACCTGGAATATATACATTAATCATCGTTATATCATAAGCATTTACTAAGCTATCATCTGTAACTTTTACTTTAGCATTATATATTCCATCTTTTGTATAAATATGTTGAATGATATTGGTTGTTGTAGTAGTATCATATGTATCATCCCCATCAAAATCCCATTCATAGCTTAGTATGGTACCATCTGGATCAGAGGCTTCTGCGCTAAAATCAACAGATAATGGCGCATCTCCTGAAGCTGGAACTGCCTTTAAATTAACATCAGGTGCTTGATTTTCACCTTTTAAAACAGATATATAAGTATAAGCTTGTGTGCTATCGCCAAAATTATCAATAACAGTTATTTTAGGATAATATGTACGGCTATTTTTATAAATATATTTTATTTTATTGATTACAGTTGAAGAATCATATTTATTATCCCCGTCGAAATCCCATTTATAGTTTACAATACTGCCATCCGGATCAATTGCATTTGCAGTAAAATTTACCAGAAGAGGCGCTTGCCCTGAAGAAATATCTGTGCTTAAACTCACTGATGGTAATGTATTTATAGTTTTATCCAGAATTGTTATTCCATCAATTAGAGTATTTGTCTCATTGGCAGAATTAATAGCAACAACTTTATATTTGTCTGGATTTAGTCCTTTGGGGATAATACATTTTAGATTATTTTTGTCTAAATATTCTATTGATTCGCATAAAGTCATTGCACTTGCTCTGTCTATAATTTGCAGACCTGGCCATTCATTAGCAGTATAAATATATTTATTTGTTAAATGTATATATGAAGGAGTATTAAATGTGTATAAACTGCTTATTTCTATTGGATTATTTTTATCAGCTATATCCGTAAATAATAATTTTTTATTTTTGCTATCTATAATATATTTATAATTATCAATCGTATCAGTATAATCAGAATAATTTAAGTTTGTAATATTATTTAATACGCTTGCGCTTTCAGGATTTGTGATGTCAACGAGCTGTATGCTTTTTTCTCCATATTCCAGATAAATATAATTTGTAGACATATTAATACCATAAGCATTAGCATTTGCTGGTGTTGGTATAGTGTTGACTATATAAGGACTATTTGGATTAGAAATATTTGCAATTACTAATCCGGATGATCCATCAGCGATATATGCATAATTACCTGAAACATTTATACTTGATGCTCTGCCGGGGGTAGCCATACTGCTTACTATTTTCAGATTTTTATTTGAATCAGATATATCTATTATATCCATTCCCGTAGCCCCTGTTGCAACATATAAATAGTTATCTAAAGCAAATAAATCAAGAGCCTCACCTGAAGTGCTCAAGGAATATTCAATAGAATTTTCATTATTTATTACCTGTATACCGTATGTTCCATCAGCAACATATAAATAGTTATCTATAGTATAATCCATAGCCACTTTCTGATAAATAGCATATGCGTACCCGGGTGTATCAATAAGATAAGTTATCAATTGATGTGAAGTAATACTATAATAAAATCCTTGCACTCCTGATTCTCCTTTAGCAATAAATCCAAAATCTCCATAATTAATTTCAATATGTGATTTCCCAGGCATAATAACATTTCCAAAATCAATTAGATTATCCGGTTTATCAATATTTATTGCTTTTAATCCCTGTATGCCATCATCGGGATATAATCTAAATGTTAAATATCCATAATTATTTGAAAAATTAATATTTTCTATTTTATCATATGTCTCTACACTGCTTTTAATAATAGGATAAACAGGATTTGAAATATCAATTATTTCTACACCAGTGGGATCGTTTGCCAAACATAAATAATTATTGAATATGTAAATACCCGATGGAGTTTTTGTATCTGTAAGACCCATAATACTTGATTTATTTACATTGCATACTATTTGTAAACCATTTTCCCAGTTAGCGACATAAGCATAATTATTTCTAACAAATACATCCTGACCTCTTGGAGGTAATGGGATTCTGCCAACTATTCTTGGTTTAGCCGGGATGGCAATATCAAAAATGTCTAAAGATGGTTGTTCAGTAGCAATATACAAATAATTTCCATAAACATATATACCATTAGAATCTTTAGTATTTTCTATACTGTCTAATAAAACAGGATTTTTTGGATCACTTATATCTATTATTTTTACATCATAACCTGCTACATAAGCATATTTACCTGACACATGAATATCTGGACTGGCAACATCAATTTCAATATTATCAATCTTACCTATTATTGCTGGGGCAGCAGGATTAGAAATATCAATTATATCAAATTTTTTTGAATTATTAACGACATAAGCATAGTTTTCAGAAACAAAAAGTCTTTTTGAACTATCAGTATCAGCAAATCCTGCAATAAATGGATTCTTTGGACTGCTGATATCAATAATTTGCAGACCATTCCAGTCAGCTAAATATGCATATTTATTTTGCACAAATACATCAGTAATATATCCATGAGTATCAATACTGCTAACTATTGCTGGTTTATTTGGATCAAATATGTCTATTATTTGCAGACTTGAGACATCAGCTATATATGCATAACGACCTGATACAACTATTTTATTAGCTTTATCAGGAGTATCAACACTGCCTAATTTAATTGGATTAGATGGGTCCGTAATATCAACAATCTGGATTCCTGAAAGATAATCTGCCAGATATGCATAATTACCATAAATATAGACTCCAAATGTATAATTGGATGTTGGACTGCTGCCTATTATATATGGGCCATTTGCTCCTACATATATTTTATCCCCACTATTAAAATTTTCACCATTAACAGTTAATGAAATAGATGCAGTATTATATGCAAAATCAGGCGCTACAGAATTTATTACTGGACCAGCAGCGCAAGTTTTGTAAATCATTATATATAAAATAGATAATAAAGAGAATATTTTTTGTTTCATAAAATTTTCTTAAGATTTTTTATCTTTTATTAATCCGATTTTTTTTGAAAATTCTATTGCTTCAAATGAACTTCTGACAAGAGGAGCGGATAATACATGTGAAAAACCTATTTCTAAAGCTTTATTTTTATATTCCGCAAACTTTTCAGGGATTACATATTCTTTAACAGGATAATGTTCTTTTGTTGGCTGTAAATACTGTCCTATAGTTAGAATACTGACATCTGCTTCTCTGATTTTTTCCATAACATCAAAAATTTCGTTCTGGTATTCTCCAAGACCAACCATTATTCCAGATTTTGTATAAATATCAGGATTTAATTCTTTAATTTTTTTTAAAACTCTTAGCGAACGCTTGAAATTTGCTTTTGGGCGAATTTGAGGATACAAGGCTGGGACAGTTTCAATATTATGATTAAATATATCAGGACCAGATTCCGCAATAAGTTCTAAGCTTTCAAAATTTTCCATGAAGTCAGGGGTTAAGATTTCAATGATTATATTTTTATTTAGTTTCCTGATTTCTTCTATAACCTTACAAAAATGCGCTGCACCGCCATTAGGTAAATCATCTCGTGTTACAGACGTGATAACTGCATGCTTTATTTCAAGCTTTGAGCAAATATCAGCAATATTTTTTGGTTCATCATTATTGATTGGTTCAGGTGTACCTTTTTTAACAGCGCAGAAAGTGCAATTCCGTGAACAAACCTGGCCAAGAATCATAAAAGTTGCAGTTTTATTTGAGAAACATTTCCCAATATTTGGACATCTGGCACTTTGACAGACAGTATTTACATTGAGTTCCTTAAATAGCGAACTCATTTCTTGAGGTATTTTTTTTGATGGTAATTCTTTTTTAAGCCATATTGGAAATTTATTCATAGTTTATATTTTTAAGTTTTGAGGTTTTTATATTAATAAATAATATCATTTATTTTAATTAAAGTAAATAGCAAATAATTAAAAAAGTTATGAGTACTTTTTTTAGTTTTTATCTGGAAGGGGCTGTCCAAAAAGTCCGATTTTTCGTAGGGGCTTGATTCATCAAACCCGATTTTTCAACATTTTTTCTACATTTTATAGACTTTTTGGACAGCCCCAAAAATAAATAAAGTCTCTGAAAGGTAAATAATTATTATAATTAGTACCTTTGGCACTCCCAGATAAATAACTCTTATCAGAGACAGAAGTTGTGTGCAAAATTTAAATCCATAAAAAAATGCTTGACAACATAAATGTGATAGCTTAATATTAGTATATGCTTATAAACTTAAAAAGAAGGACAAGCCGATGAAAGAGGCAGCAGACTTATTTAAAATTTTTTCGGTTGATAAAAGAATAGAGATTATTGAACTACTAAAAAAAGAACCTATGAGTGTAAACGTCTTGGCTGAGGCTTTGGGAATAACACAATCAGCAGTATCCCAACATTTACGTGTGCTCAAAGGGGCTAGTCTTGTAAAAGACGAAAGACAAGGATACTGGATTTATTATTCTTTAAATAAAGATGTCCTTGAAAAATGCCGTCAAAGACTTAATCGTATTTGTACCTGTGGTTGTTTAGGCGGACAGATAAGTATGGAAAGAATAAACAAGGAAGTTTTAAAAACAAAATAAAGAAAATTTTTTATCCATCTATTTAAGTATGTAAGCATTAACTTAATCAGAAGGGAGGTGAGAACAATGACAAAAAATATTAAAAAGGAGAAAAAAGAACAACCGGAAGAAAAAAAATCCGAAGTTAAGAGTGGAGCAAAGGGTTACTGTGGCTGCGGTTGTGTTCCGCTCACGAAGAAGAAATAATCAATGCGTTTGTGAGGGTTGGGTTGAAAAAATCAATCCACCCCTCATTCTTTAAAATCACACAGAGGAGAAAATGAGAGAGTTAATATTAACGATTTTCTATTGGTTACATCTTGTTGCAACAGTCATATGGATTGGAGGAATTGCTTTTATCCTTTTTATTGCGATACCAACAACCAAACAGATTTTAGGTGCTGAGGCAGGTAAACTGATGAACGAAATTTCAAAGAGATTTACTCCCATAGCGAACTATAGTATAATTGTATTAATTGTTACGGGATTTGTTTTGACTGCAGCAGATAAACAATTTTCTGAAATTGGTAATTTCGAGAATAATTGGACTTTGGTTTTAATTATAAAACATCTTTTGGTTGTGAGCATGGTAGCTATACATTTTTATAGAAGAGATTGTATGATAGTGTCAAAGAGTCAAAGTATCAGAGTGTCAGAATAAAATCTCAAAATTCCTTTGCTCTGACTCTTTGATACTCTGACTCTCTGACCCTTATTAAAGGAGGTATAATATGGATAGCCCAAAACTTATTAAACCAATTGAAATTGCTTTGCAAATGGAAAATGATGGTTGGAACTTTTATATGGAATCATCCAAGAAAACATCAGATGAATCAATCAAAAAAATGCTTATCTCATTAGCGAGGGACGAAGAAAATCATATATGTATTTTTAAAAAAGTATATGAATCTATAAAAAATTTTAATAAATGGCCTGATGATGTATTTGTTGCTTTTCCTGATAATTTAAAAAGTGTTTTTGATACAAACAAAAACGAAAATCAAGAAAAAGCAGTATCTGCTAAAAATGATTTAGATATAATAAAGATTGCAATGGACATGGAAAATAAAAGTTATGAAAATTAATAATTCAATTCTTTACCTCACTCAAGGTGATATTACAAAGCAGAAAACAGATGCTATTGTTAATGCTGCAAATTCATCTCTTATGGGTGGCGGAGGTGTGGATGGCGCAATTCATTATGCTGGTGGTCCGTCAATTTTAAATGAATGTAAAAAAATTATAGAAAAGATTGGATCTCTTGCAATTGGTGAAGCAGTTATTACAACAGGCGGTGACTTATCTTCCAAATATGTAATTCATACCGTAGGCCCATTCTGGAGAGATGGGAATCATAATGAACAAAATCTTTTGGCAAATGCTTATAAAAATTGTTTAAAACTTGCTAATGAAAAAGGAATAAAAACAATTTCATTCCCATCTATTTCAACAGGTGCCTATCGTTATCCTATCAATCAAGCAGCCAAAATTGCTTTAGAAACTATTATTGATTTTTTAAAAAATGAAAATTGTATAGAGGAAGTATATTTTGTACTTTTTGGTCAGGATGCATATGAAATTTATGAAAAAACATTAAAATCTTTAGGGTCTATGCAAAAATAATTTGTGTTCATAACCATCCATCAGGCAATCATGAGCCGAGTTTAGAAGATAAAAAATTTACTAAAGATTTAACACAGACCGGAAAAGCATTAGAAATAAAAGTTTTAGATCATATTATTATTGGAAATAATACTTTTTATAGTTTTGCCGATGATGGATTGATATAGGGGAATATATGTTTAAGGAAAATCCAACAGAAAATCAAACTCGTAAAAAGATAATTGATGAATTGCTTGGTAAAGCAGGATGGAATATCAATAATCGCTCAGAAGAAGTAAAAAGATTGAACGTTGCAACAATTCAAACAATGATGGGAAGTTTTAACTCATTTTCTCCCGGATTTTCTGACCTGGTTATTTCAGATGAATGCCATAGATCAATATATAACAAATGGAAAGATGTGTTAAGCTATTTTCATGCTTTACAGATAGGGTTAACTGCTACACCATGTGATTTTGTTGAAAGAGATACATTTAAATTTTTTAATTCCACAGATAATCAACCTACTTTTAATTATCCTTATGAACAAGCAGTAAGTGAAAAAAATTTGGTTGATTTTAGACCTGCGTATACTGCAAAAACAAATTTCCAGATAATAGGAATAAGAGGCAATGAATTACCTCTAAGTATACAAAAAAAATTACTTGAAGAAGGTTTAACTCTTGAAGAAATTGATTTTGAAGGAACTGATATTGAAAAAAAAGTTACTAATCTTGGAACAAATGAATCTTTAGTGCGTGAATTTATGGATGTATGCATTAAAGATGATACCGGTGTTGTCCCGGGGAAATCAATAATATTTGTAATTTCTCATGAACATGCAAAAAGAGTATGGACAATTTTCAATCAACTATATCCTGAATATAAAGGAAAGCTGGTTGAAATTATAGATTCAAAAATGGAGCGGCCATTAAGTATTCTTACAAAATTTAAAAATGAAAATTATCCGCGTATCGCAATTTCCGTTGATATGCTGGATACGGGAGTTGATATAAGAGAAGTTGTTAATCTGGTTTTTGCCAAACCAATATTTAGTAAAATAAAATTTTGGCAAATGATTGGCCGTGGAACACGCACATTAAATAAAGATGAAATTAAACCATGGTGCACTGAAAAAGACAAATTTCTTATAATAGATCATTGGAATAATTTTGAATATTTTGGAGAAATACCAGATGGTGAAGCGCCAATACAGCAGGATGCCATCACGGTAAAAATTTTCAAAGTTCGTTTAAAAAAACTTAGAATATTCCAACAAAAGAAAAATATAAACCAATTTGAAATAATAAAAAATGAAATTATTTCTGACATCAAATCATTACCCGATAACTCAATAACAGTTAAAGAAAACAGACGAGATATTGATAAAGCATTATCAAATCAAATCTGGGATGATCTTGAACATGCATTAAATAGTCCTGAGCTTTATATTAATGAAGATAACTTACGAAAAACCTTTTCAAAACCATATGGAACATTTATTCAATTCATAAAAAACATACTCGGAGTGTATAAATTCCCTGACCCCGAAGAAATAATAAATGAATCTTTTAATACATACATTATTGAACGAAACAACGCCCATCCTTTAAATGCAGAACAGATCAGATTCTTACGTGCAATAAAAAATGTTTTTACAACCAAAAAAAGTATCAAATATGATGATTTGTTTAAACCGCCTTTTACTCAGTTTGGCGCAGATGCTGCCACCCGGCTATTCTCTGATAATGAATTATTAGAAATAGTAACTATTTTTAACAGCACTAAAGCGTTTGGAGGAAATAATGAAATCATTCATAAATGAAAAATTTAATTTACCTTTAGCCACTGTTTGGTTAATGAATTCCATTTCTGAATATAAAGGTAAACAGGAATTATACACCCAGCAATCACCACAAGTTTTAAATTCACTTATTGAAATGGCGCTAATTGAAAGTGCAGAATCATCTAACCGCATCGAAGGTGTAACAGTTGATAGAAATCGTCTTAAACCTTTGGTTATTGGTAACAGTAAACCGCGAGATCGTTCTGAAGAAGAAATTTCAGGTTACCGAAAAGCCCTTGATTTAATACACACTAAATATAACTCTCTTCGTATAACACCGGAGACAATTAAGGAATTGCATCGTTTATCTCATGGGGAAGCATGGGATTCAGGTAAATGGAAAGAAAAGGACAATGATATTATTCGTAAATATCCTGATGGTCATATTGAAGTTATTTTTAAACCAGTGAGCGCAGCGCAAACACCTGAAATGATTAGACAATTATGTCTTTCATATGAAAATAGTATTTCTCATTTAAGATATCCTGATCTTTATGCTATTGCATGTTTAATTCTGGATTTTTTGTCTATTCATCCCTTCAGAGATGGTAACGGCAGAGTATCGAGACTTTTAACTTTACTAGTTTTGTATCAACATGGTTTTTATGTAGGTAAATATATTAGCCTTGAACGAATTGTGGAACAATCTAAAGAAACTTATTATGAATCACTTAATAAAAGTTCTCAAAAATGGCATCAGGCAAAACACGATATTTTCCCCTGGTTCAATTATTTTCTTGGAACAATACTTAATGCATATAAAGAATTTGAAGAGCGCGCAAAAAACATCAAACCTGCAAGGGGAGTAAAAACTGAAATTATCGAAGCATTAATCAAAAAACAACAAGGTGAATTTACCATTTCAGACGTTGAGCAAGCCGCTCCTAATATAAGCAGAGTTTTGATAAAAAAAATTCTTAACAAAATGCAAATAGAAAAACAAATCAAAAGCATTGGTAAAGGACGAACAGCTAAATGGATTCGCCTTCACTAATTTTTTCAATGGTATATTAACTATTTCAATGGTATATTAAATGGTATATTAAGTTATTTATGAAAAATTTTTAATAAGACAATTGAGTATATAAATAGGGTAATAATTATTACAAATTACCCTATTTATCAGGAGAAAATATGTTAACTGCTTATCCGAATATAAAAAGTAAAATAGATAAACTATGGGATATGTTTTATTCCGGAGGTATGTCTAATCCATTATCAGCAATAGAACAAATTTCATATCTTATTTTCATGAAACGAATTGAAGACATGGATAATATGCAAAAAAATGCTGCTAAAAGACGCAATTTGAAATATGAATCAATATTTAAAGACAAAGAAGACTGCCGCTGGTCGCATTGGATGCATTTTGACGCGGAAAAAATGCTTAAACATGTAAGAGACAATGTTTTTATTTTTATAAAAGAATTAAAAGGTAAAGGTAATTTTTATTCCGAATCAATGAAAGACGCAGTATTTTTAATCCCAAAACCATCGCTTTTACAGGAAGCAGTTAAAATAATTGATGAATTGAATTTAACAAGCCAGGGGATTGATATTCAAGGCGATGTTTGCGAATATCTCATAAACGAAATATCTCAATCCGGTAAAAATGGACAATTCAGAACTCCGCGCCATATTATTAGGATGATAATCGAACTTGTTGATCCGCGATTAGGTGAAAAAATTTGCGACCCAGCATGCGGAACAGCAGGATTTTTGATTAATGCGTGTAATCATATTTTAAAATCAAACACAGATCCGGAACAAATAGAATATGATGAAGATGGAGCTCCTCATAACTTAGTCGGAGATAAAATTGTTGATAAAAAACATTGGGAGTTTTTGCGGGAGAAAGCTTTTACAGGCTATGATTTTGACACAACAATGGTGCGAATTGCCTTAATGAACATGGTTCTTCATGGAATTACAAGCCCCAACATACAATATGCAGATACTCTTTCAAAAAAATTTACCGAGCGAAATTTATATGACATAATACTTGCAAATCCGCCATTTAAAGGCAGTATTGATAAAAGCGATATAAACGAAGATTTGATAGGAGCAGGAAAAAGTAAAACACCTAAAACAGAACTTCTTTTTATAAACCTGTTTGTCAATATGCTTATCCCCGGAGGCCGCTGCGGCGTGATAGTTCCAGACGGTGTGCTTTTCGGCTCAAGCAATGCGCATAAAGATGTGCGTAAGATGCTGCTTGAAAATTGCTCTCTCGATGGAATTATTTCCATGCCATCAGGAGTGTTCAAGCCTTATGCAGGAGTATCAACAGTAGCGCTTATTTTCACTAAAGGTGAAAAAACAGATAAAATCTGGTTTTATGACATGCAGGCAGATGGGTATTCGTTGGATGATAAGCGAACTAAAGTTGAGGGAAGTGATATCCCGTATATTATTGAAAAATGGAAAAAACGAGATAAAGCAAAAGAACCGAAAAAAGGGGAAAAATGGTTCTGGGTGGATATTGAGGAAATAAAGCAGAATGATTATGATCTTTCGATATCGCGGTATAAGCCGGTTGAGTATGAAGAGATTGAATATGAGGAGCCGGTGGTGATAATGGGGAAGGTGCTGGAGTTGGAGAAGGGGATTGAGGAAGAGATAAAAAATATTAAAAATTTAATCAGCGATTCTCGGTGATAAACCTAAAAAACATTGAAATTCAAATCCTCCTAAATCCCCCTTTATCAAAGCTAACTATTACCCACAAGTCTGGGTTAATAGGATTGACAATTGACGATTGAGCATTGAAAATTGAGAATTAAGGTTTAAATCCCTTGAAAATATTAGACGTTATTTAATATTAATTAAATTATAATGCTCAATTGTCAATGCTCAATGCTCAATCGTCAATGAAATATTTGCAAATTTCATCTTACTCCCACAAGCGTTTTTAGAGATGTGGGTAATAGTTAGCTTTATCAAAGGGGGATTTATTAATATTATTTGATGGGATTTAATAGGATAAAATAAAAATGGTGCAAATTTTTAACAAAAAAACTAAAATATCCGATTTTTGTAAAACTGGAAGTGGGGGAACTCCTAATAGAAAAAAGGATTCAATCTATTATCAAGGTTCTATTCCCTGGATAAAATCAGGAGAACTAAAAAATAAAACAATAATGCAATCCGGAAAGAAATCCAAAAAAATGGCCTATTGGTATTTTAAACGATGCAATAAAATATTCGGAATATGGGACATCAGAAAAATCGAATAGTAATCAAGAAGGATATCCAGTTTTAGGTATGGGAAATATTACTTATGAAGGCTCTCTCGATCTTGAAAAATTTAATTATATGAAATTATCAGAAGCAGATTTTAATAAAATTAAATTAAAAAAAGGTGATGTAATCTTTAACAGAACAAACTCAACTGAATTAGTAGGAAAAACAACATATTGGGATCAAAAATTTGATGCTGTTATTGCTTCTTATTTAGTTAAGCTTTGCATGGCAAAAGAATTTAATTATATCTGGTTTTCTTATTTATTAAATACAAAATATTATAAAAAATTATTTATGCAAAGATGTAAAAAAGCAGTTGGCCAATCCAATATAGGCCCAACTCTTTTAAAACAATTTCCTATGTATAAACCTCCTTTACAATTGCAACAAAAATTCGCTGGCCTTGTTCAAAAAGCTGAAAAATTAAAACAAAAACAAAAAGAATCAGAAAAAGAACTAAATAACCTTTTCAATTCCATGATGCAAAAAGCATTTAGAGGGGAATTTGTTTAATAATATAATACGTTACACATATAATTATTGACAATATTTTTATTTAATTTATAATATTTTATAGTTTAAAAGTTAAAAAGGAAAAATAAATGAGAGCAATTAAAGGGCTGTTTGATGGTAAAAATTTTATTGCTTTGGAAAAATTTCCAAAGAAGAAAAAATATAAAGTAGTTATAACTTTCATAGAAGAAATTGATAATAATGAAGAAATAAGGAATTTTTCTGCACAAACAAGCGGATTATTATTTTGGGAAGACGGGAAAGAGGATATTTATCAGGAATATTTGGAGAAAAAATGAAAACAGGAGATATTGTTTTAATTCCATTTCCATTTGCTGAATTAACTTCTGTTAAAGTAAGACCGGCAGTTGTAATCTGTGAAACAAAAGATAAATATAGAGACATCGTTGTTTCTGCAATAAGCTCAGTTGTTCCAAAAAAATTATCTGAGAACGAAATTCTAATAAAACATGAAAAAGTCAATAAATTAAAAGTTGATTCAGTGATAAAAGTTGATCGGATTGTTACAGTAAAATCAAATGATATAATAGCTGAACTTGGAAAATTAGATCATGAACAAATAGAACTATTTAAAATAAAATCATGTATTCTTCAAACCAAACATTAGTATCGCATAGATTGGCAACTTCTAATTTTCCAGATGAAAAATTGATATTTTTTATTGACTTACTTGATAAAGGGGTATAACCATTTTTTATATATGAAAGACCTAACTCTTTCATATAATTAGATATAAAAGACCAGCACACTCTCCCATTTTTAATCATTATAGCGGCACAAGCATAATCAGAGATTAAAACACATCTTATTAAGGTACATGTTAAGGATGTATTCATTTTACAGGATAAATCTTTAAATAAACTCATTGTGGGTTCTTGTTTATTTATTTTTGGTTTAATTATTTTTTGGGGTAATAAAAATGATGCTGCAAAAGTATCTGCTTCCCACTCGGCTTCTTCATTTTCTTGAGAAAAATTTTCTACTTTACAAGGATTAGGGATACCCCCAGATAAAAGATATTTTCTATGTTCTTCAATTTCACAATGACCTAATTCATGAGCAATTGTAAATCTCGTTCTAGGATGATTCTCTCCAAGTGTATTATCATAATAAATAATAAATTTAGAGTCTATTGCTTCTGCCATACCATCGAATGCTCCGTTAAAATTATCTCCAAAAAGAATAATTTTATCTTCTCCAGCTAATGCAAAAGGGTCTATAGGGATATGATCCCCTAAACATGTTAAAACAATATCTTCTGCAAAATTTTCAATTTCTTCTAATCGTTTTAAATGTGAATTACGATTCATTGTGATCCTTCTTAATTTTATTTCTAAGTTGTTCGAGTTTCTCTTTTGTTTTTGAATCTAATTCTTTTTTATTTCTAAATAAAGCGGGTACCGGTTCATAAGAAGTTTGTTTAAATGGTTTTATAAAAGTTTCAATTTTTTCCAATATAGTTTTTTTCTCTTCTTTAATGAATAATCTCTCTTTTATTTCTTAAATATTATATACGAAATAGTGTTACAAGTCTAAAAAATAAAAAAGTTTTTGTAACAGGTAAACGTATTTAATTATAAAGATGTTTAGTTAATGATGTACATAATAATTTAAAAGAAAGGAGGTGCATATATATGTCAAAGTATGAAAGAAATGCTGGAAAAAATTGGACTAAAAGTGAGGTCCAAAATTTAAAGAACC
>CAYWFU010000021.1:0-42192 GCA_964457585.1 uncultured bacterium | reverse complement strand
TAATATAAATTGATTTGACCCAGTCTGAGAGCCACAGGGTATCTTCTGTCTCTGAAATTTTTTATTTTATTCACATCAGTTTCTTCTTCTTTTATTTCTTCAATTATTAGAATATTTTTTCTCATATTTTTATTAATTCATCTATTGTACATGGCATTTCCAAACATGTGACAACTCCTATACTGAACCTTATTGGAATTAAATAATCTGATTATTATTTTTTCCGTTCTTAATTAAGTATTACAAATAAACAATATCTTCAGGATGATATAACGAAAGAAATAATAATAAATAATCTTTTAAGTGACGTGTAATTAAAAAATTGTTTTTTATATGCTCCCTGCCATTTTGACCTAATTTTTTAGCATATTCAGGATTATTTACAAGTTGTTTAATAGCAAATGCCGCCCCTTCAATAGAATGACAAAGCAACCCCGAATGTTTATGTGTAATTTGTAAAGGAATACCACCTACATTTGATGCAACAACAGGTTTTGATTTCCAAAGAGCTTCAGAAACAGTTAACCCAAACCCTTCTTTAATGGATTTTTGAATAATAATTGTTGTTGCTCGCTGTAAAGCATTAACCTCTATATCACTATGAGAAAGTAATAAAATGTGTATATCTTTATCCTTTTCTGCTTTTTCTTTTACTTCTTCAAAAACTTTTATTCCTTCTGGATCATCTGCTGCTGTTCCCCCAGCAAGAATAAGCTGACAATCTATATATTTTTTTACTTTTAAATATGCATCAATAACTCCTATTGGATCTTTTAAACGATCAAATCGCGAAATTTGTGTAATTATCGGTTTATCATTTAAAATTCCGTGTTTTATTAATACTGAATCAATAACATCCTGTGGTAATTCCTTATTTTTATCACTTAAAGGATCTATTGAAGGCGTAATTAAAAATTGTCTTGTTGGAAAATTTTTTTTTGAAAAATTAGGTGCTGAAAATACTGCGGCATTATATTTTGGAATAAAATCCATTAAAAAATTCCATACATTTGGATTTGGTTTGGAAACATCAACATGACATCTCCAAATCCATTTATTATCTAATTTTTTATTTATCAAAGCAATTGGTTGTGGGTCATGAATAAAAACAATATCACTATAATCATTTATTTCTTCCATATTTTTCCGGGATGTTTCCATAAAGAGATCAAAATCATCTTTTGTTATATCTTCATTTTTGCCATGCAAAGCATTATGAAATTTTTTAGTTACATCAAAATATTTTTCTCCTCCTTTTACAACATCCCATTTTGTATTAATTCCAAGGCCTTTCATTAAAGGAATCATTTTATTTAATATTTCAGCTACACCACCACCTACCGAAGTAGAATTAATATGCTGAACGGATTTATTTTTTAATTTTTCTCCAATAAGTTTTAAATCATTTATTATAGGTTGCCCTACAATAGGAATATATTCTTCTATTCTTATCATTTTATTTTTTTATCCTTTTTTTCAATTATTTCAATAATAGTTTTTCTTAGAGATTCCATAGTATAAGTATAAGGATCAAGCCTAGAAATTTTTGCGGCTAATTTTTTTTCACCAAGAGAGTTTTCTATCCAATTAGAAAAATCATTCATTTCTTTCTCAAGTCTCAAACGCGCTTCAAAAATATGAAAATATATCGAATCTATTGTTATTTTTTTTAAAATATCAACAAATTCATATAAATTATATGCAATATAATTAGCCGGTAAAATAAAGCTTATTGATTTAATAAAATGAAATTCATCATTTATGTTTGCAAATTTATTTTTTGAAGAAGGATTATTATTTATATAATCTTCAATAGTGAATATAATCTTTTCACGTAATGAACGAATTGTTGAAAATTGTATTGTATCAATACTAGATAATCTTTCACCTAAAACATCTTCATCTAAAATTTCTGTAACCCAATACGCAAAATCGTTTGGCGGTTCAGGAGAAAGATATTGATGCTGCTGTAAAAATCTGTGAGTATGATGATAAATACAAGCTCCCGGAACTTGTTTAATAAGTTCTAGTAATTGAATTAGTGTTGATGCTTTTAAACCTGTTAATTCAGTTAAATGTAATCTAGTATAAAATCTAAAGGGTTCTTTAGCGTTTATTAATTCCTGCATTTTTACTCCTTATTTCTAAAAGGGATATTAAAAACTTTTTAACTTCTTTTATATTTTTCAAAAAGAATTTAGCGTTAGAATTATAATATGGTTTTCCTATAAAAATTGTCAACCCTTTTTTTATCAATACGTTAAAAGCATCTTCATCTGTTATATCATCACCTATGTAAACAGAAAAAATATTTCTATTTTCTAAAACAGATTGATATCTTTTAAAAATATATAAAACAGCTTTACCTTTGTCCCAATCTATTGGTGGTAATATTTCAAATACCATCTTACCTGATTTAATTTTTATTTTTTTCCTAAATAGATATTTTTTTGTAATTAATTGAAAAATATTCTTTACTAAAGATCTATCTTTCTTATTTACTAATCTATAATGGACACTTACTCCATAATCTTTGTTTTCTATAATGATACCTTTTACTAAATTTAATTTTTCTTTCAAATCCTGTTTTATTTGTTTAAGAATATTTTTATATTCCGTTGAAATTATGATTTTATATTTAAGTTTATTACCCTCTATTTGAAAACCATGATCACCTGAATAAACAATATTCTTCAATCCAACTAATTTTTTTATATCATTAATAGATCTTCCGCTTATAATGGATAATGCAATTTTTGGTGCTTTTGATAATTTAAATAATATTTTTTTAATTTCTTGTGAAATTTTTGCTTTTGCCGGTATTTTTCTAATCGGAGTCAAAGTCCCATCATAATCTAAAAACAATAGGATGTGTTTATTGGATATTTTTTTTAAAATATTTCTAGAATAATTAAAAAAATATTTCATGGATTCTCTGCTTTAAAGTATAAAAAATTGAAACTGGATTCCCGCTTAAACACTGCGGGAATTACATAATACCTTCTCTCTTGCATGTCATCCCCGACATATTTTTCGGGGATCTATTTTATAAAGTTACAATTTTTTTTAGTAATTGTACTGTTAACATCAGAATAATCGAAGATATAATTAGTATAATCGAATATTTTTTCCAATGACTCATTGTTGCTGGTTCACACTCGGTTGTCATACCATTTAAATAGCGAATATCAACATAGCGTAAAAAAACAAGACATGCAATATTTAAAAAATAAAAAATGCTTAATAAAGTACTTGATTCAGGGTTTTTAAGAAGAATATAAAGTGCTATAAATATTGTAATTATATTCCCATATAACATCCAGTAAATTCGGATAAAAAAACCAGCCATTGGAGTAGGATTTGTTTTGTTTTCCATATATTCACCTCTTTTCAATTTAATTTGTTTAATGATGTAAGTTCTGTAATAATATTCCCTGCCCATCTATAAATATTATTTTCCTGAATAATTTTACGCATATTTTGCATTCGTCTTTTCTTTTCATCCGGAGGCATTTCTATCGCGAATTTTATAGCTTCTGCAAATTCTTCTATCGAATATGGATTTATTTGTACAGCATCGGTAAGTTCTCTTGCTGCTCCAGTAAAACGGCTTAGGATCAGCACACCATTTAAATCAGACTTAGTTACTACGTATTCTTTAGCAACTAAATTCATTCCATCATGCAAGGAACTAACAATGCAAATATCTGCCAATAAAAAATATGGTTTAATTTCTTCAGAAGAAAAATGTCTTTTTAGATATATTATTGGCTTCCAATTTTCTTCTGAATATTTCCAGCTCTTTTTTTCTATCAGCTCATCTATTTCACTTATTAAATCATGATAGCGTTTTATATGTGTACGGCTGGGAGCTCCTAATTGAATAAATACAAATTTATTTTTATATTCCGGATATTTTTCAATAAATCTGTCTAATGCCAATATTCTCTCTACTATCCCTTTTGTATAATCAATTCTATCAACACCCAAAAGAACAATTTTGTCTTTTAATTCCAATTCTTCTCTAATTAGCTCAATTTGCTCATTTTCTGTTTTACCAGATTTGATATTGGTGTCTATGCTTATTGGGAATGCCCTTACAATCGTTTCCTTCCCTGAACGTGTTATACTAAATTTTTCCGTATCAATACGTGCTTCAATCAATTTATTTGCAGTATCTAGAAAATTATTACAATGATTCTGAACATGAAATCCTATTAAATCACAGGCAAGCATTCCCTCTAAAATTTCTTTTTGATAGGGACATGTAGAAAAAATTTCAGGATTTGGCCAGGGAATATGCCAGAATATGGCAATAGTAGCATCAGGACGTTTTTCTTTAATCATTTTTGCAAGTAAGGTAAAATGATAATCCTGAATAAAAAGAAAAGGATTTTTTATTGGGAATTCTTCTAAAATGCTTTCTGCAAATTTCAAATTAACTTTTTTATATATTTGCCAATCTGATTCTCTGAATATTGGTCTCGTATGTGTAATATGACATAATGGCCATAATCCTTCATTAGAAAATCCGTAATAATAACCTTCCTCTTCTTCTTTTGATAACCATACTCTTTTTAAAATATAGCGATTGTCACCGGGCGGAACACCGATTTTATCTTTAGAATTTACATTTTTTTTATCCGCATTTCCGCTCCCGTGAGCAATCCACATCCCTCCGCATGCACGCATTATTGGATCTATCCCTGTCACCAGTCCGCTCGCCGGTCTAATACAAACAGCATTTGAAGAAACCTCGGTTATAATATGCATAAAAGGTTCTCTGTTTGATACAATATATAATGAATTCTCGCCTAATTTTGCTTGAACAAGATTTCTTAATTTTATTTCTGTCCAAACTTCTTCATTATGGATATGTTTTGTAGCTTTATCAGATACTGTTTTGCGAGCAATTCTTAAACTTAAAGCTATTTGCTCAATTTCAACAGCAAGTTTTCCAAGTTCATTTTGCTCTTTTATTGGTAATGGAGTATCAACATCTCCTTTTTGAAAGTGCTGAAACCATTCGGTAAGTTTAACAATCGGATAAATAAATATTTTTTTCTGTATTAGAAGCATAGTTAATACAATCAAAGTTAATAATACTATTAAAAATACACTTATTCGTTTCCACAAATCGGTTAATGTTGTAAAAACATAGGAGGTATCGTATATGACTTCGACTAATCCTAATAGATTCCCTTCATCATCCAATACGGGTAAAGTATAACTATAAACAGAGTATCCCTTAATTTTTTTTAATGCACCGATAGGAACTTTATTAATCAACACACCTTTAACATAATCTTTATCTATCTCCCAATCCGAAATTCTGGATGTAATAGCTAATATATCGATGTTTTTGTCATAAATTATACAACCCTGCAGTCTTTCTCGTTTTTGGAAGCTTTCCACCAATTTATTTGCTGATTTTAAATTATTGTTTAATAAAATATGGGAGGCTGATATTTCAACGCTTTCGGCTACAGATTTAGCTTTTCTTTTAAGGTCATCTAATAATTTTTCTTCTTCCCGTTTCAATTGAAATACAGCAAATGCTGTAAATCCGATTGAAACAATAATTAATATTGGTAAAATAAATAAAAGAATTCGTTTCATTTTACGTTTCCCCGATTTTAGCAAAAAAAAAGAGCCGCCATCTGGTATTTTGTTTACCAGAATGGCGGCCCGACCATTTCAACTTCCCTCCAGAAATAAATTCTGGACCCATTTTTTATATTGTATTTAATTTATATTATAATTCTTTTCGTTAAAAATCAATAAAAAATTTCTTAAATCTAATAACAACATTTAGGTTAAATTATATTGATTCATGATTCTTAGCTTAACACCTAGCTTAACACCTATATAAGGTTATTTCCTCAATTTATAAGGAAGCATCTTGAGTTTCACCATATCCTTTATTCCTTCAAATTCAGGGTCTTTGTGTACAAGGATTGAATTTGTAGCAATAGCTGTAGCTGCTATCCAGCTGTCAGCAAGAGAAAGATTCTTTTTGGCTTTAATTTCAATCGCTTTTTCAAAAATTAAATCGGTTAGATTTATTCTCTCTACAGGAAGAAGGCTAAGATATTCAGAAAATTCATCTGATTCTCCTTTACCAATATTTTTCCATAATCGATATCGACCTTCCATAACACTCATAAATGAAACATATATTTTTGCTTTCTGGCGCAATATCTGCTCCACAACCTCTGCCCCATCCTCATCATTCCATAGTGTTAATATCGCAGAGGTATCAAGAACGTATGTTTCACTTTCTGTCTTTTTCATCCTCTTCTTCTCTTTCGATATTTCTATCTTTAAATAAATGAGTTGTAGAATATTTTTTTGATCCTCTTCCTCGAAAAGCAGCAATTGGGTCTTTCGGTAGGGGTACTACCTTAATCACATTTCCATCAATTACCCATTCAACCTTTGATTGAGGTACTATATCAAATCTTTTTCTTATCACTGAGGGGATCGAAACCTGCCCCCTCGTTGTTACTTTTGCTTTCATATTATTACCTCCATGCATGATAAATAAATTTTTACATGATAATTTAATTATATCTTACATCCAAAAATAGTATTGTCAAGATATTTTGCATTCGTTTTTTCTTTTCATCTTAAATCAGCCTTTGTTCCTAAATTAATATTGGTAAAATAAATAAAAGAATTCGTTTCATTTTACGTTTTTCTGGTTAATTTATGCCATTGAAGCTATTTTTTGTTCAATTTCGATCAATTTAATAGATACAAAGCTATCTATTGCTCTTTTTTCGATGAATCCCAAAAGCACTGATTTTTCATCGACAATAGTTAAATAATTAACGCTATATTTATTCATGATTTCCACGGTTTCCAATAAAGAAGAATTAATGGATATATTTTTAATCAGTTCAATTTCCATAATATCATGAGCAATAATAACATTTCCAGCTTCAGCATGAGCTAATGACTGCCTTATGCTTTCTAATGTAATAACCCCTTTTAATCTTTTTTCAATATCCACAACAGGGTAATTGTGATAAGTGCTGCTACTAAATATTTTTAGTATATCCTTTATTTGAGTAGTTTCATTTATACATGGTGGATTTTCATCTATAATTTGTTTGACACTGGTTTTTCGAAGTACATCTTCCTCTGTAATATCTAAACCGGCTTCCTGGGCTTTAACAACAGCATATTTCACGCAAGGAGGTCCTATGATTTGCACTATAAACGTGGTAAGCGTTATAATAACAATTATAGAATTCCCGATATTACCCGGAAAAATCTGTGACGCAAGTATTGATAAACCGATAGCAACTCCTGCCTGGCTAAAAAGACAATATGGAAGATATTTCATAACGGTTGTCGGTGCACCTGAATATTTTGCTCCTAAATATGCTCCTGCCATCTTGCCAAAAGTCCTACCTAACACATAAATTATAGCAATAAATATTACACTCCAGGTTGTTGCTTGAAAATTAAATTTTGCACCAACAAGAAAAAAGAATAATATATAAAAAGGGGTTGCAAATTCAAAAGTCAAGTCAAACACATCTTTGCTTAACCGCGATTCGAAATTCACTAACACAATACCCATAGTCATGGCTGCCAGAAGCATATCTATTTTCAGAATTAATGCTGTTCCCAGAGCAAAGAGTACGCTGCATACGGAAAAAACTAATATTTTTTCTTTTTCTGCGTATTTTTTAAGTATCTTTATAAGAATGAAACCAAAAATCATTCCAACTAATATTCCCAATCCAATTTCGTAAACAGGCTTAATAATTGCGGATGATAAAGAAGAACGTACTCCGAGTAATCCGGGAGCGATACTGGCTGCAAATGCGAACAGAAGTAAAGCCAGTCCGTCATCCAAAGCTACTATACCTAAAACCGTTGTTGTTAATGGGCCTTTCGTCTTATATTCCCAAAGTACATCGGTAGTTGCTGCAGGTGCGGTAGCAGAAGCAATTGCTCCTAGCAATAAACCAAGAGCCCAATAGTAAACACCTCCACCCAAAATTAAATTGCCTAATAAACCTACGAGAATAAAAACAATGAAAAACGCAGCAAGCCCTTCTGCCAACAATATAATCATAAGCTGTTTGCCATAACGTTGAAAAACTTCTTTTTTAAGTTCTCCACCAATCATAAAACCTATAAGTCCTAAAGCAAAATAATTAAATGGTATTAATGATTCAATTATATCCTTATTAATAATATTTAACCCTGAGCGGCCAAATATAATACCAGCAATAATATATCCGACAACCTGGGGTATTTTCAGTTTTTGAAATATCTTTCCTCCCATTGTTCCTGCAAACAAAATCAAACCAAGTAAAAATAGCACATTAGTATGAATACTGGATATTTTTTCAAAAGTGTATGTAAAACCTTCAATCATTATAACTCCCTATGCAATTATTCCTTTTTTATATATATCAAAACAATTTTCAATATGTTTTTTCTTCAAAGAATATTTATAACCGCTTAATGCCCAAAGAGTAACTAAAGATTGTACCATACCAAAGAAAGCTATGCTTGCCGAAGCAGTATCAATATTTTTTCTGAATTCACCCGACCTAACACCTTCTACAAGTATTTCTTTTATTTTTTCAAGATATTTCTCAATAACATTAAACATTTTTACTTGCAAAGTTTTATCATGCAAATTAAGGGTCTCATTAATAACAATAAACGAAACACCTTTTCGTTGTTCAGCGTATGAAAGGTGTGATAAAAGGATGTTCTGCAATTTTGACTGCGGATCATCTGCTTTTTTAGCTGCCGCTTCAATTGTGCTTAGCAATGTTTTTTCAATATCCTCTATCAATAAACCGATTATTTCATTCTTACTTTTAAAATGTCTATACAGAGCACCATCAGTTAACTTAAGATCATCCGCTATTTCACGAATTGTAAGCCTTTCAAATCCGTATGTACTTATAATCCTTCGCGCGCTTTCAACAATTTCTTGTTGTCTTATTGAATGATTTTTAGTTATTCTGCTTTTCATAGCACCTCCGTGTAAGTAAATACTTGCTTACTTATTAATATAAATTATTTAGTATGTTTTGTCAAGAAGACATTAATATTAACAGGAGTATTTATTTGACAGAGATATAAAAATATGGTAAAGTATTATATATTAAAGTAAAGCAAATATTATATTTGGAGGAATATATATGCCGTTAACTGTTAAATTAAGCAAGAAGAATCAAATTGTTGTTCCAAAAGAAGCAAGAAAATCCCTTAATATTAAAAGCGGTAATAAGCTTTTAGTGATGGTAAAAGAGGGAAGGGTTATTCTTATCCCTGAACCCAAGGATTACGTTAAAGCTATTAGAGGTTTAGGAAAAGAAATATGGAAGGATACCAGTGAACATCTTAAAAACGAAAGGGAAAATTGGTGAGTATAATAAACCATATTGGTCATAATAAAAAGATAGCAATCGATACTTCGATTTTCATTTATCATTTTGAAGAAAATCCCAATTATGTTAGTTTAACACAGCAGATTTTAGACTTCATTGTTTCACACAAAGTAAGTGCTATTTGTTCAGAATTAGTGCTTTTGGAAATATTAGTTCATCCCTATAAGAATAAAAGAAATGACCTGGTTGATCATTATGAGATTTTATTAAATAATTTTCCCCATTTAACTCTTCAACCTATTAATCGTTCAATTTTGAGAACTGCTGCTCAGTTCAGAGTAAAATATCAAATTAAAACTCCCGATGCAATCCATCTTGCAACTGCAATTTTTAATAATGCCGAATTTTTTATTGGAAATGATAAAAATCTATCTAAAGTATCTGAAATTGCAGTTATTAATCTTGACCAATTTTTAGAGAATCCCCAGCATGGTTAAGATGATTTTTTCACTGTGAATTGCTGTAAATATTATTTCCTTAATTTATGAGGATTAGAACAATTACTTTTCCAATCCCCACTTATGCCGGATATTCTTTTCTATTTTTTTAAAAATAAATTGATCAACAGAATACCCAACTAAAGCAGTAATAATCATAACTGACATAACCTGAGGTATATTATTTGATTTTTGTCCAAACATTAAAATTTGTCCGAGACCGGCTCCTCCTGCCAGTAATTCTCCGGCTAGAAGCGCGCGCCATGCAAAAGACCATGAAAGTTTGATTCCGCTTATAATACTTGGTATGGCAGCCGGTAAAATTACATCATAAAATAAAATCCATTCACGCGCACCCATTGTTCGGGCTATTTGAATATACAGAGGATTGACATTTTTCACTCCATCGATAATTGATAAAGCAACAGAAAATACAACTCCCAATACTACAACAAATACTACTGCATTATCATTTTTCCCAAACCATAATATTGCCAGAGGTACCCATGCGGCATTTGGTAAGCTTTGCATTCCTATAAGCATTGGGCCGACAGTCTCATCAAGAATTTTAAATTTTCCACCTATAATTCCAAGTGGAATTCCAATTATCAAAGCAATTGAAAAGCCAATCATAACTCTTCTAATGCTGAATAGAACAGATATTATATATGTCCTGTCTTTAATACCATTTACAAAAGTTTCTAAAACAGCAAATGGAGAGGGTATATTATTTTCACTAATATTTAACTTAAACAGTAGTACCCATAAAAATATAATACCGCCAAAAAAAATTAATTTTTTTAATATTTTATCCATATTATTCCCTTAGTTCTTCTTTTAAAACCTTTTCAACTTCACTTTGCAAATCTTTTATAATTATATTAGTTGTTTTTATTAGATCAAAATTATCTGTTTTTCTAGGCCGTTCAATTGGTATCCAATAACCGTGTTTGATTGTTCCTGGACTTGCAGAAAAAATTACTACGCGGTTAGCAAGATAAACCGCTTCCTGAACGCTATGAGTAACAAAAATAAATGTTTTTCGGTTACGTACCCATATATCTTGCAGTTCCACCTGTAAAATTTCACGTGTTTGAGTATCCAGAGAGCCAAATGGTTCATCAAGCAGGAGTATTTTTGGATTCATAGCCAGACCTCTTGCAATTGCAACACGCTGCTTCATTCCTCCCGACAGCTCATAAATATAGGCATTTTCAAATTTATTTAAATGTACCATACGAAGAAATTCCCTTGCTATTTCACGCCGTTCATTTTGTTTAACACCTGTCATCTTAAGCCCAAATTCAACATTTTTTAAAACTGTAAGCCAGGGAAAAAGCGAATGATCCTGAAAAATTACAACTCTATCCGGTCCCGGACCTGAAATTTTATTACCATCAATTTCTATTGAACCTGTATCAGGCATTTCAAGACCGGCAATTAAATTAAGCAAAGTGCTTTTTCCGCAGCCAGAAGGCCCAACAATACATAAAAATTCACCTTCATTAATTGTTAAATTTATATTTTCAATCGCAGATATTTTTCCGCTTTTGCTGTTGAAATGTTTATTTACATTTTTTATTTCTAATTTCATGAATTTATCCTACTTCATTGAATCAATGAGGATTTGAGCTACTTCCGGACGGGTAAATTCCACAGGAGGTATCTGTCCTTTACTTAGCATCTCGCGAACTTTGGTCCCGCTTAAAATAACATGTGAACTTGCATCATGAGGGCAGGTCTTATAAGAAGCCATTCCGCCGCACTTCTGGCAATAAAAACTATGGTCAAAGAAAATAGGTGTTATCCCGATTTCTTCAGATTCAAATTCATCAAAAATATAATGAGCGTCAAAGGTGCCGTAATAACTGCCGACACCAGCATGATCACGGCCGACAATAAAATGTGTGCACCCGTAGTTTTTTCTAACCAACGCATGAAATATTGCTTCTTTTGGACCGGCATATCTCATTGCTGCTGGCAGAACAACAAGCATTGTCCGATCCTTAGGATAATACAAATCCAACAGTACTCTATAACATTTCATTCTAACATCAGCAGGAATATCATCTTTTTTTGTTTCTCCCACAATCGGATGAATCATAAGCCCATCCACAAGTTCAAGCGCGCATTTCTGCAGATATTCATGAGCTCTGTGTATTGGATTTCTTGTCTGGAAAGCTACAATTCTTCGCCAGCCTTTTTCTTTAAATTTTTTTCTTGTCTCAGCTGGTGTGAATAAATATTCCGGAGACTCTTTTTGTTCAGGTAAAAGTAAAACTGAAATTTTACCGCCCAGCAAAATATCTTTTAATGAATTAACATAAGCTACTCCGGGATGTTTAATATCACCTGTACCATATACCTGCATAGCTTCTTTTTCTTTATCAAATTTAAATTTATCTTCCAGATGAAGTATTGCTAAAATTTTCCCCTCATAGGTTAAAGCTATATCTTCTCCAATTTTTAAACTATTAGCTTTATCTTCATCAATAGATAATGTAATTGGGATTGTCCATACTGCACCGTTTGAAAGCCTCATTGTATCAATTACACCATCATAGTCTTTCTTTATCATAAATCCTTCAAGCGGACTGAATGCACCAACTGCCAGAAGATATAAATCTGAAACTTCTCTGCTGTTTAATTCGATTTTTTTTAATGAATTAGATTTTTCTTGAATAATGTGTCTTTTTTCACCATCTACCATTAAGTTAATTAATTTTCCACCATGCGGCTTAATCTGTTCCATTATAGTCTCCTGAGTTAAACTTCCCTTGTTTTTATAACGAATTCTTCTACTTTGCCATCAGAATCTGTGCATATCCATTTGATTGAATCCTGCGATACAAATGGTACCAGTGTTGCTTTATAATCAGCAAGCTGATAAGGTAATTTAGTAGTTAATGCCCGGCTTGGGCATAATTTTACACATACCATGCAATCCCAGCAATCTTCTTCACTGCGGATATATGATTTTCCATCCGCTCCGATTGCCATTAAATCTCCGGGACAATTCTGAACACATTTTTGTTCTTTTAACCCTTTGCACCCTGTGCATTTATTTTTATCTACAATAATACTCATTCTTTTACCTCCCATATTTTATATTAGGCTCGATAAATCGAGCAACTACAATTTTAACTTTATGTTACTACCGTTGACCTTCTGCAACAACTTAAATCCCAAATAACAAGCACCAATTAACAAACAAATACCAAATCCCAATATACAAATCACAAATAAATTCTAAACATTATATATCCAAAGTATTAAAAAGTTTGAATTTTGATTATTGAAATTTGGATATTATTTGGATTTTGAAATTTGTTATTTGGAATTTAATACCTATTTTACTGGCAACTGAAAACTGGTGACTTTTTTTATACCTATCTAGGCAAATATCTGTCTCCAGATACAACCTGTTTATAAGGACGTTCAATAATTTTCAATTCGCCGGTTTTATTATCTTTTACTGAATTAACAAATTTTAACCAGTTAAAATCATCTCTTTCAGTATAATCTAAACGTGTCTGATATCCGGGCCATCGGGTTTCTCTGCGATAAATCAAATGTTCGACTAAAACTCCGGCTACTTCGATTCTGTCTATTATTTCATGTGCTTTCATAAGTTCATGATTGTTCTCAGCAATAAGATACTTTATTTGATTTTTCATTTTATTAATATGTTTTCTGGCAACAATCAATCTTTCTTCATTAATTTCATAAAATGATTTTAATCCGCCGGCATATTCATCCATAATTTTCTGAAGTCTTTCTTCCATCTCTTTTGGTGAAACACCTTCTTTTTCATTTTGATAACGCTTATTAGGCGCAAAAACACGTTCTTTTTCTTTTTCTACCTGCTTTGAAATATCAATTGAATTTTTTTCCTGTTTCTTAATATATGTTGAAGCTGCGCGCCCGGACAAAACTCCTTCTGCCCAGCAGCCGCTGACAAATTTATAAGGATAGCCGCCTGCAACATCTCCAGCGGCGAACAATCCTTCAAGTGTAGTACTGCGATTTACATCAATCCAGTATCCTGCCTGGCAATGCCCGCCCATTACATAGGGCTCTGTTCCGCATATTTCAACAGGTTCTTTGCTTGGGTCAATTTTATTGCTCGCCCAGTAAAGAACTATTCCTGGATACATATCTAAAAACGCGCTTTTAAGTGCTTGCACCTGCTCCTGACTTATATGGCGCGTATCCATATAACATGGGCCTCTACCTTCTTTAAGTTCTTTTGTTGGAGCATATACACGCATGCATGTTGGCGCACCTTCGCCCCCAACGTGGCTATATTTTGTTCGCATAAATTGCTCCCCTTTGGCATTCACCTGTTTTGCACCAAAACCCAATGCTAATGTACCAGTAGGGGAAATTACATCTTTGGTTCTGAGCGCAATAAACCGCATTTCAAAACTTGTCATTTCTGCGCCAGCTCGTATACCCATTGCATAACCAGTACCGGTATTAAAAGGTGGATACCACATTTTATGATGCGCTGAACCATCGTTATTAGGTTTATAAATTCCACTTGCTCCGCCAGTACATACAATCGTAGCGCGTGATGTAACCACATATAATTTCATATCTCTTACACCAAGCCCAAAAGCGCCGATAACTTTACCATTTTCAACAATTAAATTCGTTGCCGCGACGCGATTAATTACTTTCGCTCCTGCTTTTCTTGTTCTTTCGGCAATTATTGGTTTAAGCGATTCTCCATTTATCTGGATATTCCATCTTCCGCGCGCAGCATATTCTCCTTTTTCATTCTTCTTTATCGGCAATCCCCAGCTTTCAACTTTTTTAACAACATCATTGATTTCTTCCGCAGCGCTCTTAACAAGGTCTTCTCGTATAAGCCCCATTGCATCATATCGTACATATTTAACAAAACTTTCCGGTGTTTCTCCCGGATTTATATAAGCATTAATTGCATTCATTCCGCTTGCCAGGCATCCAGAACGATCAATATGAGCTTTTTCCATGATAATAACAGAACATTCGGGATTTTTTTCTTTAGCTTCAACTGCTGCAAGGCAACCTGCAGTCCCACCGCCAATTATAAGAATATCAGCATCATAAAATTCAACTTCATTTTCCTGCTTAGTTTCTTCCATAGATTATATCTCCTTTTAAATTATTTCCATCTTCTTTGACTTTACCCACCCTTTTTCCCCGTTTGGCAGTAATACTTCATAGTATTCAGCTTCCTGTTTTAACAATTCAACTTTTGTTCCTTCATGAACTGTAAATATTAATGTATTGTCATCACCGGGTCCGCTGCGTATTTCTGCTTCATTATCTATTATAATACCTTTGATTGAATTTGAAAGATTGATTTTATTTATAAGCGCTGAACCAATAATAATAAATGCTGAAGAACTTAAAATTAATAAAAATGTACGGAACCTAAATTTTTTTAAAAGTATTGATGCTCCAATTATTATCAATAAAATAAAATATATTATAGTGCACGTAATTGTTAATTCATTTATTGTAAAGGAATCAAAAAAATTGCTGACAAAATTTACAATTCCTATTTCAGGAATTTTATCTTTTGTAACCATTCGTGCAAATTTAAGATTAAACTCTAAATCATGGTCCCTTGGGGATAGAAGTTTAGTCCGCTCGTAATTTACAATGGCTTTTCCTAATTTACCTGATTTATAATAAGCATTTGCAAGATTGTAAAATACTGACGAATTTTTTATATTTTTTTTAGTTATTTCTTCATATTCATTTATAGCTTTTTTATAGTTACCTTTATCATAATAATTATTCCCAAGCTTAAAATGCTGTATAGGTTCATCAGCTAATAAAAAAATATGATTTAGAAGAAGCGTTAATATTGTTATTACTAAGTGTATTTTTTTTATTTTCATAATTTACTCTCTAAAATAATTATTATATTTTTAATTTGATTTAATATTTTATGCATATTTTCCTGCGTTGTCTGAGCTCCGGCAAATCTTCCTATATCAATTTCATCAAGACAAAGAATCAACTCATTTATTACTGCATCGTTAATTCCGCGATTAAATAATTCTGTTTTTATAAGATTTTGATCAACAGAACCATGAGGAATATTTATTTTATTTCCAATATAGTTTTGTATTGTTTTTCCTAATTCAGAATAAAAATCTTTTGAGCAGTTTTCTTTTAAAAATTTATCTGCTAGACTTAATTGATTAATAGCCACTTTTTGAGCTTTTTTTGATCTGGCAAATGAAACATTCTGCTCTAATTCCACTACGTACCTTTTATATCCTATTATTCCACCTAATAATATTAATGGAAAAATCTGTAATGTTACAAATATTGGATTCTGATATAAATAGTCTTCCTCTTCTCTATTTATGTTTGTACATGATTTTAAATATCTTATGTCTTTTCCAACTTGTTTTATATCTTCTTTTAAAATAGTTATGTGTAATGGATTTTCTTTTGCATGGTCATCAATCTGTTCAACTATTGCCGGCAATACATTTAATTTAAAAGATGGCGTCAGCGCAGATATATATTTTTCTGTCTCAGGATTGAAAAAAGTAAAAGTTATTGGAGGAATTATTATTTCCCCTGATTTTATCGGCACTAAAATAAATTCTAATATTTTTTCACCCTGAACACTATAATTTCTTTTTGCAATATTAACAGTTGAAGAAGATTTATATTTTTTAAAATATGAATCCATCTCAATAGGCAAATCAATATCAGGTACTGTTTTAATATTACCGCTTCCGCGAATAATAATCTTTAAGGTTATTGGATTATTCTCATTAATATTAGTTTTATCAATAGCAGCTTCTAGCGTATATTTACCAATAGCTCCATTAAAGTCTGCTGGTTTATCTTTTTCAGGCAGAGGTCTTGCATGTATTTTTATTGGAGCTGTTCTCAAAATAATTGATTTTCTTTTACTGGTTCCATAAAAAAATGAAAATGGATCTTCAAAGACAGTCTCAGGGGTACAGGTTAATTCTGCCGGGCTGATCACATAATCTCCGCTAGCTGTAGGGAAAAGAGCATTATATATTTCCGTGACCATATAACGCCTTCCCGCTATAACCTTATAATATCTCTTTTGAGGAGGTAATTCCTCAACCCAGAAGCCAGTTGTAGAGGCAGGTTTATATTCAGGAGTTTCAGCTAAATTAATTGATTGATTAAAAGCAAATGTAAGTATAATCTGTTCATTAACATATGGATTACGTTTGCTTACTTTTGTTTCAATAAAAAGTTCTTTTGGGATTTCTTCGATATCTTGATCTTTTGTATTCTTATGAATATTATCCTGTGGTATTGAAGGTTTATTGTATGGACCAGCACCAGCTCTTGGCGCATGAACATTAATTTGAAGTTTTTGTGAAGCATAATTTCTTCCGGCAAAATTTACAGAAATGGGACCTAATGTATATACCCCTTCTTTTTTTGGGACAAGAATGTAATTCAAATTAACAGATGATGAGATTACTCCATTTATAATAGTTAATTTTTGTGAACGGCCAGCGGAAGAAATAGTTAATTCCTTTGCAACTAGAATATCTGGATCAGGCAGATTTTGTGCTTTTCCTGAAATAACTACCGATAATATAATCGCTTCACCAACTTCAGCTTCATTTCTATTAAGTGATGCATCAATAGTTATGTCTTGAGTATACGCAGTTTTTGCTAATATGAATAATAGTATTAATATATAAATTCTTTTACTTATTTTTTGCATTTTTACCTTACCAGTCTTTTTCAACTTCACCTGCATGTCCTGTTTTTTGGTCTTCTATTTCTTTCCTTCCCTGTTTTTCTTCATTCTCCAGAGCATCTAAAATATTTTCCGCTTCTTTTTTATCAAATTTTTCTTTTTTATCATCTTTTTTTGCATGCGCTTCTTTATTTTTATCCTGTTTATCCTGCTTATCTTTTTCCTTTTTATTTTTCTCTTCTTCTTTTTTATCTTTTTTTTCAGATTGACCCTGTCCGTCATTTTTCTTTTCTTTATCTTTATCCTGCTTTTCCTTATTTTTCTGTTCCTGCTGCCGTTCCTGTGATTTATCCATCATTTCTTTCATTTTTTTACGAATAAATTCAATATTATATTTAGCGTCTTCATCTTTTGGATCTATTTCCAGCACGCGTTTAAAGCTATTAATTGATTCCTCCAGTTTTCCCATGCGGTATAATGCATCCCCACGATTATAATATACTTTAGCCTGTAATTGTAAATTATCAGTATACATTGCTTTTTCATATGCTTTAAGCGCTTCTTCATATTTCTTTTTTTGATACAATGTATTCCCAATATTATAATGTAATTCCTGTGATTCAGGATTATCTATCTGCAAATCACGATAAATTTTCAGAGATTCATCATATTTCTTTTCTTCATATTTTTTATTCGCCTGATGATTTTTATACACCTGCGGGATTCCCCAGCTAATAAAAAATAGACTTATGAGAAGAACATAAAATTTATTACTCATTGTTTTTTAACCTTTTTTGGTTCCGGGTAATGTCAAAAATTAACCACAGAGAACACAGAGAAATTCTTAATTTTTCTCTGTGTTCTCTGTGGTTCATTTTTTATTTCCTTTTTTCATATTACTTTTAACAGTACCTGATTCCGGGAGAAAAAACTCAACAGTTAAAAGCATAAATGCTAAAAATAATGGATATGCATATCTCTCTTCATAATACCTATAAAATCCCGAAGATAATTCTTTTTTTTCCATATATGAAATTTCCGTTAAAATCTTTTCGAGCTCTATTTCCTGATGAGTAGCATGATAATATTTTCCGCCTGTAATCAATGCAATCTTTTTTAAAGTAGTCTCATCCAGCCGGCTCATTACAACATTTCCTTCACGGTCTTTTTTATATCCTGCTATTTTTCCATGCTCATCTTTCATTGGAATTGGATCACCTTTTGATGACCCAATTCCAATTGTATAAATTTTTATTCCCTGTTTAGCCGCTTCTTCAGCTTTCTCAATTGCATTACTTTCATGATCTTCCCCATCGGTAAAAAGAATTAATACTTTATGCTTGCGCTCCTTCTGGCTGAAGGCTTCAGTTGCAGTTGAAATCGCTTTCCCAATTGCAGTACCCGGAACAGGAACAGTATTTATATCCAGAACATCCAGAAACATTTTAAATGCGCCGTAATCCAAAGTCAACGGACATTGCATAAAAGAGTTACCAGAAAAAACAACAAGCCCAAGCCTATCTCCCATGAGCATACCGGAAAATTTGCTTATTTCTCTTTTAGCTACTTCCAGACGGTTTGGAATCATATCTTCTGTCTGCATGCTCAGAGAAACATCAAGAGCTATTATTACATCTATCCCGCTCCTTTTTGCTTTTATCATTTTAGTACCAAATTGCAGACGGGCAAGCGCAAATAAAATAAAAAAAACACTGGCAATTAATAATCCCGCTTTTAAATATTGCCGTTCCAAATTTAGTGTTTGATTAATTTTTTGCAAAAGTTCAATATTGCCAAATAAATTGTATGCTGTCTTTTTACGTTTAAATACATATATATAAAATAATATTAGAATAGGAATAGTAAAAAAAGCAACATATAAAAAAATTAAATTATAAAAACGCATTGTAATATTCCTTATCTCTACGGTATTTTTCTAAAAACTGTATTATTCAAAATAATTTCAAACAGCAATAATATTATTGCTGGGAAAATGAAATATGAAAATAATTCTGTATAATCCATATATTCTTTTACTTCTATTTTTGTTTTTTCCATCTCACCGATTTTTTTATATATTTCACTCAATTTTTCAGGACTTGTGGCACGGAAGTATAATCCACCTGTTATATTTGCAATTTTAGTTAATATAGCTTCGTCCAAATCGAGCGGCACTTTAATATATCGCTTGCCAAAAAAAGGATCGTCAATCGGTATAAGCCCGCCTTCAGGTGTCCCGGCACCGATAGTATAAATCCTTATTCCAACTGCGCGTGCAAGATTAGCCGCTGTTTCAGGGTCTATTTTCCCTGTATTATTTCTGCCATCTGTCAGGAGAATTATGACTTTACTTTTAGCTTTAGAATTTTTAAGCCTGTTAACAGAATTTGCGATCCCCATTCCAATGGCAGTACCATCCTTAATCATACCTGTTTTTAGTTGTTCTATAAACGATAACAAAATTCCATAATCTAATGTCAGCGGGCACTGTGTATAACTCTGGCTTGCAAAAGCAACAAGTCCGATACGATCATATTTGCGGCCGTTAATGAACTCTTTCACAACATCTTTTGCAGCTTCAAGTCTGTTCTTTGGCTTAAAATCTTCTGAAAGCATACTGCCAGAAACATCAACAGAAAGAATTATATCAATACCTTCAGTTAAAATTTCTTCTGTTTTTTGTCCAGCCTGAGGCCGCGCAAGAGCAAAAATAATCAAAACTATTGTAACTATTCGCAAAAAATATAAATTATTTATATATTTATGCCAGAATGATGGATTAATTTTTTTAATTACTCCAATATCAGAAAATTTAAAACTCAGAACCTGATTCTTTTTTCTAAATTTGAAATAAAGCATCCCTATTGGCACTATAAATAAAATAAAAAATAATGGATAAGCAAACCGCATTAAATCTCCTTCTTCAGCCTTCAGCCTTCAGCCTTCTATCCTCTTCTGTCCCCTGTCTTCTTCTTTCCTCTATTCTCTCTTCCGTTCTCTGCCTTCTGTCTTCTTTCCTCTGCCTTCTATCCTCAGGTCTTGTTAAATTTACTAATTCAAATGCTTGGTCAAACATTTTTTCGCTTTCATTAATTTCAGGTATAAATTTTGCAAATTTAACAAGATCAGAAAAATCTAAAATATCTTTAAATTTTCCAACTATATCCCATTTTATTTTTATGGATTTAAATTCTGCAATAATTTCATCCGTTGTTCGATCAAGAGCTAGAATATTATATCGTCCGCTAATATATCTACGCTGAATTTCAGATAAAGCAATAAAAAAATCCTTTATTTCTCCGCTGGAAAGCAGATCACTATTTTTTAATTCTTTCATTTCTCTAATTGCTCTTTCATAAGGCGGCTCAGTGGGGATAGCTTTGCTTTCATCGATATTTTTAATAATTTTTTTTCTGTAAAACAAATATACAACATATGCAATTATTAATAATAATAAAATTATTCCCGCAATATAATATGCATATGATAATTCCAGCTCAGTAACATTCTTCAACCCTCTTATATCTTCTTTATCTCCCTGCTTAGGGGAGGTTTTATGTACTCTTATAAAAATTTTTTCTGATTGTATCTCCTTTATATCTTTCTCTCTTTCCTTATATTTTATTATGACAGGGGGAATAATATAATCACCAGTGGTAAAAGTTGTAATTAGATATTCTGTTAAGAAAACAATTTTACCATCGTCTTTCTTTTCCGGATCAGATACTTTATAATCCTTAATTTCAAATTCACCCAGATTAATCCCGATAGAAGGAAGTTCCAATTTTATACTTGAATCATATGTTACGCATAAAGAATATTTAACTATATCTCCAATTGTTATATCTGCTCTATCAACATTTGATTCAACAAAAATTGGAAATTTTTCATGAGATATTTTTTTTTCTTCTGCCCAATTTAACCTGATTATAAAAAATTGAACAAGCAATAAAAATAGTAAAACATCTCTTTTTCTTATTCTAAACATTTTAAATTTACTCTCCCGTAACTACTTCTTTATAAACTTTTACCTCTTCAGCTTGCTGTAATTTTTGAAATAATTTCTGGTAAGCTTCCTGTTGTTTTTGATTGCGCGTTAAATTTTCAATCTGCGATTTCACTTCTTCAAAAGTCTTTATTTTTTCTTTTCCTTTATCTTTTGATTTTTCATCTTTCTTTTCTTTAAATTCATCCTTATGTGTTTCATAATAAAGTTTCAGTTCTGAATCTGTAACGGTTATATTTTTTGTGATTTCATCTTCTAAAAACTGCTGAATTATCAAATCCTTTTTTATATCTTCAATTTTTGCATTTATTTCAGGAGATTTATCTATCCCTTTACGCACTGCTGCATTTAATAAAAAAATTCTCTGTATATATTGATTTAAAAATTCTAATTTTTTTGATTTATCTTTTATATATATTTCCTTCATATATTGAGGTAGTTTATCAATTGTTTTATTCAACTCATTAATAGTTATCTCTCTTTGTCCTATTTTAGCTGCAACAGCAGTATTATCTAATTTTTTATTTTTATCTTCCAGAGCAGTGATTTTATCCAGCTCCTGCTGCGCATCCATTGAACGGCCTAAATGTTCAAGAGTAAATACAATTTTGCGGTCAATTTCCTCATTTAAAGATTTATCAGGACCAAATAGTTTGCTTTTATGATAATAAGCAAGAGCATTGTCATAATCTTTTATATCTTCCAGATAAATATTTGCAATAATATAATTAATATTTGCCCGTTCTTTATCTGATATATCAGAATCGCTTAACTTTTTATATTCTTCAATCGATTGAGAATAAAGTTTCTGATTCTGTAAAACAAGAGCTAATTCCTTTTTTTTATCAAAATCCGCACTATCTCCTCTGCAAATTTTATTCATAAAAATCATTACGATAACTATGATTCCCCAAAAAACACATAAACCTGTTAAAACAATTGTTTTGGTATCCCAGAAAGATATTTTCTGTTCTTCCATGTTTTCCTCCATTTAAATAAGCGTTCAGCCATCAGCTTTCAGCATTTTACCCAAGCTAAAATTGACTTTATCTAAACCTTTTCGCTCTGGCTTTAAAAAAGATAACCAGCGGGACAACATAACTTTTATCAGTTTTTATATCAACTGAATCTATATTTATGCTTTTAAACATCCATGTTCTGTCTTCTCTATTTTTTTTACTCATCTTTGCAAAAGTATTTCTAAAATCAGGATCCCCTGTATTGATGAGAATTTGCTCCCCTGTCTCTGCATCAGTAAGATATACATACCCTACATCTGGAAACTCCAATTCTCTCGGATCTGTAATTGATATAGCAATAAGATCATGTCTTTTATTAGCAATCCGCAGAGCTTTTTCATATCCGGTATTCAAAAAATCTGATACAAGGAAGGAAACAGTTTTACGGTTTGTAACCCTGTTTAGATAATCCAATGCAACTTTCATATCAGTTTGCTTACCCTCAGGATTAGTATAAAGCAGTTCCCTGATTAATCTAAGAACATGCTTGGAACCTTTAACCGGAGGAACATATTTTTCAATTTTATCAGTAAAAATAATTAATCCGACCTTATCATTGTTTTTAATTGCTGAAAAAGCAATCAAGGCGCAAATTTCAGTTGCAATTTCCTGTTTTAGCTGATTGCATGTGCCAAATATGTTTGACTGACTCATATCAACTAGGAGCATTACAGTAAGCTCTCTTTCCTCAACAAACTTTTTTACAAAAGGGTGACCCATTCTGGCAGTAACATTCCAGTCTATAGTACGGATATCATCACCTGTCTGATATTCGCGTACTTCAGAGAATTCCATCCCTCGTCCTTTGAATACACTGTGATATTCGCCGCCGATTAAATCATTAACAAGACGATTGGTTTGAATTTCTATTCTTCTAATTTTTTTTATAATCTCTTTAGGTAGCATATTTTCCTTTATTCTGCCTTCTTCCTTTAGCCTTTAGCCTTCAGTCTTTTGTCTTTTACGGTACTTCAATTTCATCAAAAATTGTCTTTACAATATCTTCTGATGTTTTTTCCTCAGCTTCAGCTTCATAAGTAAGGATTACACGATGTCTTAATACATCCATTCCAACAGCTTTTATATCTTCTGGAGTCACATATCCGCGTCCGCGTAGAAAAGCATGGGCTTTAGCGCTTGTAGCCAGATAAATACTTGCTCGTGGAGAAGCGCCATAAGCAATCATTTCCTTAATTTTTAAATTATATTTTTCTGGTTCACGTGTAGCAAAAACTATATCTACAATATAATCTTTTATTTTTTCATCCATATAAATTTCATTAACAACTTTTCTCACGCGGACTATATCTGCCGGACTTACAACTTTTTTAACCTGCGGAAGTTCTCCATGCGTCATTTTTTCCATTATAATTCGTTCTTCACGGCGGTCTGGATAAGTAACCTTAAGTTTAAGCATGAATCTATCTATCTGCGCTTCAGGCAAAGGATATGTTCCTTCCTGTTCGATTGGATTTTGAGTTGCAAGAACAATAAAAGGTTCATCAAGTTTAAATGTATTTTCACCTATAGTTACTTGTCTTTCCTGCATAGATTCAAGCAATGCGCTTTGTACTTTTGCCGGAGCGCGATTAATTTCATCCGCGAGTATTAAGTTAGCAAAAATTGGACCTTTTTTAGTATTAAATGCCCCGTCTTTTGGACTATATATCATTGTTCCTATTAAATCTGCCGGTAAAAGATCAGGTGTAAATTGAATACGCTGAAATTTAGTCTGGATCGCATCTGATAATGTTTTAACAGCAGTTGTTTTTGCAAGGCCCGGGACCCCTTCAATTAAAATATGTCCATTTGCCAGAAGCCCAATTAATAACCTGTCAATAAGATATGTCTGCCCTATTATAATTTTACCAATTTCCTGTGTCAGTTCCTGCACAAATAAACTTTCTGTTTTAACTTTTTCATTAATTGCTTTAATATCCTGATTCATGTAAAACCTCCTATTTACTTTTCTGGTAATGTCAAAAATTAACCACAGAGAACACAGAGAAACTTTTAAATATTAATGAGTTAGAAGAGTTTTTTTGTTCTCCCCCTCTGTGCCCTCCAAATTATTAGCTTATTAAGCTATTTAAAATATAAAAAAAAGCATGAGACCACAGAGATTTTTTAAAATTTTAAAATAAACTTTGTGTTCTCTGTGGTTCATTTTTTCATCCCTTTTTCTCTAAAAATAAAATTTTTATTTTATTCAACATAACCTTAATTTGTTCTTTATCAACCATTTTTACCCCTGCATACTTAATAGTGTTACAAAAAAGTAAAATTTCCTTATAATCTTTATTTTTTTCTTTTGAAATATCTAATTTTTCCAGTTGTTCAATAAGTTCTGAAGCACTGACAGAACTTTTGTTTAATGAGAATTTATCCTGTAAAATTTTTTTGATAATTGATGAGATTTGTGAAAATTGATCTTGAGGAGACATGTTTTCAGCATTAATAATTTTGCATAAATTTTCTTCTTGAATTTCCATAGACGATTTTGGAGGAAAATCTATTATTTCCATACTTTTTCGTTTTTTCTTCCAAAAAAGTACATATAAGATAATTAACAGCAATAAAATAAATACGCTCATTAAAGATAAAACTATTTTATTATTAGAATTGAATTCAAAAGCAGACGGTAAAACCATAATAAAAATTTTTGAAGTTCTTAATGAGCGAGGGAGAGAAGTGCCTTTCTCTATATAACTTATTGAGAGCGGTTGAATTATTGCTTCACCTTCTTTAATAGGTTTGAATATATATGAAAAACTTTTGATACCCGAAAAATGATCTTCTTTTGGAAACATCTGATTTGAAACTTTACTGCCTTTTAGTTCCAGGTTTTTACAAGTCGGGGCTTCCAATATGTCAAACTGATAGGTATCAGAATGGCCTTCCCATTTTACTGTAACTTCATATGTCAATTCTTTATTTAAATTAATAGACTGCTGGTTAACTTTTGCTTCCAGCGATATATTAGCATATGGCAATGGAGTGTAAGGAATTATTTTAGAAGAATCATTTTCTGCAAAAATAATAGAATATGGAATTAGGCTAATTAGTACAAGTCTGCATAAAAAATATCTGTTAATCATAATCATTAAAATAGGCTGCCTTTACAATACATTATATTTGTAGTTGCCCAATTTATTGGGCATATTCAATTTCCTGTATATCAAGTTAGGCTGCCTTCGGCAGCAACTTAAGTTACAAAGTGACAGAGGCACAAAGGCACAAAGTAAAAACAGTTCTAAAGCACAGGGTTTTTTGGTTTTCTTTTTAAACTTTGTGCCTTTGCTACTTTGTGCTTTTGTGCCTAATTAGGTTTTCAATTTCCTGTACATTAAAAGGCAATTTATATGCCATCTGTAAATGAAATACTTTTCAGTTATAAAACCGCTTTAATTCTAATACCTAACAGCCAATCTATCCATTAAATTTTAAACTAATGTTATTCATCTCATGCCATAATGGCACATATTATATCATAAATAAGACAATTTTTACAAGCAAACCAATAAATATCAAATTAAAAAAAAGTAAAATAGCTAACGAAAAATTTTTATATAACCAGCCGGATAAAAATGGCGAAATGATAAAAGTTCTAATAGTAAAATCCATCTGCCATTTTGAAGCAAAAAATCCAGGTGCTTTGCTTATTGATATCAATCCCCAATAGCAAAAATCAGCAATTTTTTCTGATTTTTTACTCAAGAAACTAAAAATCCCAAAAAAAATCAATCCAATCAAAAGAAAAAAGGATATAATTATCAATAAAATTGATGATATTTTTTTTGAAATATTTTCTTCACTTTTATTTCTATATTCACAACATGCCATAATATTTTAAATTACTTTTTTTCTTCTTTCCATACCTGAAGTTCTTTATCCGTCCAGATAATTAGTTTTTCTTCGGAAATTATCATGCCTAAAATTTTATCCTGTGTTATCTGTTGAATCCAGTATAAATTCCCGCGTTCTTTATTATATGCATGCAGATTTCCTTTACTATCACCAACAAATAGAACTCGATCGGTAATTATAGGAGCACATGGCGATATCATATCTTTCTTCCATCTAATTTTCCCGTCATGCTTTTCAATGAGATATACTGCTTTTTCTGCTGAAAGATATATCCCATTTTCTGAAAGTGCAATAGCTCCTGTAATATTTTCTTTATCAACCGTCATTTTCCATACAATTGTTCCTTTTGATTTATCCAAAGCATATAGCCCTTTGGATGAGACAGCAATATAAACATTTTTTTCATCCATAGCAGGCGAGATATCCAGATTACCATCCAAATTTGATTTCCATATGATATCATGTTTGGAGTTATTTATTGCATACACACTTGAATCATAGGCAGCAACGTACAATAAATCATCATCAAGAGCAAAAGATGTTTTGATTGGGCTTTTTATTTTTACTCCCCATTTTATATTTCCATCTTCAACTTCATAATTATAAATCCATCCTGATAAGCTCCCATTATAAATTTGAAATCCATCAGGCATTATCGCTGAGCCAAAAAAACCTCCCTTAGTTTCTTTACGCCATATAACCTTGCCATTAAATGAATTTATACAGTATACACTGCCTTTTTCATCTCCAAAAAAAATAAAGTTTTCAAGAATAAGCGGAGTAGTTGTTATTTTTTCATTTGAAAGGAATTCCCATGAAGTGCTTCCATCCGCAAGTTTTATAGCAGATAATTTATTATCATATAATGAAATATATAAATATCCATAATATCCGACAGGTGAAAAATTATAGCTTGCGGTTCTTTCTTTTTTCCATAACATTTTTAACGGCGGGCTGATATGCGCTTTAATTTTATTAGAATGCCCAATATCATTCCCATACATAATCCATTGTGACGTCAATTCATAATCTTTATCTTTTGAAATTATAATTGTATTTTTTGTGCAGGCAAAAAAAATTAATAAAAAAAAAGTAATAAAAAAAAAGTATTTGATATAATTAATTTGTTTTTTTCTCTTCAAATGCATAAAAAAATCCATCATCAGATCCTACAAATACCATTGTACTATCCACTGCCGGGCAGGAAAAGATGACGCCCCCTGTTTTAAAATTCCATAATTTATTTCCGTTATTTACATCTAATACATAAAAATTTGTATCATGCGAACCTATATAAACAAGATTATTTGCAACACTTGCACTGGACATTATATGATTTTCTGTTTTAAATTTCCATTTAAATTTTCCAGTTTTTTTATCAAGTGCATATAAAAAATTATCCCAACCGCCAATTAAAACTATATCTTCATATATTGTAGGAGATGAACATACTCTATCATTTGTTTTATATTTCCATACCAGATTGCCAGTGTCAGCATCTAAAGCATAAACGAAATTATCATAAGAACCAAAATATATTATCCCATTACTGGCAGCAGGCGCGGAAAAAACATTATTGCCTGTTGTAAATTTCCAGATCAAATATCCTGCATCAGATGTTAATGCGTAAAGATTTCTGTCTCCTGAACCAAAATAAACTTTATTCTTATAAACCAACGGAGGTGTATGTATTTCAAATCCTGTTTTAAATTTCCACAATAATTTTCCATCATTAATATTCAGAGCATATAAATTGTAATCATTTGCCCCAATATATAAAATTCCATTCCAGACTGCAGGTGAAGCAAAACCGCCAATTGCGCCGCCGGCTTTATATTTCCATTTCAATTCACCGCTAAAACGATTTAATGAATAAACGCAACTATCAAATGAGCCAAAATAAACTTCATTTTTTACAACAATCGGGGAGGAATCTACCCACGATCCAGTTTTAAATTTAAAAATTATTTTACCAGTATTTTTATTTAATGCATATAAATTACGATCTCTTGAACCAACATAAACATAATCACCAACAACAGCAGGAGAAGAAATAGAAGAAAGCACACTGGTGCGCGCATCCAATTTCCACTTAAGATATATTGGTAATTTTGGACCTTTTTCACCTGTAGTACCAAGATGCTCAGGCCCGTTACGAAACATCCACCAGTCTTTTTCAATCATGCTGGATTTATTAATAATTGATGTCTTCGTACATCCGAAACACAATAGTATCAAATTCAAAAAAATTATTAGTTTTTTTTTCAATTTGCAATTCTCCGATAAAAAATATAAGGAAATTATATAATAAAATATGCTATACTCAGCGAGGTCATATAATAATGATAGTTTATCTTATAAATGAATAATTTTAAAGCTTTATTTTCGAAAAGATTGAGAAAGGAGAATTATTATGAAAATATTTATTACAGGCGGCACAGGTTTTGTTGGAACTGCGATGGTAAATAAACTGCTTGAAAAAGGACACTCTCTTAAATTACTTTCAAAATCTCAAGTTATTGCAGAACCTAAAAAAGAAGAAAAAAAAGAAATTTTTATTGGTGATGTTACTGACCCTAAGAGTTTTTACGGTAAAATGGATGGCTGTGATGCAGTAATACATCTTGTAGGAATTTTTCGTGATTTTCCTTCACAGGGAATAACTTTTGAAAAACTTCATTTCGAAGCAACTAAAAATATTGTAGAAGAAACCAAAAAAGCCGGGATAAAAAGATATCTGCATATGAGTGCGATTGGAGTGAGTGCAGATTCAAAATCAGAATATAAACAGACAAAATATAAAGCAGAAATTTATGTAAAGAATAGTGGATTGACATATACAATTTTTAAGCCAAGCGTGATTGTCGGTAAAAATGATAAATCAATAAATATGTTTGCTGACATGATAAGAAATTCACCGGTTTTTCCGATTATTGGAGATGGGAAATACAGGTTCCAGCCTGTTGCGCTTGAAAATGTAATCGATGGATTTGTTAATTCTTTGGAAATGCCGATATCTTATAACAAGGCTTATAATATTGGAGGTCCGATACAATACACATATAATGAACTTATTGATACAATTGCCGCAGTAATGAATAAAAAACCTGTTAAAATGCATATTCCAAAAGAAATATTTTATTTAAGCGCACACCTTTTGGATTGGAATCCGAAATTTCCAATAACCACAGATCAAATTCATATGCTTTTTGAAGAAAGCATAAGCAATGATAATTTATTTTTTGATGAATTAAAAATAAAGCCAATTTCATTTAAAGAAAAGATAGCTGAATATATTAAATAATAGAAGATAATTATGAAACCAATTAAATCAATTTTTTTACCAGTTATGTTTACTTTAGTATTGAATGGCTGTATTATTACCGGTAATCAGATAAAAAATTCAGCAGATGCAGTGAATGATATTCCTTCAAAAAGAGTGCATGCAGATAAAAAAATTAATAAAGAATATTTACTCAATAATATTATTGTTTCATTAGATATCCCGCCAATTTTAATAAATAAAGAATCAGATATAGATATCAAATTAAAAAATTTGCAGAATAATGCATTGATTACAGATGCCAGTATTATTGCTGAAATTCAAAAAAAAGATATAAAATCTGTTGAATATCAGATATCAGGAAACAAGGAAACTGGTAATTATATATTAAAACATAAATTTGATGAAACTGGTATATATAAAATCAATTTAAAAATATCTCTTGACGTTAAAGACAATAATGCTTTACCATTGAATCTTCAAACAACATGTGAAGTGATTGATTAAAAAAAGGATTTTCTTTATGATATTAAAAAAAGCAGTTGAATTTGATCAGCAAAAAGAAATAATAAAAAAAATAACTGAAGAGGTATGGCTTGCATGGAAGCAAAAAAAAGGCGCGGCATTTATAATTAAAATAAAAAATGGCGTTGTATTAATTGACTCTTCAGGTGATCCTTATGCTAAAACTATTATTGAAGCATTGCGTCAGTTGGATTTACATCCAAAAGATGTGAAGCTTATATTTAATACTCATTATCATTTTGAACAAATAGCCGGCAATCAGGCATTTGCCGATGCCAGGATTTATGCGCATCAAGATGAAGTGCCTTTTATAAATGGAGAAAAAAAAGGTAATCAAAAAATGAATCTTAGCAATTTTTTCAAATCTCCTTACACAAAAAAACTGATTAATGATCTTCTGGACAATACTAAATTGACTTATGAAGATTTTTGTCTTTATGTTTTCCATACACCAGGACATACAGAAGGCGGAGCATCTTACCTTTACAATAAAATGCTTTTTGTCGGGGATTTAATCATTAACAAAGAAGGATATATTTTTTTATCCCCATCCCATAATACAAATTTTTTACACAATTCAATCAAGCGTCTTAAATTATTAAATTTTGATTTTTTATGCCTTGGAGACGGGCATATTTACCACGATGGCAAAAGTATTGTTGATTATTTTGCTTCAAATTTTAATGGAAAACTGAAGGGCTAATTACTAACCATTTCCCATATCCCGCAAGGACAAATATTTGCGCAAAATCCGCAACCAATGCATTTTTCATCATCTGCAGTAAATTTCACAGTACCATCAGGACAGGTGATACGCTGAATTGCCTGCCAATAACAGGTTTCTTCGCATATTTTGCAATCACGGCAAAGTCCGCATGATGCACAGCGATTTGCTTCTTTTTCGGGTTGAAATTCACAGTCTTTTGAAGAAGAATAATATTCCATATGTAAATTTGCATATGGGATTACTTTACGCTTATCAACAATATCATCCAATCCGCGGTCTGGTTCAGTCATAATTCGATGTATTGCCTTTGCCACTTTTATGCCCTGTCCTATTGCATCAGTAATAAGTCCGGGACGTGCTGCATCGCCGATTGCAAATATATTTATATCGGAAGTACGTCCCAAAGCATCTGTTACAACCCATCCTTTTTCAGTATGAATTTCACGCGGCAGGAAATCCAGAATAGGGACTTCACCTATAGATATAAATACTACATCTGCGTCCATAGAAGTACCATCAGTAAAATGGATTTTTTTATTTAAAGCATCATATGATTTGGTAATTTTCGGATAAACAATCTGTGTGCCTAATTTTTTTGCCATTTCCTGTTCTTTGCCAAAACTCGCCGGCGCCTGAATGTCTATAGCTGTGACTGAACCTGCGCCAAGATTATAAGCCTGGCAGGCGACATCCATACCAACATTTCCTGCTCCGATCAAAACTACTTTTTTCCCTTTTAATTCAATTTTACAGCATTCAGTATTTACACTTTTTAAAAATTCTATTGCAGGAACAACATGCTCTGAACCGGGGAATTGCAGAACTTTAGGTTTATGCGCTCCGCAGGCTAAAATTACTATTTCATGTGATTCAGCAATGTTTTTGAATTTTTTTTCATCTATTTTTTCATTTGTATGAATTTTTACTCCAATTTCTTTAAACCGCGCAATTTCAGTCTGAAATATTTTTTGCGGCAGGCGTTCTTTTGGTATGCAATATTCGATTTTTCCGCCAATTTTATCCTGCGCTTCATAGAGATCAACATCATGTCCTTTTAACCTTAACTGCCATGCAGCGGACATACCTCCCGGCCCTCCACCGATCACCGCTACTTTATGTCCGGTTAAAGGCGCTGTTTTCGGAGCTTCAATTTCAAGACTTAATCTTCCTAAAGCGCTTATATTTAATGGACTGTCAACAATATTTCTGCTGCAATTTTCCATGCATATATTTGGGCATACGTATCCGCATACTGAAGATGGGAATGGAGAATAGTCCAGAACTAATTCCAGTGATTCTTTTAACTTCTCTTCTCTTATAAGTTTCATGCGTTTATGCGATGGAATACCTGAAGGACAATTATAAGCACATGGCGGAAGATATTTTTCATTATTCCATACAGGTTTAAATCTGCGCTCTACACCTGTGGTAATAATTGGCAGTATTGAACGGCTACCTTCAATAAGATCGCCAAAAATACCGCTTTGCCCCACTTCCTTATCCCAGACATTTTTATGAAAATCCTTCATCGAAACTTTTATACCTTTTTGCTTCTGTCTTTCATCAGGAGTAAGAGCAATTATTTTTTTCCAGTCTTTGGAAGATTGGGTTAATTCATTAAAATGCTCCATTTTTTTTATTGCTTCAAGATATGGTTTTATATTTGTTACAAGCCATTCCCAATCCTGAGGAGTAAGCTCTACTAATTTAACATCTTTTTCACTATAACCTTTAATATTTCCACGAAAATAAATTTCTCCGCCAACCATGCCAACACATGGACGATAGCCTAAAATATTTTCTGGATTTCGCGGATTGATTCCGCAAATTACCGCTGTCCCGCCTGCTTTAAATTCAGCAAATGAATCCCCTACGTCTCTTAAATACCAGGATTGCAGCGCAGGGAAACGCGGATTGCGTTTGGTCATAGTGTCACAGCGCGCTCCTCCGCTGCCCTGCACATATAATATGCCCTGCGCGCCGGCATTATGCGCACCATTAGTAACATCTCCCAATACAGTAATTTTTGCGCCGCAGTTAATCCAGCCGACATCATCAGAGGCAGAGCCCTTGACAATAATTTCTGTCCCTTCCATCCCCATACTTCCCAATCGCTCTCCGGGTGAACCTTCAACTATAACTTTTATTTTTTCCTGACCCGGCCAGATTCGCCCGCCAATACCCTGCTGTCCATCTGCCTGTACAAGAAATTCTTTTAATCCTTCTTTAACTGCCTGTTGAATTTTTTCTTCAATTTCTTTTGAGGAAATTCTTTCCCCGTTTATATTTCCTTTAATAATTATTCTTTTATCCACTATTTTTACTCCTATGATAAATCAGGTTAAGGTTAAGGGTTAGGTTAAGGAAAAGATAAAACCAAAAATCAATATAATGATTTAAATCTTTCCTCAACCTTAACCTCAACCTCAATCTTTCATCCCATCTCCTTTTGCGGTTTAGGTCTTTTGTTTGCATCAAGAATTCTTTTTCTTATGCGTACGGAAACAGGTGTAATTTCAACAAGTTCATCTTCTCTGATAAATTCTATCGCCTGTTCAAGACTTAAAATTTTTGGCGGTACAAGCTGAAGCGCATCATCAGCAGAAACAGATCTCATATTTGTCAGTTTTTTCCCTTTTATCACATTTACATTCATATCATTATCTCTAGAATTTTCACCAACAACCATTCCTTCATAAACGTGTGTATTTTCTTTTACAAAAAGCGTACCTCTCGGCTGCAGATGAAAAAGAGCATAAGTTGTTGTTTCTCCTATTCTGTCAGATACTATAGCACCTGTTGAACGTTTTATAATCTTTCCCTGCCATGGTTCATACCCATCAAATAAATGATTTAAAAGTCCTGTCCCTCTTGTATCAGTCAGGAACTGAGAACGGAAACCAATTAACCCTCTTGAAGGAATTCTGAACTCCAGCCGTACTCTTCCATGACCATTATTCTGCATTTTATTCATTCTGCCTTTACGAATCCCGATTGCCTGAGTCACAACTCCGACATATTCTTCAGGTATATCTATAACAAGCTGTTCCATCGGCTCATTAATTACTCCATTAATAACTTTTGTTATTGTTTCCGGCATGGATACAGAGAGTTCATAACCTTCTCTCCGCATCATTTCAATTAAAATTGCAAGCTGTAATTCTCCTCTTCCCATAACCTTAAAAGAATCAGTATTGTCAAATTCAACCTTTATCGATACATTATATAAAAGTTCTTTTTCAAGACGGCTTTTTAAATTTCTTGACGTAACAAATTTTCCTTCTCTGCCTGAAAAAGGAGATGTATTAACAGAAAATACCATTGAAATAGTCGGTTCATCTACTATAATTCTCGGCAGCGGTTTGGGATTTTCACTATCCGTAACTGTATCTCCTATGTTTATTCCTTCAATACCTGAAAGCGCAATAATATCTCCAACCGTTGCACTTTTTAATTCAATTCTTTCAAGTCCCTGAAAACCAAACATTGATGTTATTTTAGTCTTTATTAATTTCTCGTTATCATGAGCTACAGAAACCCAATCTCCGACTTTTACAGAACCTGAAAAAATTCTGCCTATTGCAAGCCTGCCAACATAATCGCTATAATCGATATTTGTTACCAATATTTGCAATACACCATTATCTTCCGCTTCCGGAGCTGGAATAGTCTTTAATATCAGGTCAAAAAGAACTCTGAAATCTTTTGTATCCTCCTCAAGATTTATTTTTGCAATTCCCTGTCTTGCAATTGTATATACTATTGGAAATTCAAGCTGATCCAGAGTCGCATCCAAATCGATGAACAAGTCATAAATTTCATTTAAAACTTCTTTAATTCTTGCATCAGGCCGATCAATTTTATTAATTACAATGATAGGGGGCAGCTTACGCTCAAGTGCTTTTTTTAAAACAAATCTTGTCTGCGGCAATGGTCCCTCTGAAGCATCAACGAGAAGAAGTACTCCATCAACCATCTTTAACGTTCTCTCCACCTCGCCGCCAAAATCAGCGTGTCCCGGAGTATCAACAATATTTATTTTAACTCCTAAATAATCAATTGCAGTATTTTTTGCCATTATTGTAATACCGCGTTCTCTTTCAAGATCAATACTGTCCATCATCCTTTCACGAACTTTTTCATTAGAACGAAAAAGTCCTGATTGTTTCAAAAGCTCGTCAACAAGTGTTGTTTTGCCATGATCAACATGCGCAATAATCGCAATATTTCTAATTCCTTCACGCTTCACAATAAAATCCTCCATTTTTTTATCTGTACTCTTTTAGTTTATACCACTTTATATTATTTATAATAAATTGTCAAAATTTAATTATATTATGAAAACTGAATTATGGATTTCTCTTGACATAATATTATGTTTATGATAAAAATAAATCCTCAAAATTATACTCAGCAAGGTCATAAATTTTCATTTTTTCGGTGAGGATTGGGCATCTAGAGCAAGGCGCGAGGGTGAGAAATAGCTTTGTACTATTTCGAACCTGAGCAACACAGCTATTGATGTCCAAGACCAGCGCAAAAATAAAAATTTATGACCTTGCTGAGTATAACTATGGGCGGGTAGCTCAGTTGGGAGAGCATCAGCCTTACAAGCTGGGGGTCACAGGTTCGATCCCTGTTCCGCCCACCATATTTTAAACTCATGAAGTTACCCTGTGGTTTTTGCCGCAGGGTTCTTCATTATAACGGGGTCGTAGTTCAGTTTGGTTAGAACGTCTGCCTGTCACGCAGAAGGTCGCGAGTTCGAGCCTCGTCGACCCCGCCATATTAAATATCATAATCACCTATCGGCATGGCATATCCCTGATTGCAGGAATGGTCTTTAAATCTATTTCCACAGACATAGTACCTGATTCTTCAACAGTTAAAAGGTAAAAAATAATGATGAATAGAAGCAAAATGACAAAAGAAGATATAGTGAAAATTATTCATGAGAATAGAGAAATATTAGAAAAATATAAAATAAAAGAAATAAATCTTTTTGGTTCATTTGTTCGTGGGGAAGAGAATGAAAATAGTGATATAGACTTTTTAGTTGAATTTAAAACACCTATTTCTATATTTAAACATGTTCATTTAATGAATGAACTAGGTGAGATTTTTATGAGAAAAGTTGAAGTTGTCTCATTTAAAGCACTTAAACCATTAATTAAAGAAAATATATTAAAAGAGGCCATGCGCATTGAGAAATTATAAACTTTTTGTAGAAGATATAAAACAAGCAATACAAAAGATAATAAAATATACTCAAAATCTATCTTTTGACGATTTTTCTCATGATGAAAAAACAATAGATGCTGTAATTAGAAATTTTGAAATCATCGGTGAAGCTGCTAAAAATATCCCAGATTCTATAAAAGAATCACACCCTGAAATTGATTGGAAAGCAATTATTGGCATGCGAAATATTACGATACATGAATATTTTGGTATTGATTTAGAAGAAATATGGGAAACCATCAAAGATGATATTCCTCAATTAGAATTGCATATTAACTCTATAGATATATGTCAAGACACAAATAAAAGCAAAAATAAATAAAGGCTTATACAGTAAAAAAGCATAAATATCTATAGTTGTGAAAATTTTAATAAAAATCAGGAGTATAAAATGAGTATTGAGAATATCAAAACTCGTGAGCAAGCAGTGAATTTTTTGGAAGGCTATGTTCAAGAAAGAAAAGAAGAATTAGATGCCAAACATATAACTAAAGGTTTGGTAAAAAGTTATCTTTTAGAAACAGTACCAAGTTTTTATAAAGAGCCGGATATTGAATTAGTCTTTCGAAATACAGGAAACCGATTAGATAGAGTAGATGATACTCTTTATAAGGTTTGGGATAGTAATCATAATAAATTTTTTGGATTTTTAGAAAAATTAATTCCTCGCCATTCAGTCCTTTACACTACTCAAGATTCAAAAGATAGCGATCCCTGGGTTACAAGATTAATAAATTCAACGCATGAATTAGATAGGCTTTGGATTAGTGGATGGACTTTTGAAAAATTGTGGCAAAAAGTTCTGGAAATTAATCCTAAAAAGCGTTATGGGAAATTGGCTTTTGAGTATGAAAGTATTTTTGAAGTAGATAATGAAGAAATAGAAGAAGATAAAGAGGATATAGAGGAAATTGAAACTGATGAAGAACAGGAAGAGAAATTAGAATTAAACAAAGAACGGAGAGCTTCTCGATTTACAATGGTAGATAAATTAGAAATTATCCAAAGTAGATTACCAAAACTTCAGGAAATATACTATCCGCTTTATTCTATCTCTCAGTTACGTTTCCCTGCTGCTGGTAAAGGTGGGCATGATTTTTATCATAATGGGAAAGTAACAAATCGCAGTGACAGTTTCGCTGATCATCGAGCACATTTATTATATGTATTGAAAATTTATAAAGGTACAACTGAAGATACAGAACAACAAGCATGGTATTCAGTTGAAAAAACAACTTTACAGGTACAAAATCATTTTACAACCCTTCATGGTGCACCTATAGTTATGAAATTTAAAGAACCTCTTTCCTCTGTAACTTTTGAAAAATGGATTACTTCAACTTTCCAGAGGAAACGGAACAAATTTAGATTGTGGGGTAATCCAATTTATATTGGTTCAAAAAAAGTGCATATTTATGGTGTAGATAGACATTTATGGCAACCCATATTTTTAGAAATTACAGACAAACATGTCATTGCAATTTTACCTAAAGGTACTTGTGGAAATACTATACACAGACTTGTAACAAATATACAACGCTATGTTGATGCTGGAGTAGATGTATGTATTGGAGATCAAAATTATAAAGACTTAATTGCAAAAGCAGTTGATAAACGAGAGATAAAATATGAAAATTGAAGAAATAATAGAAGACCCTCTTTACCAATTAAATTTAATATTATGGCTCTTACAACCTCTAAAAAATAATTACCCTTTACGTCCTATTTTAAAAGAGGCGGGATACAAACTTTTTGCTATCGCACCTTCAATGCCTCTTTCACCAGAATTAAGGGATAAAATTGTTTCTGCTTCTATTGATTGTACTATTGAACCAGAACCTGATATTTTGCTTTCAAGAAATGAAGAGAAAGAATTTGTAATTTGTGAATGTAAACGGCAATTATTTAAAAATGAATCAGACTCAGCAAAGCAAGCTCGTGCATTACTTCTACAAACTAAAGAACAGTTCAATTTAGCTATTGGTTTAAAAATAGAAGCAACTCCAAATGTCTATTTACTTTATATCTCTAAACATCCTACATCTGAACATCATATAAAGGATATTTGTGAAATTAGTGATAAACTAAAAAAAATAAATTTTGCAACTAATCCAGTAGGTAGTATTGGAATTGCTAACAAAAAAAATCAAATTTGTTTATGCGATGCTTATGATTTTGGAACAGTACCTGTTTCAATAATAAATATAGTGAATAAAGAAATTAAAGTTCAGGAATTTGAGGATGAAGAGATTCCATTTTTTTTATTTTATATTCCCTGGGATCCAAATGTTACACAGTCTGATGAAATAGGTGCATATTGTGAACAGGCTTTTTGTGAACGAATACTCTCTTCTTTTGTAACAAAAATAGGTCAAACCTCTATTCCCGTAACGATTGAGATAGAATATGATGATTTACTTAACGAAGCAACATCCAATTTTTATATGCAATGGAAATCAAAAAATATTGTTCGTACTTTACGAAGATCTTGTAAAGAATTAATACGCGATGCTTTAAAAATTGCTGAAGGACATTTTGAAAGAACAATTTTAGTTCAACCTCGTATAGGATTTAGTTTAAGAATAAAAACAGATAAAGATAAGGAAACTATTATAGATTCGATTACTAAATTTAAAAGAGGAAAATGGATCGAGAAAGAGGAACATCAACCAACTCTTTTTCCGATGGAGGATAATATCTGATTCATTATAACTATTATATTCGATTGTTTTTTAGTCTAATGTAAGATTATATTTTTTGATCAATTTATTTAAATTACTTCTATCTATCTCTGCTTTTTTGGCTACTTCAGCTTGAGTATTCGATGTACTTAATAAATAATTTAAATACTTTATTTCAAATTGTTCTTTCGCCTCTTTGAATGGCAGATAAAATAAATCGTCAAAATCCAGACTTTTGGACTTAAATTGTTCCTTTTCTACTTCCAAATCGGTGGCGTCTAAAAGTTCTTTTTCTGCATTTAATAAAATACTTACTTCAATCACCCTTTTCAATTGCCTGATATTTCCAGGCCAGTTATAGTTTATCAGCATTTCAATTGCACTTTTTGATAACTCCTTTTTAGGTATACCTCTAGATGTACAATAATTATCCAGGAAATATTTGGCAAGTATCGGAATATCTGACTTCCTATTTTTTAAGAGAGGCATCACAATAGAAACATGATTCAATCTATAAAATAAATCTTCTCTAAATTTTCCTTCTTTCACTTCTTGAGCAATATGTTTATTAGTTGCTGAAACAATTCTCACATTAACTTCTATTTCCTGAGTTCCGCCGACTCTGATTATCTTTTGAGTTTCCAGTACTCTAAGTATTTTCGCTTGCAGTTCGTATTTCATTTCACCGATCTCATCTAAAAACAGCGTTCCCCCGTTAGCCGACTCAAAACGGCCTATTTTTTTCTCAACAGCACCCGTGAAAGCCCCTTTTTCATGACCGAAAAATTCTGATTCCAATAATTCATTTGGAATAGCTGCACAGTTTAAAGTGATGAAAGGATTTTTTTTCCGCTTACTCTCTTCATGAATCGCTCTGGCTATTAATTCTTTACCAGTACCGGTTTCGCCTTCAATCAGAATAAAAGCATTGGAATCAGCTACTTTATCAATGAGTTTTAAGATATTTTGTATACCCTTACTGTTGCCGATGATATATGAATATTTTTCTCTCCTCTTTAGTTCTATATACTCCCTTTCCATTTGCAGGAGAGTGGCTATCTTGTTTAATTTATCTTTTAATATCTCTAATTTAGGAGGTTTTATCATAAAATCATAAGCCCTCAACTTAATAGCCCTGACCGCTAGATTTACGTCTTCATAAGCTGTAAGGACAATAACCTCAATATGAGGGAATTCTTTTTTTATAATTTCCAATGTTTGAAAACCATTTGATTCATTTGCCACTTCCATTTTTTTAGCGGGGATGTGGAGATCAAGTATTACAACGTCAATGTTGTCTGGATTAAGAGATATGGCAGAAAGAGCGGATTCTTTGTCTCCTGCTGTGATAACGAAATGATTATCTGTTTCTAATATTTCTTTAAGAAGCTTTGCTGCATCAAAAAGATCCTCAACAACTAATATGTTCAAATTCATTATTAATATTCCTTTCTAATACTTCAATGAGCTTGGTCTTAAGTGCTCCATTCACATTCTTATCCAGGTACAAAAGCCTTCCTTTGACTTCTGGCGGAAGATCATCTAATAAAACATCCTTATCACAAATCAAAATGCACTTATTGTAAAATTTTTTCCCAATCTTAATGAGAGGATTTTGAGTAATATCTACAAAGACAACTATAGCATTTGCGCCTTCAAACTCACCAGTCGTTATAGATGCTATTGTGTCGGCTTCTTTATCTATTATATTGAAGACACCCATAAATTCATCTAGTAACTGTTTAGATAAAAAACCATTTTTAATCCACAAAATTTTCTGCCTTGAATATTTAGCCATTTCTATAGCATCTTTTCTTTTTGATATTAACTTATTATCTTCAAGACGGATTTTTTGACTGGAGTAATATATTCTCAATTTATATATCATTTCCTGCTCATATTGATTGAGTTTTTTAGCTTTTAATATATCTTCCAGAGCATCATCTACCTTACTTATTTCTTTCAACCTCCATTGATCCATCATATCTATATTATCATCAAGATAAAGGCAGCCAAAATAAAAATCAATTTGGTCTTCATTAAAATTCATCAATTCCTTAAATAAAAAAGAAATTTTCCTTTCATATATTTTGGAATACGTTCTCCACTGGTTTATTTTATTCGTATAATTGTCTAAAAGGTTTCTTTTTCCCTGAATAGAGTTACAATCATTTACTTCGTTATAAATTTTTTCAAAATCCTCTATTGTGCGTGAATATACAAAGGGATATACTCCCTTTTGTAAAGAAGAATCATAAGGTATAAAACCTGTGGGTTTTTCTGAATATTGTTTTTTGGGGTCTATATCTGCAATAATAATCCCTTCTTCTTTCTCTGACAGTTTAAATGTCCCCAGATTATCATCGTTAACTGTGTATAACTGTTGCTTTGTCGCAAGATCAATATGGCAATATATCCTTGTTCCCCCTTTATCATAGGCATTTACAAACACTACCGGCTTTTTATATCCCTGAGAATAATTCGTGGCAAGGTTTTCAAAGTAATCTGTTCTAGTAGTATAGGCAGGAACTACAATAAAATCTATTTCTGGTAATCCATCAAGAAGCATAGCTCTATTTCTATTTTTTTCTTCTAGAAAATCAATACATATGAAAACAGCAACATTATATTCTTTACTTTCTTTTTTAAACTTGATGATTTTCCATAGTTCTCCGGGGGTAAAATCATGATCCATTCTTTGAGTCTGGATAAATTTTTCTACATATGTCACTTCACCACTTGCGTGAAATATAGGAGAAATCGCTTTTCTTAGCATTTCTTCTTTTGTTGTTTTATCCCAACCTGCCATTTCAATTTTTTTGTAATATTCATAATTTTCAGCTACGACAGAATGACTCCCGGCTATTACATTAATATTTCGTGATTTAGAAATTTCTTTTATACGGGGGAGGCATTCCGCTGGAATAGAATACTCAGAAAAAACTACTAAATCCACTCCCTTTTTAGCACAGAATTCTAAAATTATTTTGATTTTTTTATTCATGAAGTCAGAATAACTTCTCTTTACCTCTGAAAGAATATTCTTAACCTTATCTGAATCAAGGGGAAGATAAGCTAGTCCATATCCAGTTTCTCCATCTGACCACTTACTTGGTTCTTTTAGAAAATCAGTTACATCTATAAAAGCCGCAGGATTATAATCTATTTGCACCGCTGCTATTCTTATTGTCATCCCGAGCTCCCTTCCTTTACCAGACTGGGTCAAATCAATTTATATTAATTACTAAATAAAATTTAAAATTTTCC
>CAYWFU010000020.1:0-42201 GCA_964457585.1 uncultured bacterium | reverse complement strand
AACGATATTTTTTTAAAATATCTTGGGTAACATTTTTTATGACGCAATTCGTTATCGAGCCTAATTTAAAACTAAAAATGAAAAAAATAATATATATAATAAATATTTTTTTATTTACTACAGTTATTTTTGCATCAAAAATTTTTGCCATACAAGTTGATGTGCTGACACCCAAAATTATACAGGGTGAAACTATGTTTATAGTAATTAAACCTGATGAAGGCAGATCTATCAATGAAATTAACGGTATGTATATTAATCAAAAGATAAAATTCATAAAGAAAGATGAAATATTTTATGCTTATCTGGGAATACCGCTGAAAGTTGAGAATGGGATTTATACTCTAAAAATTAATATAAAATATACAAATAATGAAACGGAAAAATTTGCAAAACATTATCAAATTGAAAAAAGAAAACTTACGGAAGAAAAATTTTCTGTTTCTAATAATAAAATAAAATTATTTAGTAATGAAATAGCAAAGAAAGAAGAAAAAGATATTGATGAAGCAATCTCAAGTGTAATTTTTTCATCTCCATTATGGCAAAGTAAATTTATTTTACCGCTAAAAGGGGAAATAACCTCACCTTTTGGTGCATTAAGATACATAAATCAAGTTAAATCAAGTTATCATTATGGTATAGATATTGCCGCTCCGCTATCAGGTGAAATAAGAGCCAGTAATGATGGAATAATATGTAAAGTTGCAGATTATATTTTAAGAGGAAAAACTGTAATAATTAATCATGGGGCAGGTGTATTTACATTATATAATCATATGGCGGAAGTATTTGTAAAAAATGAAGATAAAGTCAAAGCTGGCGATATAATAGGTAAAGTGGGGGAAACTGGTTTTGTAACAGGTCCGCATTTACATTGGGAGCTTGTTGTTAATGATATTAGTGTAAATCCAATGACATGGGTTGAGGTGGATTTTATTTTAAAATGAAACACTATATTCTCCATGTTTAATCGCTTCTTTTATTTTATTATTAACAATTGAATTATTACTTATCTCCTCCAATATTCTATTATGAAATTTTGTATCAGCAATCTCAGGCTGGCATTTTTTATTTATTTTAAATGGGTAAAGTTTATATGAAGTTTTTATAGCTCTTTTTTCTTTTTTAAGCTGCAATCCAATGCTCAATCCTTCGGTTGTTTCCTGTGAAAAATGCTGATCAAAAATAAAATTTCCAAGACTGTAGAAAATCACTTTATTTTTATAAATTTCAATTGGTTGAATTACATGAGGATGACTGCCAATGATTAAATCTGCGCCAGCATCAATATAAATTTTAGCTGCATTTTGCTGTTTTTCTGAAGGTTGTTTCTCATATTCATTTCCCCAATGTGGAAAAAGAATTATAAAATCGCAAATCATTTTTAATTTTTTTATTTCATTAATAATCAAAGAATTATTTTCAGCAAATAATAAATTATATCCTATTAACCCCACCTTGATTTTATTTTTTTTCAAAATTATAGAAAGATCATTTTTTTGATTTTTTATATTTCCAAAAGATAATATATTTTCTTTTTTTAATAATTCCTTTGTTTGGATAAAACCATCTTCACCAAAATCTAATATGTGATTATTCGCTAAACCTAATATCTCAAATCGTTTTTTTAAAGGTTTTAAAAAATTTGGCGAAAATAAAAATTGCATATGCTTTTTTTTAATTTCTGAATCAGCGTTCCCTATCGGTCCCTCCAGATTAGCTTCTCTATAATTCACACCTTTTAAAAATAAATCGAAATTTAAAAATAGATAATTGTAATTTTTTACCTGCTGCGCTACAGTATATACATATCGGTCTAACATCAAATCTCCAAAAAATAAAAATGTTATTTCCTGTTTAAAATCTTTTTCTCCATAAGTATAATAACCGCTTACAAAGCTTGCAGTTTGCTTAATTTCTTCATTATTTGAGGAATAAGCAGATGTACTGGTTTCAAGCAAATTAAATTTACAAGCATTGACAGATTCCAGATAGCGCAGTAAAACCTCAATACATGCCGGTGCATCAACATCCATATTTTTAATATGTGAGTAATCAAAATTATATAAAGTTGTTATACTCGCAATATCGTGAAAATCTGATATTTGTTTTGGTAAATAATGTGAAAAATCTGACGATACTATTATTAACGATTTACTGGATAGATTTTTTTTGAAAAATTTCACAATTTTTTTTATCTCCATATTTGTTAAAGAGTCACGTAGTATGATGGGAACTATTTTCGCTTTTGGCAGAAAATATTTAACAAAAGGAACAAGATTGTAAATACCATGTTCGTTTTCTAATACTTTATCATCAAGTTTAGCAAGATTTAATGATACTAGTTTATTAATAAATTCACTATCGCATTCAAGTATCCCAAATTTTGTTTTCCAATTTTTATTTGATGTGAAATTTTTTTTCTCTTCAGATAAAAAATGATTTGGACTGAGTATTATAATTCGCTCTATTATTTCATTTGAACTGGTTATATTCTCGAAGGTTTCAGCAATAACAGGAAATGCCGAAATATGATTAGGAGAGATTGCTCCGTATATGCGGGATATTTTTGTTTGTGAATTTCTATTGCGGGTTTCAATTGAAATTTCGAAATTTGATGATAAATGTGAAAAATCATTTGCAAAAAAATCAGTTTTTTTGTCAAAAATAAAAATGATTACAATACCAGTTATTATTAAAAAAATCAGTTTTAATTTTTTTTTGTTTAATATTTGTGATTGCATATTTTTTAAAATGTAAAAGGATGAACAAAAAACAATATTTCAACAATATCTCAATATCTAATCTAGCATATAGATTAATAAAGCGTCAAGTTGTTTTTCTGTTTACAAAAAATAATAAAATAATTTGACAATTATTTTATTATTAAATATAATTAAATTCTAAATTCATTGTCTGTATTTAATGTGAGTTGAAAAATGAAAAAAAGTAAAATATTATTAATAATATTTATTTTTATATTAATTGCATTAAATATAAAAAAAATAATAAAACAAAATACAATTATCACTCCTGAATTCAGAGGAAAAATTGTTGATTCTGTTACCGGTAAAGGCATTGATAATGCTGTAATTATTGTTAAATGGCAATCAAAAGGCAGATATTTATTTGGTTCTTCCTATATTTTCAACGATATGACAATAATTACTGATAAATACGGCGACTTTTTAATACCAGAGTATAAAAGTGTTTTATTATCCGCAAAATTAAGTTCTATTTTAATAGATGTATTGCATCCCTTATATTTTGATATTAAGAAGAATGAATCATTATGGAATATTTTAAATGAAAAAGAACCTTTTGAAGATATTCAGGAAATTAATGATGTTGTTGAATGCAATATAGAATTAACACCAATAGAACAATTTGAGGAAAATGAAAACTATGAGGAATTCTGGAATAAAATTGAAATGTATGAAAAAGCTTTATACTGGAAAATTTTAAAAGAAAATAATATATCTTATAATATTAATGATACTTTTAAAAAATGGAATCAAATTGCTATTGAAATTGATAATCTGCTAAATGATTATAATACTGAACCATTACAAAATAATAGTTTTCAAATAAAAATTAAATCTGTTCAAGAAGAGATCCAAAAAAATATTAATCTCGAGAAAATGTAATTTACATTTCATGGCCCTTTTGCCGAAGGTCAGCTGGAAAAACTTATCGAATTATCAGGATTCAACAATATCACTTCTAATACATTCAGAAGCTGGATAATTTGTACCGCGAAAAAAAATAATTAATGTTTTTTATTGGACAGACCATGTATCTTCTGTCTCTGATAGGAATAATTAATAATGAACACTCAATTTATTACAAATCAAGAAAAATTGCTCGGCGATGTAATAAATAATATTTTGCCTTCATCAAAAAATTTATATTTTCTTGTTGGATATTTTTATTTCTCAGGTTTTAATGAAATATACAAAAATATTAAAAATAAAGAAATTAGCATACTTGTCGGACTTGAAATAGAGAGCGAACTATCAAATAAAATTTGTGAATATGAAATTATTTCTAATATCAATATTCCCCGGGGTAAGATCAGAGAAAATTATTATAAATCGCTTGTTAAATTATTTAATGATACAGACTTTTTTGATTTAGAAGAAAAACAGGAATCATTTAAAATATTCTTATCAAAAATCGAAGACGGAACACTCGAAATAAGAAAAACCTTTAATCCCAATCACGCAAAATTATATATATTTGAAAATAAAAATGAATACAGTCAGGGAGGAGAATTTTCTGGAACTGTAATTACAGGTTCAAGCAACCTGTCTCATTCCGGTCTGTGTGGAAGATTTGAAATAAATGTTATTTCACGAGAAGTCTCTAACTATAATGAAGCGTATAAAATATTTAAAGAACTCTGGGATGAAGCAGTTTTAATTGTCGATAAGAAGAATATTCGTGATTTTCTGCACAATGTTGTTGAAAAAATTTGGATTGATAAATTACCAAAACCATTTTTACTATATGTTCGTGTGCTCGAAGAATATTTTTCCGATAAGGGTGCTGGTTTCATCAGGTTTCATTCTGAAATTACCAGAGGAAAATATATTAATCTTAAATATCAGATTGATGCTGTAAGAAGGGCAATCGATGTTATAAACCGCCATAATGGTGTTATTGTTGCTGATGTTGTAGGGCTTGGTAAAAGCATTATTACATCCGCAATAGCCCATAATCTTAATTTTAAAACAATTGTAATCGCGCCGCCTCATCTTGTAAATCAATGGGAAGATTATCGTTATGATTTTGAATTTAACGCAAAAGTATACTCCAGCGGAAGGATAGAAAACGCTCTGAATGAAAATAGCGATAATGAGCAAAAACTAATTATTGTTGATGAAGCTCATAAATACCGAAATGAACTTACTTCTGACTATGCGAATCTTCATAAACTTTGTCAAAAAAATAAAATTGTTCTTTTAACTGCAACTCCTTTTAACAATAAACCTCAGGATATTTTTTCAATGGTAAAGTTATTTCAACTTCCAGCGCGTTCTACTTTGCAGACAGTTGATAATTTATCCTATCAATTTAAAAAACTTATTGCTGAATATCAGGAGATTAAAAAAATCCAATCTACCAATAAAGAAAGTAATTTGGCTATTAAAGCAAGAATTAAAAAAACTGCAAATGAAATACGAGATATGCTTTATCCTCTTGTAATTAGACGGTCTCGGCTTGATCTTGAAGCAATCAAAGAATATAGAGATGATCTATTAAAACAGAAAATATCATTTCCGAAAGTCAATGAGCCTGAAATGCTCGAATATAAACTTAATGACTTAAGTGAATTGTATGAAAATACTCTGGAAATTATTGCTCCAGAAGATGAAAATGAAGGATTTATCGGCGCTAGATATATGCCGACCAGTTATATTAAAAATATTGAAAAATACAAAAAACGTATAGCAAAAGAAATGGGAGTTGATGAAAATCTTTTAAAACAAACTCAGGTAAACCTTGCTAAATTTATAAAAAGATTATTGGTCAGGCGCTTTGAAAGCTCTATTTATGCGTTTCATACTACTATAGATGCATTAATTCATCAATCAGAAATTATATGCCAATGGTATGAAAAACTTGGCAAAGTTCCTATATACAAAAAAGGCAAGCTTCCTGATATTGATTCTTTGCTTGAGGCTACTGGAGATGATTTAGATGAAGAACTTCAAGAAGTACGTATTGATGAAAAACTTAAAAATTATGAGGAAAAAGGATTGTGGTGTATTGACGCAAAAGAAATAAAAAAACAGTTCATTGATGATGTAAAAAAAGATATTGCTGTACTTAAAGATATTCAAAACAAATGGTTTGGAAATGGGTTTCCAAAAGATCCAAAATTGAATCATTTTAAAGAAGTAATTGAAAAAAAATTAAATGAAAATCCGCAAAGGAAAATAGTCGTTTTTACTGAGTTTTCCGATACTGCTGATAATTTATGGAAGAATCTTAAAAATTCTTTACGTGTTTTTAAATATTCCGCCAAAGACGCTTCTTTAGCCAACAAAGCAATTATAAAAGAAAATTTTGATGCTTCAAGTAAAATACAAAAAAATGATTATGATGTTTTAATTGCAACAGATGCAATTTCTGAAGGATTTAATTTGCATAGAGCAGGAATCATATTTAATTATGATATACCTTATAACCCAACACGAGTTATACAGCGTGTTGGACGTATTAACCGCATAAATAAAAAAGTCTTTGATGAACTTTTTATTTACAACTTTTTCCCAACTGCAACAGGTGAACGCGAAACCCGCATAAAGCAAGTATCAACCCTTAAAATTGCAATGATCCATGCACTGTTTGGAGAGGATACCAAAGTTTTAACCAAAGATGAAGAACTCGAATCATACTTTGCAAAACAGTTTAAAGATACTATAAGCTCTCAAGAAGAAATTTCACCTGATGCTGAATATGAAAATTTTATCCGTAATTTGCGTAATACAAATCCGGAGCTTATTGATGAAGCAATGAATCTTCCTAAAAGATGCCGTATACAAAGAACTATAGGACGGTCAAAAAAGGGTGTTGTTGTGTTTGGTAAAAAAGGAGAGGAATTTGCATTTAAGTTTGCGGATGAACATAAAGAATCTCATGCTTTGACATTGATTGACGCTCTTAAAATTTTTGAAGCTGATATAAACGAATCTGCTGAAAAAACCTCAAAATATTTTGATAAAATTTATAAAAATATATGCGAGACTCTCTTCTCGCAAAAAAAAGAAGTTGCGCTGGATAAAGGGAAGAAGGATGCAATTTTAAAAGTCGAAGTTTTAAAAACAAAATTAATTGATGAAAAAGATTATCTTGATGATCTACATTATGTATTAACGAAATTAGATGCGTTGCCCGGTCGTTATGCAAAACTCATCCGCGCAATAAGCATTGAAAATCTTAAAGAAGATTTTGAAGAACTTAAAAAAGAAGTTCCTCATTCTTATTTGTTAAATATAATTGAAAGAGAAAATTTAATAGAAGAAGGTAAGGAATCGCTTATTTTATCGGAGGAACTGGATTAAACATAAATAATGAAACATAAATAATTATTGACATGCATATAATTTTGTGTTACATTTTGTATTACAACACAAAACAGGGGGAAATATTATGAGCTCAATAAGATTACCGGTAGACTATCAAGAAAAACTTGAAAATATTGCTGAAATAGAAAATAAAACTAAATCGGATGTAATAAAAGAGGCATTAGCTGTGTATTTTGAAAATTATTATCAAACAGCTTTATCTTATGAGATTGGTAAAGATTTGTTTGGAAAATACGGAAGTAAAAAAGGAAATTTATCAAAGGATTATAAAAATATATTAAAGGGGAAGCTAAGTGCAAAACACTCTCATTGATGCAGGCCCAATGATTGCCCTTTTTGATAAAGATGACAGGTATCATGAAAATATTGTATATTTTTTAAAGGAATATAAAGGGCATTTAATAACTACATGGCCGGTTATTACCGAAGTGATGTATATGCTTGATTTTAATTCAAAAGTTCAAGTTGATTACCTTATATGGATTAAAAGAAGAGGTGTCCAAATTTTTGATCTAACTGATGAACATATAGACAGATTGATAGAGTTGGTTCAAAAATATTCAGATTTACCAATGGATATTGCAGATGGTTCCTTATTAGTTGTTTCTGAAAGTATTAATATTAAAAATATACTTACAATCGATTCGGATTATAAAGTTTATAAAAATAAAACTGGTATTAAATTAAATAATTTACTTAATATATGATAAAATAAGAACTTGAAAAATCCCTATGGGTAGAGTTTTAGCTAGAGAGGAAATTTATTATGCTAAATGAAGAGAAAATAAATTATATTATAGAAAAAATTAAACTAATATCTAATCCTGATAAAATATATATCTTTGGTAGTTATGCTTATGGAAAACCATTAGAAAATAGTGATTTAGATATTCTTATTATAAAAAATAATGTAAAAAATAGATTACAAGAAATTATTAATATTAAAAAAGAAATTATTTCAAAGGATTATTCGATAGATATATTATTATATACAGAAGATGAATACCTAAAAAAAATAAAAGAGGGTTGGCAATTATTCGATGAAATAAGTAAAAAAGGTAAATTATACTATGCTGCTTAATGATAATTCATTTGAAAAATATTATGAAGTCAATTGATTTCCAGTCTCCATACAAAAGATCAGAATATTTAAAATTTCTAAAAACCTCATTGCTTCCGGAAGATTTTGAGGATACAGATGAAGATTTAAATTACCGTACAGAACACATTCAAAGCTCTTGTAAAATAGGCAATGTTCCTTCTCTTGATTTAACAATTTACGAATTACATCATAAATCAGAAAATGATCCGCGTGTTTCAATATCACGAGATGCATTCAGGCTTCTTTCGCAATATGGCAAATCAAGAGCTCTTATTTTTTTTACTTCCAAAAAACAAGATAATTTTCGTTTTTCACTTGTAACAGTTGATCTTAAATGGGAAGAAGGAAAGCGCGTAACAAAAGAATATTCAAATCCGAAAAGATATTCATTCTATCTTGGACCTGATACAAAAACTCATACACCTGAAGAATATCTTGTTAAAAAAGGACGGGTTAAAGATTTTGATGATTTGAAAAACAGGTTCTCGATAGAAGTTGTTAATAAAGATTTTTATACAAAAATTGCTCTTGCTTTCACCTATCTTGCAGGAGGTAAACGCACAATTGGCAGACAGAAATTCGATGAAAACCCAGTGCTTTTTTTACCTTCTACAAATGATGAAAAAGTAAGAAAAGAATTTGCTGTTCGCCTTATCGGCAGGCTTGTATTCTGCTGGTTTTTGAAAAAGAAACATTTGGATGCTGGAATTTCTCTTTTGCCTGATGAGCTTGTTTCGTCAGCTTCCGTGCAAAATAATAAAAATTATTATCACAATATTCTTGAGCCTTTATTTTTTCAAGCTTTAAATACGCCTGTTTCTGAACGTAAAAAACAATTTCAAACTGAGCTCTGGAAAAATATCCCATTTTTAAATGGCGGTTTGTTTTCACCGCACAATCATGATTTTTATGAACCAGGGCTAATGGAAATATCAAAACATATTAATACACTTAAAATTCCAGATGAGTGGTTTTTTAAGTTATTTCAGGAATTTGAAATATACAATTTTACAATAGATGAAAATACATCAATTGACGTAGAGCTTTCAATTGATCCTGAAATGCTTGGCAGAATATTTGAAAACCTTCTGGCTGAGATAAACCCCGACACTGGAGAGACAGCGCGTAAAGCAACCGGCAGTTATTATACTCCGCGTCCTATAGTTGAATATATGGTTGACCAGAGTTTAAAAGAATATCTGCTTGCAAAAACAAAAATTGAAGAAAAAAAGATTATAGACCTCCTTGCTTATGAAAAAGAAGCGGTTGATTTAAAAGATAATGAAAAGAATGAAATAATAAACGCTCTTGATACAATAAAAATTATTGATCCAGCATGCGGAAGCGGTGCATTCCCAATGGGTATATTGCAAAAGATGCTTCTTGTTCTTCAAAAAGTTGATCCGGAATCAAAAGAATGGTTAAGCAAACAAATATCGAAAATTGAAAACATTGATATGCGAAAAAAGACTAAAGAAAAATTTATTGGTGAAAATGTAAACTATATACACAAAATTGGTATTATTCAAAATGCGATTTATGGTGTTGATATTCAGCCAATAGCAATTGAAATATCAAAACTCAGATTTTTTCTTTCGTTAATCGTTGATGAAAAAGTTGATGACGCGAAAGAGAATCGGGGTATTGAGCCTCTGCCGAATCTTGAATTTAAATTTGTATGCACGAATAGTTTGATTGGCTTGCCGAAAAATAATGAACAGCAATCATTTTTTGAATCAGATGATGATATTGTTTTATTGAAAAATTTAAGAAATGAATATTTAAGAAGCTGGGGTAGTGAGAAAAAAAGGATCGAAAAAGAATTCATAGAAACACAAAGCCGTATGTTTAAATATAGCTTGAGTTGGGGAGGAAAAGATTCTCAGACGTTGAAACTTTCGCAGTGGAATCCATTTTCTGATGAAGCGTGTGCTTGGTTTGATATGGAATGGATGTTTGGGGTGAAGGATGGTTTTGATGTGGTGATAGGGAATCCGCCATATCAAGGTTTCCATAAAATAGAAAAATCACAAAAAAAACTTTTGATGGATTTATATGAATCTGCCAAAGGGAAGTATGATTTTTATATTCTTTTTATTGAAAAAGGTTTTTATCTTTTAAATCAAAATGGTTTTTTTATATTTATTTGCCCAACTGCTTTTACGAAAAGAGACTATGGAAATAATATAAGAAAATTTTTACTTGCAAATACGCAATTATATGAATTAATTGATTTTGAACATACTCAAATATTTAATGAAGCAACAAATTATACAGGGATTTTTTCTTTTAAAAGGGGCATATCACAAAATAATAAATTAAAATTTAGAACAAATTTTTCAAATGATTCAATAGAAATAATTCAAAAACAACTTACTGAATTACCCTGGAGTTTCAGAGACTCTGAAGCCAGTCAAATCATTAATAAAATTAGTAATAATATAAAATTAAAAGAAATTTCAATAATATCCGAAGGCATAGTTACCGGATTGAATGAATTATATTTAAAATCAGAAGAAGATTTATCTCTAAATAAATTTGAATCAACTTATTTTCTTCCATGTTTAAGAGGAAGAGAAATAGATAAATATTATCTAAAATCCAATTCTGAATATGTTTTTTATCCCTATAAATTAATTAATAATAAAACAGTTCCGCAAGACGAAGAACATCTCAGGAAAAAATGTCCTAAATTTTTGTCTTATTTAAATGAAAATATAGAGTTAATTAAATCAAGAAAATATTTTATAGATTCGAGTAAAAAATGGTATGAGTTATGGAATCAGAGAAATATTTCAAATTTTACATTTTCCAAAATCATTACACCTGAGTTATCCGACCGAAATAGATTTTCAATCGCACCAGAAAATACTTATTATGGAGATACTGTTTGTGGTATTAGAGTAAACGATAAATACGAAAATAAAATTCACTTAAAATATCTTTTAGCACTTCTAAATTCTAAATTAATCGAATGGGTTTATAAGAAAACTACTGTTCCAAAAGCAGGTGGATTTTTTATATATAAAGTTATGTATTTGAAAAATATTCCAATAAAAGAAATATCTTCACCAGAACAACAGCCGTTTATTAATCTCGTCGACAAAATTCTTCCCATTACCAAAGACGCCGATTATCCTGATAATTCCACCAAACAAACCAAAGTCCATAACTACGAACACCAGATTGACCAGATGGTGTATGAATTATATGGATTGACGGAGGAAGAAATAAAGATTGTGGAAGGGAATTAGTTATTTTGTATAATATTAATTAGGGTTGAGTTGAGTCTGGAAAAATGATTTTATTTCTTCAATTAATTTATTAAAACATAAAAATGCATTAATTGCATCTTCATTTTTTAATCCGCATACATAATTAGTAAAATTTTCTTTATTAAATATTTTAACTCTTTTTAGATAAAGGAATTCATCATCTGTTAATCCTTTTTCTTTGCAATAATCATTAAAGCTTTTTGTTCGATCATTAAAATTATTAATACCTATTAAATCCTTATCTTCTAACCAATTATTTGTAACTGCATGTTTAAATATGAAAGGTGGGAATAAATCTTCTATAGAAAATGGCAGAGTTATACCTTTTTTATAAATTTCAATTATATGAGGGGATTTTTCTAAAAGAAATGTTTTTAATAATTCATTTTGTTTAGCTGATGTACATTTTTTACTACCATCTACTTCTTTTTTTGCTTTTTTAGAATCTTCATCATTATCAAATAATCCAGCAGTTTTTATTTTTTTTCGGGAATGTGCCCAACCAATCAACATATCTTTCACATAATTACATCCTGCACTTTTATCACTTTTAATAATTATACTATTTAATAAAGAAACCGCATTAATATTTAATTCAATAGCTTTTTGTAATATTTTTACATCTGTTTCACCTTCTACAAATAATGTAGGTTTATTCATTTGTTGAATTTCTTGTTGATACTTTTTATTCGAATTTTCAAGTTCTTTAATTTCTTTTAATTTTTCTTTAATATGAGGTGTTATAATAGGTAATATTCCCATTTTATTATCAAGATTATTATCATTCCCTGTAAGTGATAACCTAGATGGAGTATTATTTTCTTCAAGATTAATAAAATAAGTATTTATACTTTTCGAATTTTTATCCCCAAGAGAATAAAAAGCAGGTGAATGTGTCGTTAAAAATATTTGTATATCTTCAGCATAATTTAAAAATTCGTTTGCTAATTCAAACGCTTTTGTCATTTCTAAATTATTTTCTGGTTCCTCATAGCCCCATATTGTGGATGTTCTCACAGTTCCTTGAGCAGTAATAGTATTTTCTTGCACAGCAAGATATTCAAGAATTATCGGAATATGTCTGGCTTTAATTCCATCGCCCCTTTGATTTAACGGAACTATATTTTGTCCATTTTTAGTTTGGAACTCAAGAGTTGAAAACAAACTGCTTAAATCACCAGGTAAATTAATATTACTTTCAAGCCCTAATTTTGAAAATAAATTATCAGAAATACTTTTTGTATTCTCTCTAATTTTAGAAATAAATCCTGTGCCTGCATCTTTCAACTCCTGTTCAATTGTTATAAGAAGAGTATTATGTAAATCAAGTAATAAATCTGAAAAATATTTACTTCCTTTTATTGCTGGAACATATTTATATCTTAAATGCTTCAGCCATGCGCGTATCTTTGTTTTACCGGATATCTCATCACCGTCAACATATGTTATTTCTTCTTCAAAAAAACCTTTTTTTCGCCATGATTTTTTCCATATAACTTCTCTCCCTTCCATATAAGTTTTAGGTGGAGTAAAAATTATTTCAATATTTATTTCATCCGCTTTTTTGTTTTTATGTTGAGCAAAATTACAATAATCATCTTCAAATTTAAAATTTTTTCCAGGATCAGTTTGTCCATTAAAAAATAAATTTAATGCTTTTAAATAATTTGATTTTCCAACATCGTTATTTCCAACAATCATATTTAAATTATTGACATTAAAATTGTCATTTAAAATAGACCTAAAATTTTTAATAGTTATAGTTTTAATAAACAAGGCTATCACCTCTGAAATTGTTATTAATATATATTATAATTTAATAATTCAAATGAATTTTAATTTAAAATAACTTGGGTAACATTTTTTATGATTCAATTCGATTTATAAATTTTTATTGACAATCTTTATCATTATAGGTTATTATATATGTAGACAAGTCATCCGAGACCCGTTTGTTATGCCTTCGGGCATACAAACGGGTTTTGTGATTTTAGGAATGTTTGTCGTTGTCGTATTCCCAAAAATCCTTAAATTTATTAATATCCATATAATAATCAGCAGCATTTATTAAATCTTTTGCTACATGCCAACGAGTTGATATAATTATCACCTTTTTACCATTGCCTTTTAATAAATTAACTAAAGAAACAAAATCACTATCACCACTCATTAATACAACTGTATTATATTCGCTGCATCTATAAAAACAGCAACTTTACCATTTAAATGTTCTTGATTATTTAGTGGACACATTGCGTTTTCACCTTTCGTTTATCTTATTTATTATATTTTGCAATAATCATTTCATTTTCATTATCCCATTCACAAATTAAATTTGTTTTTTTAATATTTTCTAAATTGTATGTATTTATAAAATTCTTAGCTGAAACAGAAACACCACTTTTAGATATTCTTAATTTACAAGCACCTTCTTCCATTTCACTATTTATTGGTTTTATGCCAATTTTCATGTCATCTTCATTGATAAAAAAGACCACATATTTATAATTATCTAATTTAAATTTTTTTAATGCCGAAATATTTAAACCTATTTGACCACCTTTTCTTATCCCGATTTTAGGAGCGACACCCCTGCCTTCCGAAATAAATTTTTTCCATTCACCCATAATTTCACCTCCAAATAAATATTATTTTTTATAATATAACACAATATACAATATATGTCAATATAAATTTCTTAAAATTAAATTTTGCCATTTTTGCCATTTATATTTATTTAGAAGTCTAAATATTTTTAATCCCTGACAAAATAATTATTATTAATAAGTCATAATTTAAGGAGGGTGATTATGGCTAAGGAGATAAAAAAATGAATAGAGCTGTGATTTTGGAAGAATGGGAACAAGTCTCAAAAGAGTATTGTGAATGGGAACTTACTGAAGAAGAGAAAAGGCAATTTGAACAAGCGCAGTTTGCAGCAGAGCAAACAAAAAAAACTACAGTTCCAAAAGCTGGCGGATTTTTTATTTACAAAGTAATGTTCTTAAAAAATATTCCGATAAAAGAAATATCTTTATCGGAACAGCAGCCATTTATTAATTTTGTAGACAAAATTTTTGCCATCACCAAAGACGCCGATTATCCTAATAACTTCACCAAACAAGCCAAAGTCCATGAATACGAATCCCAGATTGACCAGATGGTATATGAATTATATAGATTGACAGAGGAAGAAATAAAGATTGTAGAAAATTTTAATAAATAGTGAGGTTAATATAAATGAGAAATTGTAAAAGTGATAATTGTAAAGACAAAGATAATAATTGCCCTATATTAGGGTCTGATTCTCTCCCAGTTCAATGTGTAGGTTCATGGGCGGAAGATAAATATTTTTACTTAGAACGATATTTAAATGCTTCACGTGAAGCAAGAAGAAAATTTTCGAATAAAGGGAATGCTGTATTTATAGATTTATTTGCTGGTCCGGGAAAATGTGTTATAAGATATGAAAATAAAGAAATTGATGGTGGCGGGATCAGAGTTTTAAATAGAGATGAAGCTCCTTTCAACGAATATTTTTATTTTGATATTAATGAAATCAATGCAAATGCATTAACAAAAAGAACTAGCAAACCATCTAATTGCAATATAATATGCGGAGATTCTAATGTTTTAATTCTTGCATCAAAGGATACGAAACTTGCACAAAAAATATGGAATAGTATTATTAAATCAAATTCAAACGGTCAAGGGAGTCTTTTTTAAATATGCAAACTATTATAAGAAAATCACTTTTATATAAAAGCGAAGTGGAATACACTGATTTTTGTTTAAATCATGTAGAGGGTTGTTCACATGGCTGCAAGTATCCTTGTTATGCTTTCATAAGGAACACAAATTAATGTGGAAAGTTAAATAATTTATTATGATTTATCCATATTTAATGTTAAAATATAAAATAATTAGGAATATTAGTTAAATAATTTCATGCTATGGAGGGAAAAATGTTAATAGTAAAAAAACGAATGAAAATAAAAAATAAATCATTGACAATTGAATTACCTAAAAAATTTATACATCACGATTTGGAAGTTACAGTAAGAGTTAAAAGAGATATAGAAAAAGAACTACTATCAGATCAGATAAAGATTGATACTAAAAAATGGAAATTTAACAGAGAAGAAATATATGCAAAATAAAATATTCGTTGATACAAATATACTTATTTATATCTATTCAGATACGGAACCAGAGAAGAAAGATATAACTCTATAGAAAATAATTAATCAAATGGTTTTGTAAAAAAATCACAGTCCCAAAAGCAGGTGGATTTTTTATTTGCAAAGCAATGTTCTTAAAAAATATTCTGATAACGGAAATATCTTTATCAGAACAAAAACCATTTATTAATCTTGTCGACAAAATTCTTTCAATAACAAAAGACGCTGATTATCCCGATAATTCCGCTAAACAAACCAAAGTACACAACTACGAACACCAGATTGACCAGATGGTCTATGATTTATATGGATTAACGGAGGAAGAAATAAAAATTGTGGAAGGTAAAACTGAAACGTAATTTGTAATCGTGGGATTACCATCCATCTTAAATTTTTTATGTCCTGTCTTGGAACCATGTCATATCTGCAATTAATGTTAATTTATATATTCATGGTTCTAACCTCTTAAGAGAAGAAATTAAATCAAAATGTTTATCATAAGAATAAAGAGAATTAATATTTTTAGTTTCTATCATAGTAGCATTATAAGCGTCAATAAAATCAATCCCTTTAATTTCATAAAGACCTATTGAAGCAAGTAATATATCCTTTTCATCAAGTTTAATATTAGGAGTATTTAATATCTGTTGAACATATGTCACTATCTCTTTCTTGGGTAGTTTATATGCTTTTTCTAATGTCCAAATTACTTCAGCAATAACTAATGTAGTGGTAAAAAGAATTTTTTTGCCTTCGCTTACTCTTTTAAAGAGAGAATCACACTTATCAGCTTTTTTTGGATCATCCCATGTCAAATAACGCAATATAATGTTTGTATCTAAAAAAATCATTCTACTCCTCTATCGATTCTTTGGCAATTTTCTGTTTTACTTCATCTCTTAATTTATAAAAATCAATTGGTTTTTTTATGGAATGTTTAATAACACCTTTAAGATTAAGAATAGTCCCTTTAATTGGCTTCAGAAAAACTTTATTATCTTCATAAATGTAAACAATTTTATCTTTAGATTTTAAATGTAACAATTTTCTAATTTTTTTAGGAATAGTAGTTTGCCCTTTAGATGTAACAGTAGAAGAATACATTTATATTTACTCCTTACTTTTTCAAATTTTCATTAAAATTATCATATTTCTTACATTTTGTCAAGAGAAGAATTTTTATAACTATTCAGCACATTTATTTCGCGGTGTAGGAGAGTCTGTCATTCCCGCAGTGTTTAAGCGGGAATCCAGATTTTATATTTAAACTGAAAAATGGATTCGTCCCCGACATTATTTATTGGGGATTAAACATGTCGGAAAGCCAAAGGTGCACGCCAATACAATATTTTATGCATTATCCGCTAAATTGTGCTGAATAGTTGCAAATATACTAAAAATAATATTTTACCCCAATCCGCATTCGATCACTTTTATCAAAATATCCAAAAAATCCGTCTTTTTTTCCACCAGGAATATCTCCGCCGATCATTGTTTCTACAACATCCCATGGTTTATATACATATTCCATCTGGAATAAATAATCTTCTTTTTCCAAATTACTAAATCCTTTAAATACCAATTTTTTAAATTCAGAAAATTTAAGTTCAGAATTAAAAAGACCTGCCTGACGATAAAAATGTTTTAATTTTGAATATGGTTCATCTTGATTTTCCTTACCCTGAACAGGCAGTTCCTTATCCAGAGCATATTGCAATAAAATAAATAAATCCCAATCTCTGAATATACGACTGAAATTTCTATCCATGCCAAATACCATTTGCAAATATGGGTCGTCAATCTCATCTTTAGCACTTTTCATATCTTCAGTAAATACATAAGCTAAATCTGTCCTTAATCCATATTGAGAGATTGCTGCTGCTCCATCAACACCGACAAGATAAATGCTTTTATAATTAGGGAGGACATGTATTAAAGCTTCGTTTTTTTGAAAATCATAGCTTCCCTGTTCCTGTTGAAAATATGTTGGAATGCGGTCAAAACTTTTTGCGCCTGTAATTGCCCAGTCAAATCCGGTACCCAGATAATTAAATCGTATTCCGTATTCTGAAGAATTTATATTTTTTTCTGGAAGATTATTTTCATCAATATAATATTTCAAATTTACCGGTCCCGAATTTAATATTTTTGTACGAGGAAAGATAAACCAGCGATTATTTTCGTTATACGGCAATCGATGAGGAGTAAAAACAGGTATCCATACCAGTTCTAATTCATGCATTCCAATATAATGAGAAAATTCTACAGCATGTATGCCGGTATCTATATTATTTATTAAATCAGTTAAATCTTTTACATTGAATACATTAGCAGGTTTAATAGTATCTGTGCGTCCCCATTCAATTATTTGTTTGCCAATTTTTATTGACCATTTTTCTTCTAATATTTCCACCCATAATTCACGAAAATTATAATTATTTCTTTCTTCTAAATTAAAATTTTTTCTTATGTCCGGTTCTAGATTTATTTTGAGAAGATCATTGGGTGAATATTCAATAATCGGTGAAAATTTTAATTCATACCATGAATCAGGTATATTTTTTAAATCTTTATTTTGTTTAAATGAAGACTGTAAATAATCAATAGTTCCTTTAAATTTCAATTCATCAGCAATTGCTGAACATGAAATAGTAAAAAAAATGAAATAAAATATTGTAACAAATTTTAATCGCACTATTTGCCTCTTTTTAAAAAGTGTATAGTAAAATAATTATCGGGTATTCCTTTATTGAATTCCTGTTTAGTATATTCAACTATTGTTCTATGTCCTGTAGATAAAGTGAGCATTTCTCTTTTATTCCATCTTAAAGTACCATTAAAATTTGCTAAATCTGAATTAAATAGTTTCTTAATTAATGTTCCATCTTTTTTGCTGTATAGATCCTGTTTTAAAATCATAAATTTTTCAGGATCGATCCATGAAACTATTTTGCCATAACCGGATTCGAGTTTTAATCTTGGAGAGATAGGAGTGCTTTCAAGAATCAAGCAATTAATATCATTTATTTTTTCATGCCCAAGTATTTTATACTCATACTCTTCAACACGCACACGTATCACATCTTCATAATAAAAATCCGTACCCATATATTGATCAGACCTGTTTGCTGCAGAAATGCGTCTGGCAGTATGATACGCAGGTACATACATCCACTGGTCATCTTCTCCATGTTTATTTTCAATTGTCAAAACTCCGCTTCCGGATAAATCAGGCGGAGAGTGAAAAAGAAACATTGCTTTATCATTTTCTTCATCCATACGTTTAATATAAAAAGTAGCAGTTCTATCCCAAACTCTGCCTTCTTTATTTATTAATATCATTTTTATCGTAAGCTTCTCGTCATTTGCACGATATTTATTTATAACATTCCACATAATTTCACGCGGAGCAGGCTGTTCAGCTTTAATTAATTTAAAAGGTAAAATCCAGATAAAAAATACAAAATAAATTTTAAAAATTTTCATATTAATATGCTCCTTTAAAAAACAAATCATTCAATAATTTTTGTCCTGATAGTTTCAGTAATATTCATTTTAGATAAATATTTAAATCCCGGCAAAAGACTGAATGGAATTAACATTAACATTGGGACAATTCCCCATGCAAAATCTTTTATTTCAAAATAATTGTCCACATTAAACCATGCCTCTGTTGTTAGATGAGCCAGATATACTGATATCCCGGATGCTAATGGAATTGCTAATATTGAACTCATCACACCAATTGTCATTGATTCAGCAAAAACAATTGTTCTTAATGATGCGTTACTATAACCTATTGCTTTTAAGGTGGCAAATTCACCTTCTCGTTCACTTATTCCAAAATTAACACTGGTGAAAATAAATAATAAAGCTACAAAAATACTTATTCCGCGAGCTATATCTATTATGCCTGTTACATCTTCTATTAATTTTATAAATTTATCAACAAGGACATTCTTTCGTGTAACTTTAGCTACAAATCCTTTATTGTAAATTTCTGTTTCCACTTTATTCATAGCATCCGGTTTTGTTTTTACAAATACACCCGATGCTTCATCAGGAAATTCGAATATTTCTCTTGCACGATAGAAATCTATAAATGTTTCTCCTACAATAACATCTGATTTATATCCTACCATAGTAAAATTAAATTTTTTCATTCCGACTTTTACCTGAACTACATCTCCAAGTTTTAATTTTAATTTTTTGACAAGATCATAACTTAAGACTATTTCATTTTTATTTTCAAAATGCCGGCCAGCCATAAGGGGTAATTTTCTCATTGCCGAATTTGAATGAAAACCTATCATACCAGAACCTTCAAGATGTTCATCGGAATTACTATTTTTTCGTGAAGAATCATATTTTCCTATTTCCACATAATGCCTGAAATAAGGTTCTATTTCAGTTACTCCATTAATTTTTTTAAATTCCTCATAATCTTCATAAAAAACTGGATATAAAAAATCTGATGCAAGATGCCATTTATTTCTATCAAATCGTTCTTTAACAGTTTTAATTGTTGAAGTTGTAAGCACCATATATGATATTGTCACACCAATTGAAAAAGCAATTGAAATGGTTGTTGAAGCAGACCTTACAGGATTACGGAAAATATTTCTTATCCCCAGTTTATTTCCAATGGAGAGAAGAGATATTGAAGAAAATACCCGGCGGATTATTGAACTGCTTAAAATACTTTCTTTAAAAGTCGGATGGATTATTTCTCTTGGAGATAATTTAAGTAAACGAAATAGAGGTATATAAAAAGAAATTCCTATTGCAAATAGCGCAAATATCACACCTTTAACCAGACTAACAAAAAATACAGTATTATATACATTTATTAATCCATGAGCATTATTATAGATGTAAGTATATATATTTCGCAAAAAAATACTTAATGGAAATCCTATAATCATACCACCAATGCAGATTATTCCTGCACCAAGTGCATATGCTTTTAATATTACAGAACTTTGATATCCAATAGCTAAAATCGCTCCTATTTCCTTACGCTGATGCATTATAAGTCTATTAAAATTTATAAGAGTTATTATGAATGAAAGAGCACCCAGTACAACCACGATTGCAGGGACATACATTTCATAGGCATTTAAATCAAGTTGAAGATATTTATACGTAAAATGTTCTTCAAGCGGTAAAACTCGCTCAAGATTTATATCCTTAAGTTTTTCAAGAATTTTTGCCTGCACTTTTTTCTTATTTACATTTTCTTTATAAGAAAATAAAATATCATTTACCATTGTGAATCCAAGATTTTCATGGATTTGTTTAAGAGAGGAAAATACTACACCTAATGATCCTTTTTCTGGTAAAAGGGCTTCAGGATTAGCGCTTATGATAATGTATTCAGGGCTAATACCAATACCAACTATTTTGTTTTTATAAATTTTTTCTCCAATTTTAAGTTCAACTAAATCCCCCGGTTTAATTCCATGATGAACCAGCAGAGTCTTTTCTGCTATAGCTTCATCAAGTTTGTTTCCATTGATATTTCTGCCTTCAATAATTTCTAATTTATTTATATCAGGTTTTAGGTTTTCCTGAAATACCATTAGTGCAGTGAGCCGTGTGTTATTTTTAAGTTGGATTATTCCGGGCATAACAAGACGCTGTTCAACGTGTTTTATTTCCGGGATATCGCTGAAATCCGGCAAGTTACGAATGTCCTCTGGCAGGATTTGAATTTCAAGATCAGCAAAATTCATATCTTTAAAAATTTTGTCACGTGTATAGAAAAGACTCTTTATCCCCATATCTACGCCAGTATACACTCCAATCCCACAGGCTAAAGTCAGGATAATTGCCAATGTGTGAAGTTTCATTTTTTTTAAATCGCGTAAAACTTTTATATAGATTGTTTTCATATAATTTTACCTTCATGAATTTGAAGAACTCTATCTGCTATTCTTGATATTTTTTGATTATGAGTAACAACGATAAAAGTTGCTTGTGTTTCATGATTTAGATCTTTCATAAGCTTAATCATTTTTTCTCCGGTATGTTCATCAAGATTCCCTGTAGGTTCATCAGCCAGAATCAATATAGGTTTTTTTGCCAATGCTCGTGCCATTGCTATTCTCTGCTGTTCACCGCCAGAAAGCTGTGAGGGGAATTTATCTCTTTTTTCCTTAAGCCCGACTTTATCCAGAAATTCCAAACTTCTATCTTTAATCTCCTCTCTAGATAAGGGAAGAATTTCAAGTCCGCATTGAATATTTTCTAAAGCAGTAAGTGTGGGGAGCAGATTATAAAATTGAAAAATAAAACCTAATTTATCACGTCTAAAATTAGTCAAATCTTTTTGTGGAAGATTTGTGATATTATTACCTTCTATTACTATATTTCCAGTAGTAGGAGAATCCATTGCGCCAATAAGATTTAATAATGTAGTTTTTCCGCTTCCTGAAACACCCAATACAACAATGAACACACCTTTTTTGATTTTAAATGAGGTGCTGTCCAATATTTTGGTTTCAATATTTTCAGTCCAGTAAGATTTACTTATATTTTCTGCGACAATTAAAAAATCATTATTCATAATACTCTCCTAATTTATCAATCTGGTTTTGAGATTGAATGGTACAAATCCCTCTAATTAAATAATTAAAAATAATTTTCGTTTCCTTTTCAGGATGCTTTATGCTGCCTTTCAGTGCCCAGCATGTACAATCATGATGAAACAGCATTCCAGTCAAAAGATTTGCACATGTAAATCCATCCACCCATGATGCAAATATTTTTTTTTCTTTTCCTTCAAATATGACTTCCATAACAAGATGATAACATTCGTCCATTGCTTCAAGAATTTTTTTCTGCAAATTAGAAGGTGCTGAATAGCCTTCCTTTATAAGAACTTTTAGCAATTCTTCATGCACATGGGAGAACTCAAAATGTGAATAAATAATAAGGTATAATTTTTTTATAACATCTTTTTCATTTGCAATTTTTTTTCGTGCCAGTTCAGTAACCATATGAGAGGCAAAGCGAACGGATTCAATAAGAAGGGCATCCTTATTTTTAAAATAATTATAGATTGTACCCTTGCCAAAACCCGCTTTTTGGGAAATCGTATTAATATTGGCTTTTTCAAATCCATAAGAAGCGAATTCGCAGGCAGCGCTTTCAATCATTTTTTGTTTTATTAATTCTTTTTTGTTTTTCATAAAAATCCTTTTGTGTGGGTGGGCAACCACCCATATATTAGCATATTTTTTATTTATGTCAAGTTGGAATTTGGTTCAAAGTACAGGAAATTGAAAGAGCCCAATGAATTGGGCAACTACAACATATTGTAATGTAGTTGCTCGATTTATCGAGCCTAATTTATATGGAATTTGGTTCAGAATATTTGATTTTAATTTTCATGTATGTTATATTAATAAATATTTAAAAATTATGAAGGGAGTTTATTTTAATGCCAATAAAAATTCAAATTGAAAAATGTACTGGTGAAGGGACATGTCAATCTGTTTGTCCTGTAGACCCGAATGTTTTTGAAGTTAAGGATGGGAAATCGCATATTGTGCATCCTGAAGCTTGTATTGAATGCGGGACTTGCGTTGAGAGCTGTCCTGAAAAATGTTTGATACTTGAACAATAAATACTAATACGATATGAAAGGATATTAAAATGGGTAAAGGACAAATGGGAAATATGGGTAATATGTTAAAAAAAGTGCAGGAAATGCAGTCGCAGATGGGTAGATTGCAGAAAGAATTAGAAAACAAGGTTTTAAATGTATCCACTGGCGGTGGAATGGTAAATATTACAATAAATGGCAAACAGGAAATTTTAAAAATTAAAATAGAGAAAGAAGTAGTAAATCCTAATGATGTTGAAATGCTTGAAGATTTAATCCTTTCCGGAGTTAATGAAGCAATCAGGCAGTCACTTAAAATGGTAGAGAATGAAATGCAGGGACTTACAAAAGGATTTAATATTCCAGGTCTAATGTAATGCAGCAAATAGCAAGCAGTCTAGAAAAATTAATTAAAGAATTTAAAAAAATGCCGGGCATTGGAACCAGGACAGCAGAGCGTTTAGCTTATTATATTTTAAGTGCTTCTCGTGAAGAAGCTGAAAATTTAAGGGAAGCTATTAAAGAAGTTAAAGAAAAAATAACTTATTGTCAGCAGTGCTATAATATATCTGAAGCAAATTTATGTAATATCTGCCGTAATGCGAAACGTGATCCTTCTTTATTATGTGTTGTTGAAGAGCCAAAAGATTTAATTTCAATTGAAAAAGCAAATATGTATAAGGGGTATTATCATGTATTACTGGGAAGACTTTCTCCCTTGAAAGGGATATCACCAAGTAATATTAAAATAAAAGAACTCATGTTAAGACTTTCAAATTCTTCTTCTTCAGTAAAAGAAGTAATTTTAGCTACAAATCCCACAATGGATGGCGAAGCAACAGCTATATATTTAGCTCAGTTAATTAAACCATTAAATATAAAAATAAGCAGGATTGCATCTGGTGTACCAATGGGCGGGGATTTAGAATATATAGATGGCCCTACTATTGGAAAAGCAATTGAAGGCAGACGGGAAATATAAATCCTCAACTATTTTGTTGCAACATTTTCTCTCTTAACATCTTTTTTAAGTTCTTCAACTTTTGCAACAAAATCAACAATGTGGATATTGCTATTAAACATTCTATATTTTTTTATTATATTGTCCAATAGCTTCAATGCTTGTTCCATTTTTTTAGCCCTCATGTTTATTCTTTTTAATCTTGATTATATATTCGGCAAAAAGTATAAAAACTTAAGCAAAATAAATTTGTTCTATTTTTAATGTATAGGAAATTGAAAGTAGAGACGTAAAATTTTGCGTCTCTACATTAAATTTTTGTAGTTGCTCGATTTATCGAGCTTAATTTAATTTACAATTTATAAAATATAAAGTTACAAATATTAATAAAATACCAACACAAATTTGAGAAAACACATCACCGTATTTTGAATAAAATGTAAGATCATTTTTATTTTTTAAATAAATTTTATCTTCCAAAATTCCTTGCTTAAATACATCTAATTTCCTTAATATTCTTCCATAGGGATCAATTATAAAAGATACACCTGTATTAGCTGCTCTTACAAAATATACTCGATTTTCAATTGCCCGAAAAATGCTCATTATTGCATGCTGATAATGAGAAGCAGTACTATATGACCATGAATCATTGGTAATATTAACAAGAAATTGTGCGCCATCCTTTACAAATTTTCTGGTTAAATCGCCAAATACTGCTTCAAAACATATAATAGTGGAAAAATATGCTTTTCGATTTTTATCTTTTAGTTCAAAAACTACTCTTTCTTTACCAGGTTCAAATCCCCCGCAATCCACTTCTTTTTCCCATTCTCTGATAAAATCAAAGGAATTATGAAAAGGAAAAACTTCCCCAAATGGGACAAGATGCATTTTGTCATATCGTTGCAAAAATGAGCCTTCCGGATTAATTAAATAAACACTATTAAAATCCTTGACAGTATTATCAGGTGAACTCTCTGCTACAGGGTTTCCAATTAAAATAAATGAATTGTTTTGCCTGGCAATATTTTCGACTTCATTTCTAATCATAAAATTATTTAACAAATTTTCCATCAAAACAGTTTCCGTATATATTTCTAAATCAAGACCTGAAAATTTTGAAGAAAGTTTTTTAAGCGTGGATAATTTAATATAGTCATTATACATTCTAGCATCAAAATTACCCTGAATTATTCCAATTTTAAGAGACCGGGTGCTTTCAGTTTTTTTGTTTAAAGAAAAATAACCATAAAAAAAAGCCAGCATTATTAATACAGTATTTATCCAATAATATTTAATCTGACTTTTTTCATTAAAAAAAATATCCATAAGACAGGCATTGGTAAAAACAATAAGGAATGACACACCTGCGACACCAGTATAATCAGCAAACTGAATCAAATAAATATTTTTATATTGAGAATATCCAAGACAATTCCATGCAAATCCGAGAAATCCGATTGAACGAAGATATTCTATGGATACCCAGATAAGAGGTGCCAGCCATGGTTTAAATGAATGAAAGTGTTTTCTTAATAAAGTATATAACCATGCGAAAATACCAAAATAAATTGAGAACACAAGCAGCATACCCGGTAAAGCTAAAACATGAAAAATTTTTATCCAGAAAAGGGATATTAAAGTAAAGATCAAACCTTGAGTATATCCAATCCAGAATGCAGTTTTCCCTTCTGTATTTTCAAGTGCTATTAGAAGAGGAGTTAAGCTAACCCAGATTAAGAAAGAATAATTAAAACTCGGGAAAGAAACTGCAAGCAATATCCCTGAAACAGATGCAAGGATAAAAGGATTAATTGATTTAATTTTTGAACGAATTTTATTTAATTGCATATTTAGGTTTTCATTTCCGGATTTGCATAACAATAAATACAACCATGTTTACATTTTAATCCATATGAACCAATATCAATACTTTTTGTACATCCGCAAAATTGCCGCTGTCCGGTATCCCGAGCATGAGAACAAATAAAATTTTGAGGATGTATTTTTGAAAGAAATTCACCATCAATACATGCAGAACGGGGGAACCTTTCCTGCGCGCAAACAGCCAGAGTCATTTTTTTCGCTTCTAATTCTGCCTTCAGGTAATTATAATCATTTATCATATCTGAATGTGACGGCAAAATCAATTTATACCCATATTTTTCAAGATGATTGTATACTTTCTTATAAGGAAAAATCCAGCTTGTGCGGCAAATTTTTATTCCTAATGGCGCTATTTTTTTTAACAGGGAATCAAAAAAAACAAAATTTGTAAATTCCCGCCCATTTTTTAAAATTTTAATTATTGGATCAAAACGCCATGAAATTCTTTCAGGACTTGAAACTATATTAATAAGTTCAGGTAAAAATTCAATAATTTTTTTTGATTCCGGAATACCAGGTTCAAGTTCAGTTCTACCCATGCCAGTAATTGTCAAATGGATATATATCTGGCTGAATGCAAGTAATTTTTTTTTAATTGCTGAATTTTTAATAATATTAGCTGGATTTTTTGTCCATATTACTATAGTATGAACTAAATCAGGAGAGTATTCTTCTAATTTTTTTAAAAAAATATCAGGGTAAGAGCCGACTAAATCAGTGCGGCGACTTGCTGAAATAACTATACGATTTTGCATAAATATTATAATAATATGTTTTTATAATAAAAGTCAATTCATTTAAATTAAAAAAAAATTAAAAAATTACGAAAAAGTTAAGTTTTTTCTTGACTTTATTATATCAATATAGTATTATTAATGAAAATTATTTTTAAAATCGAAAAAAAGGAATCAAACCAGCATGCAAAAAGAACCATTAACAATAATGGTTGTGCCTCATACTAATGGGAAGGTGCATAATATAAAAATACCTATCCCCTATTTATATACTATTGGAAGTATATTAGGGATTCTTTTACTTTCATCTATCTATTTTATTTATGATTACAGCAAAATACGAGGTGAGGTTGTAGTGCTGCGTCCGTATAATGCTGAATTAATCAAAAAAAATAACCAATTAAAAGAAGATAAATCATCTCAGGAAAAAGAATTAAAAAATTTGAATAAGATTTTAGTTCAATTAAAAAAATTTGATAATAAACTTCGTATTATGACTGGACTGGATATAAGAAAAGAAGAAAATAAAAAATCTATGGGTGGACAGGGAGGCCCGATAACTAAAGATGAAGATATTTTCTTTAATGAAAAAATGTATACAAGTCCGGTAGATTCAATTGTATTACCTTCAGGTAAAAATCCTTACAACCGCACTTTAAGAGAGTTTATTTTATTAAAAAAGAATTTTCAGGAATTGCAGGGATTTTTGGAAGAACAGGAAGATCTTTTATCTTGTACTCCATCAATCTGGCCAGTAGAAGGATGGGCGGTTTCAGAATTTGGACGTCGAGTATCACCTTTTACCGGCGGGCAGGAAACTCACGAAGGTATAGATATTTCAGCAATGGTTGGCACTCCTGTTAGAGCAGCTGCTGATGGTATTGTTGAGTTTTCAGGTGTTATGAGGAATTTTGGCAATGTTGTTATTGTTGATCATAGTTATGGATTTAAAACATTTTATGGACATAACGAAAAATCAATTGTTAGAGTCGGACAAAAAATTACACGTGGTCAGATAATTGCAACTCTTGGGAATTCAGGAAAAAGTATTAGCCCGCATGTACATTATGAAGTCATAGTAAAAGGGCAAAAAGTTGATCCGCGTAAATATATGATTGATAAATTAATAGATTAATTTACATTGCGCCATAATTAAATTTTTACTTAATTATAAAATTTAATTATGGCGCAATGCATTTATCTGGTCATAAGAAGGAGCAAAATAATGGCTGTAGTAGATACAAAACATGTAAATAATGAATCTAAAATCGGAACACTTTTAGGCCATGGTTCTCATTTTCGCGGTGAAATGTTAAGCGAAGGAAATGTTAGAATCGATGGTAAATTTAATGGCAAAATAAAAAGCAAAGGTAATTTATATGTGGGTAAAAGCGGAGATATTGAAGCTGATATTGAAATCGGCAGTGTTGTGATTGGCGGAAAAGTAAAAGGTGATGTTCTTGTAAAAACTAAAGCTGAACTTATTGCACCTGCAAAACTTTTTGGGGATATAAATACTCCTCGTATTAGCATAGCAGAAGGTGTGATTTTTGAGGGAAGATGCACAATGAATACTAGAAAGAATCTAAAGGAATCAATACCTCAACTTCCGTCTTCTACTTAAAGAGAGAATAAAATGAGCGAACAGGAAACAAAAATACATAAATATGAATATAAAGCTGAAATGAAACAGCTATTGGATATTATTATCCATTCACTTTATACGCATCCGGAAGTTTTTTTACGCGAGCTTATTTCAAATGCTTCTGATGCGCTTAACAAATTAAGATTTAAAAAATTAACTGATAAAAATATTATTGACCCTGATGCAGAACTATTAATTAAAATTGATTTTGATTCCAAAGCACAGACGTTTTCCATTGAAGATAATGGGATTGGTATGACTGAAGCTGATCTTGTAAATAATATTGGTACTGTTGCAAAATCAGGAACAATGGAATTTATTAAAAAATTAAAAGAAGAGAATAAACCTTTTGATGTAAATTTAATTGGTAAATTCGGTGTGGGATTTTATTCTGTTTTTATGGTTACAGATGAAGTGACAATTGAAACACGTTATGCAGATTCAACTTCAAAAGGGTACTCATGGAAATCCACCGGTGAAGGAACATATACAATTGAGGAAATAGATAAAAGTGACAGAGGTACAAAAATTTCTTTTAAATTAAAAGACAATTTTAAAGAATTTTCTGAAGAATACAAAATAAAAGAGATAATAAATAAATATTCAAATTTTGCAGATTTCCCGATTTATCTTAAAAAAGAAAAGGTTAATACAGTAAGCGCATTATGGCATAGAAAATCCAGTGAAATTAAAGAAAATGAACTTACTGAATTTTATAAATTTATAACAAATGATTTTGATGAACCTTTAGCTCATCTTCATCTTTCAGTTGAAGGTGCGGTTAATTTTAAATCACTTTTATTTATCCCAAAATCAGCTCCTTTTGATTTTTTGAGGACTAGAGATATAAAATCTATTCATCTTTACTCAAACAAAATATTAATTCAGGATGACTGCAAAGAAGTCCTTCCTGAATATTTAAGATTTGCTAAGGGCATTGTTGATACAATTGATCTGCCATTAAATGTATCTCGTGAAGTTACGCAAAAAAGTCCGGTAATGATAAAAATAAAAAATACATTAACATCGAAAATCCTTTCATTTTTGCAGGATATGGCAAGCAATGATCCGAAAAAATATGAAGAATTTTATAAAAATTTTGGTCCGCTTATGAAGACCGGAATAAATATGGATTTCGCAAACAGGGAAAAAATTATCGAACTTCTAAGATTTGAAACTACTTTGACAAAAAAAGGTGAAATATCTTCATTAAAAGAATATATATCCCGCATGAAAGAAAGCCAGAAAGAGATATACTATGTTTCCGGTGAAAAAAGAGATGATCTTGAAAAAAATCCAAATTTAGAATATTTCATTAAAAATGGGATAGAAGTATTATTACTCACAGAACCAGTTGATATTTTTGTTGTTCCAACAATTATGGAATATGATAAGAAAAATTTAAAATCAATTGATAAAGCGGATATTGATTTAATGCCGGAAGATAAAATAGAAAAAGCAGATGATAATCTTTCAAAATCTTTATTATCACTTTTTAAGGATACGTTAAAAGATAAAGTTGAAGATGTTCTGGCATCTAAAAGACTGGTTGATTCAGCAGTTACACTGGTTGTCGGAAAAAATGCTATGGATCCGCAGATTGAAAGAATGATGAAAATGATGCATAATGAATCTGCACCTTCCAAAAAAATACTGGAAATAAATTTATCACATCCATTAATTAAAAATCTATCAAAAATTTATATTGCTGATCAAAATAGTCCTTTACTGAAAAAATGTATTTTTCAGCTTTATGATGGAGCATTATTTATTGAAGGGGAGATACCTTCGGGAGCAGATTTTATTAAAAGAATGACAGAATTGATGGAAGAAGCGACAAAATAATTTTTCTTCATTTAATTTTTTTTGAAATTAAAAAAATTACCCATAAAGCTAATATTACTGCCATCATATAACCAAAAAGCCCAAGAGCGGAAATTCCATAAATAATTGGTTCGATTTTTGCCTGTATTACTAGTGAAGAAGCTACCCCGAGTCCGGCAGATATAACTCCAAGCGCCACACTGGCGGCAATATTTTTTAAATTTTTATTAAAAAGTTCGAACCCCTTAATGTCTATGGTTATATTAAGTTTTTGATCCTCAATTATTGATAAAATTTTTGAAGTTTGTTTTGGCAGCGATTGAAAAAGATCAGACATTCCGGAAATAAAATTATAAATATCAGCCAGAATTTTTTTAGGTTCAAATTTCTTTTTAATAATAATATTTTTTGCAAAATCTGTACTGTGGCTGACAAAATCAAATGCAGGGTCTAATTTTTTTATTGTTCCCTCAACATTTACAAGTGCTCTGGTTGTAAAAAGCATAGCTGCGGGAATTTTCATTTTATTTCTTACTCCAATATTAATAGCATCATCAAGAAGTGTTCCGATGCTTATTGTATTAAGCGAAATATCCATATAGTGATCAACAAAATTTTTAATATCATTCTTAAATGCATCCTGATCGATTTCTTCAGTTATAGAGCCAATAGTCATATATCCTCTAACAACCAGGTCAAAATCATTTAAAAAGAGTCCCCCAAAGCAGTCAATAAAAGCATTCATAAATGATTCATCCATGAATCTGACCATTCCGCAGTCTATTATTCCGATAATATCATTTTCCATAATTATAAAATTTCCAGGATGCGGATCAGCATGGAAGAAGCCATCAATAAACATTTGTTTTAATGTTATATTAAAAAGTTCTGATGCAATTTTTTTTGTATTATGTCCGTTCTCTCGCAAACACGGGATATCTCCTATTGGTATTCCATGGATTCTTTCCATTACTAATACCCGCATGGAAGAATATTGCCAGTGAACTCTCGGGAAATATACATCTGGATATTCCCTGAAATTATGCTGAAAACGTTCGATATTTTTACCTTCCATAGCAAAATCAAGTTCATTCCGAGTTACTTTTTCAAATGTTTTAATAATTTCAACTGGGTCAAGCATAGCATCATCTTTGGAAATAAAATTTTTTATCTGATTAGCAATGAAATATAAAATTTTCATATCAGCATTTATTATATGTTCAATACCTGGTTTTCTGATTTTCACTACTACTTCTTCCCCGGTTTTAAGACGCGCCGCATAGACCTGCCCGATCGAACCTGAAGCTATTGGCACCATATCAACATAATCAAAAATTTCCAGCATACTTTTTCCAAACTCTGATTCAAAAACCATATTAATTTTTTCAAATGAAACAGAGGCAGTGCTATCTTGAAGTTTTTCAAATTCAATAATATATTCTTTTGGTATTTGATCTTTACGTGTGCTTAGAATTTGTCCAAGCTTTATAAAGGTAGGCCCAAGCTCTTCAAAAACCATAACCATACGCTGAGGATTTGTATATTGAACTTTTTCATGTGTATCTTCTTTTAAAAAAATACGTCTTCCAATAGATATATATTTATCCAGTCCAATAAGTTTAACCAGATGCCCCAGCCCGTGCTTGATAAAAGCATTGAGTATCTGTCTTAATCGTTTAATATTGGAAATTTTTCCGTTAGTTTCCAAGTTATTCTCCTGGTTAAAATTAATATGTAAATAATTTTTATTGTAAATTTTATTGTAAGAGTATCATATGATATAATTATCTTTACTGTCAAGACTTAATCAAAAAACTGATTTTCCTTGACAGATAAAGGGATGAGAGATAAGATTTGTTAAATTAATCAGGAGGAATTTATGAGAAGTGATGTAATGAAAAAAGGACTCGAAAAATCACCGCATAGATCACTATTTAAAGCTATGGGATATACAGATAAAGAAATTGAACAACCATTGATAGGAATTGCAAATTCAGCAAATCAAATTATTCCCGGTCATATTCATCTGTCAAAAATTGTAGAAGCAGTTAAAACAGGAATCTGGATGGCAGGTGGAACACCTATAGATTTTGGATGCATCGGTGTTTGTGATGGCATAGCAATGGGGCATGAAGGAATGAAATATTCATTAGCAAGTCGTGAATTGATTGCTGACTCAGTCGAGATTATGACAAATGCCCATCCTTTTGATGGTCTTGTTTTTGTTCCAAACTGCGATAAAATTATTCCGGGTATGCTTATGGCAGCAGCAAGACTCAATATCCCAAGCATTTTTATAAGCGGTGGTCCAATGTTGAGCGGACGGTTTCAGCATAAGTCAGTTGACTTTATTTCTGTATATGAAGCGATTGGAAAAGTCAGAACAAAAAAAATGACCATGAATGAAATGAACGAACTGATTAATTGCGCCTGTCCCGGCGCAGGCTCATGCGCAGGACTTTTTACTGCTAACTCAATGAATTGTATTTGTGAAGCATTGGGTATCGCATTACCTGGTAACGGTACTGTTCCTGCCGTTTTTGCTGAGCGTATTCGATTAGCAAAAGATGCCGGGATGAAAATATTGGAATTAATAAATAATAATATTACTCCAAAAAAAATTTTTTCATCAGGTGCATTTTATAATGCTATTGCACTGGACATGGCATTTGGCGGTTCAACTAATACTGCATTGCATCTTCCTGCTATTGCAAATGAAGCCGGAATAGAATTCAATCTTGAAATGTTTAATGATATAAGCAAAAAAGTTCCGAATATCTGCCGTATTTCACCTGCTGGTACTCATCATCTGGAAGATTTATACTGGGCTGGCGGAGTATATGCAATAATGAAAGAGCTCTCACGTAAAAAATTGGTAAAAGTGAAGGAACTGACTGTAACAGGAAAAAACTGGGATGAAAATCTAAAAAATGTGCAGGTGTTAAACAGTGAAGTTATTCACCCGCTTGAAAATCCATACAATAAAACTGGCGGGCTGGCAGTACTTTTTGGGAATCTGGCGCCGGAAGGAAGTGTTGTAAAAGAATCAGCAGTTGCAAAAGAAATGCTCTCCCATACTGGTCCAGCGCATGTATTTGAATCGGAAGAAGATGCTGTATCTGCGATTTTGAATAATAAAATAAAAAAGGGTGAAGTAATTGTTATTAGATATGAAGGTCCAAAAGGCGGTCCAGGAATGAGAGAAATGCTTGCACCTACTTCTGCTATCTGTGGAGTTGGCCTAGACAAAGATGTTGCATTGATCACTGACGGCAGGTTTTCAGGTGGTACACGCGGGGCAGCTATTGGACATATATCACCTGAAGCGATGAATAGAGGTGTAATTGCAATAGTGCAGGATGGAGACCTAATCGAAATAGATATTCCCAATAGAAAATTAAATATTAAATTATCAGATGCAGAAATAAAAAAACGTTTTTCAAATTGGAAGCCGCCAAAACCTAAAATCACAAAGGGCTATCTGGCGCGATATGCGGAAAATGTGTCATCAGGTGCTACTGGAGCGATTCTAATTCAAAATCAGTATTCAGGAGAAAAACAATGAAACAAAAAGAATATATTACAGTTGATGAAGTAAAAAGCATCTGCAAGGAGCTTAATATCAGAGATTGGACAGCAATTGAAGATGGTAAGGTTTTAGAAGATGAAGCAAAAATTATTTTAAATATAGTTAACACAAATGGGATGAATATTCCTTTAGAGGATTTTTGCAAGGGCCTTGAGGTTGAGCTTGAACATGGCACAATTTTTAAAGATGCAAATGTTACAAATAATCATCCGATATTAACCGGTAAAATAGTAATGGCGCATATGAAGGAATTTATTGAGTATTATAAGCGGCTTGAAATAATGGAGCTTGAAGGTGATATTTTGAAAGCGTTTAAAAATAAAAATTTAAAAAAATTTGAAGATTTATATAAAAGACTTATTAAAGCCAGACATATTATTACACATTCTGAACTTGATTTTTTTAAGGAATTAAAGTATTAAAAAAAGCTTGCAGTATATTGCTGTGTGGTATATAATATCAAAACTTAAAATGTAAAATCCCAAAAGTTTACTGTCTTTAATTTATTCTATAATTTTTTCTTGGAGGAAACAAATATGCGGCATACAATATCTCTTCTTGTTAGAAATCATTTTGGTGTTCTTGCGCATATTGCTGGTATGTTTGGTGCCCGCGGATATAATATTGAAAGTTTATCAGTTGGGGAAACTGAGGATCCATCTGTTTCTCGCATGACGATAATTACATCAGGCGATGATAAAATCGTTGAGCAGGTTATAAAACAATTGAATAAACAAATTGATGTTATGAAAGTTCAAGATTTAACTGGTGAACAATTTGTTCAGAGAGAGCTATTGCTTATTAAAGTCAATGCTGATTCAACCAAGCGTTCTGAAATTATTGAAATAAGTGATTTATTCAGAGCAAAAATAATTGATGTAAGCAATCAATACCTGATTATTGAAGTTACAGGAGACACAAATAAAGTAGATGCAATAATAAAATTACTAGTACCTTTCGGAATAAAGGAATTAGCGCGTACTGGTGCTGTTGGAATGTTAAGAAGTTCGAAAGAATGAAAAGGTGAATTATGATTTTATCAGGTTCAGAAATTTTGCTGGAGAGTTTAATTAAAGAAGGTGTAGATACAATATTTGGTTTTCCGGGCGGTGCTATTCTGCCAGTGTATGATGCATTATATAAAACAAGCAAGATACGGCATATTCTTACCCGTCATGAACAAGCTGCTGCACATGCTGCAGATGGATATGCCCGTGCAACAGGCAAGGTGGGAGTGTGTTTTGCAACATCAGGTCCGGGAGCAACCAATCTTGTAACAGGTATTGCTACAGCATATATGGATTCTATTCCATTAGTAGCTATCACCGGACAGGTATCTACAAGTTTATTAGGTAATGATAGTTTTCAGGAAGCGGATATATTTGGCATTACACGTCCAATTACAAAATATAATTATTTAGTGAAAAAGATTGAAGATTTAGCATATATAATAAAAGAGGCTTTTCATATTGCAAAATCAGGCAGACCGGGACCGGTAGTAATTGATTTTCCTAAAGATATTCAAACCGCTGCCACTGAGTATGTATATCCTGAAACACTTGAAATGCCCAGCTATCGTCCAACTTATAAAGGTAATCCAAAACAGTTAGAATTGGTAGCAAATGCTATTTTATCTGCTCAGCGTCCAGTTATATATGCTGGCGGTGGAATTATTGCATCAGATGCCAGTCAGGAACTTATTAAATTTGCTGAAAAAATATCAGCCCCGGTTACAACAACTTTAATGGCTATGGGAGCTTTTCCGAGTGCTCATAAATTCAGCCTGGGTATGCTTGGCATGCATGGTACTTATTATGCCAATCATGCTATTACAGCATGTGATCTCTTGATAGCTCTGGGTGCGAGATTTGATGATAGAGTAACAGGAGATGTAAAAAAATTCGCACCGCATGCAAAAATTATACATATTGATATTGATCCTGCTGAAATTGGGAAAAGAGTTCGCGTAGATATTCCAATTGTCGGAGATTTAAAAAATGTTTTAAAAACATTGATTGAAAAAGTTGCTCAAGGAGATAGAAGTGAATGGCATGAAACTATTGATAAATGGAAAAGCGATCATCCTTTACGTTATAATCAAAGCGAAAGCGGAATAATAAAACCGCAATTTGTTATAGAAAAAATTTGTGAACTGACAAATGGTGAAGCTATTATTACAACTGAAGTTGGACAGAATCAGATGTGGGCGGCGCAATTTTTTAAATATAAACATCCGCGCAGTTTTATATCTTCCGGAGGACTTGGCACAATGGGATATGGTTTCCCCGCAGCAATTGGGGCGCAGGTGGCTTATCCTGATAAAATTGTTTTTGATATTGCCGGCGATGGAAGCATACAGATGAATATTCAGGAACTGGCAACAGCTATGCAATATAATATACCGGTTAAAATAGCAATACTTAATAATAGTTATTTAGGTATGGTTAGGCAATGGCAGGAACTCTTTTATGACAAACGCTATTCGCAAACTAACCTTGGCAGTTGTCCGGATTTTGTTCTTGTTGCTCGAGCGTATGGAGCGGAAGGAATAAAAGTTACAAAACCAGAAGAAGTTGAACCAGCTATTAAAGAAGCAATCGGTAATAAGAAAACCACAATTCTGGATTTTCATGTTTCCAAGTCAGAGAATGTTTATCCTATGGTGCCAGCAGGTGCGCCGTTAAATGAGATAATTGAATTAGCATAAAACAGGGAGGAAAATAAATGAAAGTTTATTATGAAAATGATGCAGATATATCATACCTTAAAGGTAAAAAAATTGCTGTTATTGGTTATGGAAGTCAGGGTAATGCACATGCAAATAATTTGCATGACAGCGGATTTGATGTTGTGGTTGGATTACGCCCAGGCAGTTCCTCAATTAATAAAGTAAAAGAAGCAGGACTTAAAACGCTGCCGGTAAACGAAGCGGTAAAAAATGCAGATGTGGTTATGATATTGGTACCTGATGAAAAACAGGGTGATATATATAAAGAGGAAATTGGGGCAAACCTTAAAAAAGGTGCAGCACTGGCTTTTGCTCATGGATTTAATATACATTTTGGACAAATTGTACCACCAGAAAATGTTGATGTAATAATGATTGCACCAAAAGGTCCGGGTAAGCTAGTAAGAACCACTTATACCGAAGGCAGTGGGGTTCCATGTTTAATAGCTATTCATCAAAATGCTTCCGGTAAAGCTAAAGAAATTGCTTTAGCTTATGCAAAAGGTATTGGCGGTACACGCTCAGGAGTAATTGAAACATCTTTCCGTGAGGAAACTGAAACCGATCTTTTTGGAGAACAGGCAGTTCTTTGCGGCGGCTTAACAGAGCTTATAAGAGCAGGTTTTGATACACTGGTTAATGCAGGGTACGCACCAGAAATGGCATACTTTGAATGTCTGCATGAAGTTAAATTAATTACAGATTTAGTTCATCAGGGTGGAATTGCTTATATGCGGAGCTATATCAGCAACACTGCTAAATATGGCGATATAACACGCGGAAGAAGAATAGTTACTGATGAAACACGAAAAGAAATGAAAAAAATTCTTGATGAAATTCAAACTGGAGAATTTGCACGAGAATGGATGCTGGAGAATAAAGTTAATAGGCCTGTATTTAATGCAATATTGAAACGGGACGCAGAACATCCTATTGAAAAAATTGGTGCAAAGCTAAGAGAAATGATGAGCTGGATAAAGAAATAATTTCAAGCTATTCGTGAATCGTGATAAGATTTCAACTTCATTACGATTCACGATGAAATGCTCAATTTTTAATTAAATTTTTTTACTAATATGCCGATAGAGAACATGGATATGCTAAATTAAGGTAACTATTCAGGTGGTTAGACTGAAGGCTGAAGCATATTAATCATATTATATACCTTCAGTCTTCAGTCTAACCACCTGAATTCAAGCTATCAGCGTATTATACAAGCTCTAGTGTGCGTAAACTCTAGAGTTAAAAAAGTACTATATGTGAGGAGGTGAGAGTGAATGAATAAAGAAGAATTAATTGAATCTGTTGTAAAAGACACAAATTTAAGCAAAAAAGATGCGGTTAATGCTGTAAACTCTGTACTTAGCAACATTAAAAAAGGTACTAAAAAAGGTGGTGTGCAGCTAATTGGCTTTGGTTCTTTCTCTGTAGGTTCACGTAAAGCAAGAAAAGGAAGAAATCCTAGAACTGGCGAACCAATTAAAATTAAAGCATCAAAAGTTGTAAAATTTAAAGCAGGAAAAGCTTTCAAAACAAGTATATAATTAAATAAAATAGGGGACTATTCAAAAAGTCATTGCAAGGAGCGAAGGATATAATGGTGTTTTATTAAAAAACTTCATTCGCTTTTATCTGGAAGTGCCAAGAATAATAATAAATAATTCCTATCAGAGACAGAAGATACCCCGCAGCTTGCTGCGAGGTTCTTCATTTGCTTGCAATGACAGTTAAATAATTTTGGATAGTCCCTATTTTATTTCATAAGCAGTCAGGTATCAGGTTTCAGCTATCAGTTTAAAGATATTAAAAATGCAAAAATAAGCTTGTCCTCGACATTATTAATCGGGGGAAGGAAATGTATCGAATCAAAAGTTTTGTTTTGCTTGTTATTTTTTATGTTTTTACTGAATGCTGACAACTGATAGCTGAACGCTTACTATTTTTCAAATTCCACTTTAAGCTTTTCAAATATTTTTTTAATATCCACTGAAACAACTTTAGTCTCAGCCACAACACTCATGAAATTTTCATCTCCCTGCCAGCGAGGGACAATGTGGAGATGTAAATGATCAGCAAATCCAGCTCCAGCAGATTTACCCATATTTATTCCAATATTAAAACCATCCGGTTTAAATAACTTCTTCAATATTGATATGCTTTCCTGAGTAAGATGCATCATTTCATTTAATTCATCAGCAGTTAAATTTACAATATCACTTTTATGTTCTTTTGGAACAACCATTATATGCCCAGAGTTATATGGAAAAATATTCATAATAATAAAATTTTTTTCCCCTTTTTTAACTACAGGAGCACCAGGATTTTTAATTGCATCACAAAAAATACATGATTTATTATTTGAATTCAGCAAATTACTTATATATTCACTTCTCCAAGGAGCTAATAGATATTTTTTCATAATTATATTAACATGTTATGTTAAATTTTTCAGTAACTTTATATATTTTATCCATGTTCCTATTAATTATTTCAAAGAATTGCGGATGGGATTCTTTATTTATTGTTTCTTGAGCATTTTTATAATAAGATAAGCTTTGACAGATGTATTTTTTAAATTCAGGGAATGCATTGCTGCGAAAAGCTTTAACTGCCATATTTTCATAAATATTGCCCAGATTATTATTAATCATGGCGAAATCCAGAGAATATTTTTCTCGATTATATAGAGATAATGCCTCTGTATAAGCAGTAATAGCCTGCGTTGCATAATTATCCTTTTCATCTAATAGTTCCTGATAAGCTGACCCAAGATTCATCTGAGTTGCGGCATAGTCATCGCTATATTTTGATTTGGTTCTAATTGTTAAAGCTTGCCTAAATAGCTCAATAGCTTTTTTAATATTGTCTCTATGGTTACCTGTAGGTAATTCCAGATATACCATTCCATAATTATTCATAATTTCAGCGTATTCATATGGGTATTTATCTTTTTTATATATTTTTAAAGCCTCTTTATATAAAGCCAAAGTCAGTTCCAAATTTTTTATGCGATCTCCAAGTTGTAGTCGTCCATAAGTATTTCCCAGATAAACATTTAGCTGAGCATATGTTTCAGGATCTGTTTCCGGATCAACGTTATTAATTGCTTCCTGAAAATATTTTAATGCATTTTCTATATTAATAGATAAATCTCCAGCAGATTGATAATAATATGATAATCCCATATATTTTTGTATTTCAACAAATTGTTGTGGAAATTTTTCACGGGTAAGATAAGCTAACGCTTCCTTAAATGCATCTAAAGCAAGCGATAAATGAAGAGGTCTATTCTCCATTATTTTATAATGAGTTAATCCAATATTTTTTAATGTCTCAGCAGCTTTAATAAAAATATTTTCTTTTTTATAAATAGATAATGCAAGATTATAACTATCCAATGCATTAGAAAAATTAATATTTGAATCTTTTTGGTATGCTAATTTATAATATGTACTTCCTAATTCATCTTCAACTCTGGCATAATCTAAAGTTAAATTTAATCTAGAATAAATTTCCTGGCTTTCCTTCAGGCTATCTACAGCATCATTCAAATTTTCAACTTTCCATTCATTAAATTTTGTTAAAGCTAATCCTATCTTTCTTTTTATCTCAGCGTATTCTTCAGGGAATGTATTAGATGGGAAAATCTGTAAAGACTTTCTATAATATTCAAGAGATTTATTTATATTTTCTTCATTTTTATCTGAACTGGTTTCAAATAAATCAATATATGCATCACCTAATTTTTTTAAAGTTGCGCCATAACTTTTAGCATTATTTTTGTCATTATAAATTTTTAGAGCAGTATCATAAGCAATAACAGTTTTTTCAATATTCTCATTACGATTTTTACCGGGTAGATTCATAAACATATTGGCTAGAGAAGTATAGACCAATCCTTTTTCTTCTGCTTCCGTATCATCTGCGATTTCAGTAAAATAGCTAAAAAAATCATTTAAAATGTCATTGGCTTTTTGTATTTTTAAAGATTGCAGATTTTCATTGAAAATATCGAGTATTTTTCCCAAACTTTCAAGAGGTTTAAGCTGATAAAGGTGATAAATTGATTCCAGCGGATTTTCATTTTTAAAATATTGATATAATTTGCCATGAATTTCCATATCTTTTTCAAAATCATTTTTACAGAAATCCAAACAAATTCCTCTGATGAGATTATGATATTTCCAATCACCATTTTCCTTTAAACCTGGATATGTAAATACCATTCCTGCAAGATCAACAAAAAAATCTGTTATTTTTTCATCATCATTCTCTGCTATAAGAAACAAAACCTCTTCATTAAAATAGCGCGGGATACCTAATTTATAAATTACATTTTTTAATCTTCTATCATGAAAAGTAAAAATATCATTTATCTTTTTTAAGATAAATTCCGCAATCTGTTTTTCATTTTTTAGTGCCATATTATCAGAGGATGAAAAGAATTCCACTAATTCCGTAGCAGACATGGTAAGATTATATTTTTTATTTAGTTTAATAGCATTAATCATTGCTTCCATTAGGAATGGATATCCCTGCGATATATCTATTATCATATCCTGAATTTCTTCATCATAAATTTCTTTTTTTAAGAAAAAGTTAATCATATCATCAACTTTAATTTTTTCGAGAGGAAGATATTCTATTGCTTCGGATAGATCTGAATTAGGTGTTTTATCCCAATTTATTGGTTCTTTTGTTGCTATCAGGAAAAAGACTTTATTTTTAAATCTTCTTGCTATTTTTTTTACCAATGCAGTTATTGAAGGATCGCATGAATCCATATCATCAAGTATTATAATATTTTCATAATACCTCATTGTTCCATAATAAAACATATTTTCCACTTCAGCATAAAATACTTCCTGCTGCTTATTCGAATAATTTAGTATAAAATCTACTTCATCTGCATCAAGGTTATGTCGGATTAATTCTTCCAGTAACTTGACACTGATAATCTTATTGGCAGTTAGAGCTTCAGATTTTCTTATAAGTTCTTCTTTTTGACAGATATTTTTGAATTTTTCACCCTGCTTCTCAATAATTTCTTTAAGATGAATGCTATTAGATCGGAAACGGTTAAAAAGACTGCCTGAAGGATCCCAATCATTAATTATTTTAAAAAGGAGTGAAACAGGTTTATTTTTTAAGCGGTAGTTTAAAAAGAAATCAATAAAAGCAACATATTTGGCTCTGAATTTGGATTCCTGAGATTCGATGAACTGTTTAAATAGACGGCTTTTACCTATACTGTCGGGACCATAAATATTTAGTATAGGTTTAGAACTTTCTTTTGGCGAGCGTAATTTTTTTTCAATAAGATCTATTATATTTTCCCGACCGCAATAGATACGTGCTTCTTCCCTTTTTTTTTCTTCGATAATCTTTTTTTGGCGCTTATATAATATTTCTATATATTTGTCCATTACGCACCTTTTTAATTTTCTATAGGGGGTAATAATTTATATTTTAACACAATTATTTTAAAACTCAACTAAAAAACACAGCTACACAGAAATTTCCCAAGATAAAAAAAACAAATAAAATTAAATAATATAAGAAGAGA
>CAYWFU010000019.1:0-46144 GCA_964457585.1 uncultured bacterium | reverse complement strand
CAACAGAAATAAGGTTTAAATTAGATAAAGTTTTAAGAGGATATGAGGTGTTAATAAGTGAGATTAACCCTTAATACACTTTATACTAAGTTCTTTCAATTGCTCATCTGTAACACTGGAAGGTGCCTGTGTTAAAAGGCATACAACCTTCTGAGTTTTAGGAAAAGTTATTACCTCACGTATTGAAGCTGCGCCTGTTAATATGGCTATTAAGCGGTCTAATCCAAATGCAATTCCTCCATGCAGCGGAGCACCATAATCGAATGCTTTAAATTTTACATTTTACAGTATCCATTTTATAGTTTATAGTTGTTGTCTACATCCGCTACAGGTTGAACGCGGTTACCCTGAAAAAATAATATCTGAATTACAAAAATTTGTTTTGACGATATTTTTTATTGACTTATAAATATTAATACTCTAAAATTCGTTTCATCTATATTTATATATAAGAAGTCACCCTAATTTATGATTTTTTTGTCATAGGAAATGGTATAATAATAAGCAATGAGTGATGAGCAATGAGTTTAAAATATTTTTTTAACTCGTTGCTCATTGCTAGGTACTCGTTGCTTTTTTTCTGGGAGTTTAAATGCGCACAATACAATCGATTACAGAAATGCAGTTTTATTCAAAAAAAATGAGAGAAGAAAAGAAAAGTATTGGTTTTGTACCTACAATGGGATATTTTCATGAAGGGCATATATCTTTAATGAAAGAAGCAAAATTGAAAAATGATATATCTGTTGCCAGTATTTTCATTAATCCAATACAGTTTGGGAAAAATGAGGATTTTAATTCTTATCCAAGGGATATGGACCATGATTTACAACTGTCCATGGAAGCAGGTATTGATATTTTATTTATTCCTTCTTATGAAGATGTCTATTTACCAGACTTCAGCACATATATTGAACCAGGAAAAATAGGAGAGATTTTATGCGGAGCAACTCGTCCTGGACATTTTAAAGGAGTAAGTACAATTATCGTTAAACTGTTTAATATTATAAAACCGCATAGAGCTTATTTTGGACAGAAAGATTTTCAACAGACAGTTGTTATAAAAAAAATAGTAAAAGATCTTAATTATGATATGGAAATCATAGTTTTACCAATTATTAGAGAAAAAGATGGATTAGCTATGAGTTCACGAAATATTTATCTGCTTCAGGAAGAACGCCAAAATGCTGTAATTTTATTTCAGTGCCTTGAAGAAGCAAAAAAAATGATCCAATCAGGAGAAAAAAAAGCAGATAAGGTTAAAACCAAAATAAAAGAGATGATTGAAAATATAAAAAATATTAATATAGATTATATTTCTGTTATTGACAAAAATACTATGCAAAATAAAGATGTTCTTGAAGGAGAAATAGTAATTGCTCTTGCTTTATATATAGGCAAAACCCGTTTAATTGATAATATTGAACTTCTTATAAGGTAAACTAAAGGATACATTATTTTCATGGAAAACACAAAATTAAAAGAAGAAATCTTAAAACTAAAAAAAGAATTAAATGCTATAATAATCGTTCATAATTATCAGCAGGATGAAGTGCAGGATATTGCTGATTATATTGGTGATTCGCTTGCCTTAAGCCGTAAAGCTTCTAATACTGATGCAGAAGTTATTGTTTTTTGCGGAGTATATTTTATGGCGGAAACTGCAAGTATCTTATCTCCTGATAAAATTGTGCTTTTACCTGAAAAAGATGCTGGATGCCCTATGGCTGATATGATTAGTCCAGCACAACTAATCAGCCTTAAAGAAAAGTACCCTGAAGCTAAAGTTGTTTGTTATGTTAATTCCTCAGCAGAAATAAAAGCTTTAAGTGATATATGCTGTACTTCAGCTAATGCAGTTCAAGTCGTTAATTCTATTCCTGAAAAATATAAAATAATTTTTATTCCTGATAAAAATTTAGGACTTTATGTCTCAAGGATTACAGGCAGAGAACTAATTTTATGGGAGGGATTCTGTCCTACACATGACAGGCTAACAGTAAAAGATATAAAGGAAATAAAAAGACAGCATCCAGATGCCTCGTTATGGAGTCATCCTGAATGCACACCGGAAATTTTAGATATTTCAGATGAAATTTTAAGTACAGGGGGAATGACAAGTTTAGCAGGTAAGAGCGACAAAAAAGAAATTATTATTGCTACAGAAATGGGAATGATATATAGACTTAAAAAAGATAATCCGGATAAAAATTTTTATATCGCAAATAATGACCTTATTTGCCCTAATATGAAATTAACCAATCTGGAGAGTGTCCTTACCGCAATGCAGAAAATGCAGTACACTATTTCTGTCTCAAAGGAAATCAGGGAAAAAGCATATAAAGCTATCAAGAATATGCTGGAGATCGGATAAACCAAATGGTGAAAAAAACTAAAGTTGGAATAATAGGCTGCGGTACAATTGGACGTGAAATAGGGAAAGCAATTATTAATGATTTTGATACATTAGAACTGCATTCTGTTTCTGAAAAAGAAAAAAATAATTTAGATAAATTCAATAAAACTTTAAATACACAATATACTTCAATTTCAATTCATGAACTTATTTCAAATGTTGATATTATTATTGAATCTGCATCAGCAAAAGTTTCTTATGAAATTACGTATAAAGCTCTTGAATCAGGTAAAAAAATAATAGTAATGAGTGTTGGCGGTTTACTGGAAGGACTGGATGATCTTATAAAATTATCTCAAGTGAAGGGGGGACGGCTTTATATCCCATCAGGAGCAATCTGCGGTTTAGATGGATTAAAAGCTGCTTCATGTGGTAAAATATATAAAGTTGTATTAATTACTCATAAATCATCAAGAAGTTTTGAGGGCGTAGAATATCTTATTGAGAAAAAAATTAACGTTATTGATATAAAAAATGAAACATGTGTTTTTGATGGTACAGCACAGGAAGCAGTTAAAGCATTTCCAAAAAATATTAATGTGGCTCTTACTTTAAGTTTGGCAGGGATAGGTGCACAAAAAACAAAAGTGAAAATTTTTGCAGATCCGGCATGTAAAAAAAATATTCATGAAATTTATGTGGAAGGGGATTTTGGAAGATTTTACATTCGTATAGAAAATGAACCATCACCGGATAATCCAAAGACAAGTTATCTGGCTATTCTTTCCGCTATAAGTATATTAAAAAATATTACAAGTTCGATTAATATTGGCGGATAAACATAGTACTACAGCTCTACAGTGCGGCAGAGCGATAGCACTAAATACTTTTTTAAAAATTTTTTTCGGAGCAATAAATGAACATATTTGATAAATTCTCTTACAGAATTAAAATACGATATAAATTATTATATACCTTCATAGGCATATCTATTGTCCCATTACTTATTTTAGCTATAGCTCAGGATGTTCTTTTTTCTGCTAATGCTCAGGGGCAGTTTATTTTTATTATTATCTTTATTGCTGTTTTGATAATTTCTATAATTCTTGCAATTCTAGCTTCCAGGCATTTTGATAAAGCTATTCAAACTTTACATAAAGGTTCTGAAATGATTAGTAAAGGGAACCTTGATTGGCGGATGGAACTTACAACACATGATGAATTAGAAGATCTGGCTGTAGCTTTTAATACAATGACTAATCAGTTAAAATCTTCATATGAAGGATTGGGGAAAAAAATCCAGTCTATGACTTCAGAACTTAACGAAGAAAAAAACAGGTTTGAAAGTATTCTTTTAAGCCTGGGAGAAGGAATAATTGTAGCAGATGCAGAAAATAAAATTTTTATTGTCAATCCTTCTGCCGAGAAAATTTTAGGTATAAATCATGCGGAATATATTGGAAAAAGTTATTATGGCTGCCATAAAAATTTGGATGATGTTCTTAATTTAATTAATTTATCTAAATCACAATCTGTAGATCGAATAGTGAATGTCGACAACAAAATAATTCAGATAAATATAGCCACTGTTCAAACTAATACTGAAATTCTTGGGATTGCAATGATAATGCATGATATTACTGAACAAAAGATGCTTGAAAAACAAAAACAAGATTTTATTTCAATGATAACACATGATATAAAATCTCCTTTAACAGTAATAATGGGATTTTCTTCGCTACTATTGAATAATTATAAAGATAAAATTGATGAACGTATGTATGAAGCTTTTGAGACTATGAATAATAGCGCCAATAAAATTCTTTTTCTTGTTGAAGATTTTCTGCTCAGCAATAAACTTGAAGCAGGCTTTATCAGCATGGATATTAAATCAGTTAAACTGCAAAAAATTCTGGATGATTTAATTCCAACTTTACGAACTCAATTTGAAGATAAAAATATTTCTCTTAATTATAAAATTGAAAAAAATTTACCTGAAATTTTGGGTGATCCGATACAGATAGACAGGGTATTTTCTAATGTTATCAATAATGCAATTAAATATACCCCTCAGGGAGGGAAAATAGAAATTGAAGGGAAACTGTCTACCGCAAATAATATTAAATATGTTGAAATTTCTATCCATGATACTGGTGTAGGTATTCCAGCAGATGATATTAATACTATTTTTGATAAATATTCACGATCAAAAAATACTAAAAGCAGTAAAGGTACAGGATTAGGATTATATATATCAAAAATGATTGTTGATGCGCATCATGGAACAATTAGCGTGGAAAGCAAGGAAGGCAAAGGAACAATTTTTTATATACGCCTGAAATGTAAATGAAATCAAATAGGAAATCTTAAAATTGGATGCTATTATTTTAGCAGGTGATCATAAAAAAAATATAAAATTATTCAGTGAAAATAAAGCTTTTATTATGCTTGAAAACACACCTATTGTTATACATCTTTTAAAAAAAATTTTTAAAGTACCTGAAATTGATAAAATAATTATTGTTGGTCCGAAGGATAGACTCGATACAACATTAAAAGAATATCTAAATAATCCGCCGGATAACAAAAAAATTATTACAGTAGAGCAAAAAGATAGTATTTTAGAAAATGGGATAGAAGGTTTTCTATATTCTATTCCTGAATATTCTTTGCAGACTCTATCAATAGAACAAATTAAAATTAAATATAAAGAAAAATCTGCTTTATTTTTATCAGTTGATATTCCTCTTGCTATGCCTGAGGAAATTTCTTATTTTATTTCTAAATGCAATAATGAAGATTATGATTTTTTTATCGGCTTAACTCCTGAAAGTGTTATGAAAACATATTATCCAAATGCAAATTCACCCGGAATCATTATGGCTTATTTGCATTTTAAGGAAAATCTTTTAAGAGTAAGCAATATCTATGTAATAAAACCTTTTAAAGGTAATTTGCAATATTTAGAAAAAATGTATACTGTCCGTTATCAAAAAAAAATTATTAATATTTTTAGATTTCTCAGATTTATTATGGATGCTTCCAATACTCTTAAAATTTTAAAATACTATTTATTAATGCAAACAGCTCTTTTCTTTACAACTATAAAATGGAACAAAATATCAATTTTTTTTCGTAAATTCATTCCTATCTATGAAGTAGAACTTGCTTTAACAAAACTAATGGACTGTAAAATTAAGTCCGTTGAAATTCCTTTCGGCGGGATAGCTGTTGATATTGATAATGAACAGGATTTTAAATCACTTCAATATATGTTTAAGGAATGGGAGGGAAAACAGCGGGCTTTCTATGAATCCGAATATAAAAAATGAACCTCAGATGGAGAGAATATCATGTTAGCAAAAGTATGTTCCAGCGCTGTAATAGGTATAAATGCTTATGTTGTTGATGTAGAAATAGATATTTCATTAGGACTGCCATCCTTTTCGGTTGTTGGACTACCTGACACTTCTGTTAAAGAAAGCAAAGAAAGAGTTATATCCGCAATAAGAAATTCGGATTATAGCTTTCCAATAAAAAAAATAACAATAAATTTAGCTCCTGCTGATATTAAAAAAGAAGGACCATATTTTGATCTTCCCATAGCTATTGGAATTATGCGTGCTGAAGAAATAATAAAAACAGATAAAGTAAAAAAATTTGTAATTATCGGAGAATTATCATTAGATGGAACTACAAGACCGGTAAAAGGGATTTTACCGATCGCAATACATGTAAAAGAAAATAATTTTGACGGGCTTATTTTACCATATGAAAATAAAGCTGAAGCAGCGATAGTCAACGGATTAAATATTTACCCTGTAAAAAATTTATATGAAGCAATTGGTTTTTTAAATGATGAGTTTCCTATTGAACCATATAAAGTAAATATCAAAGAGATATTTGCCAGTGGAATGCAGTATGACATAGATTTTTCAGAAATAAAAGGACAGGAACATGCTAAGCGTGCTATTGAAGTGGCTGCGAGCGGAGGCCACAATATTTTAATGGTTGGTCCCCCGGGTTCAGGAAAAACCATGCTTGCCCGCCGACTGCCGACAATTCTGCCTGAAATGACGATTGATGAAGCTATTGAAACAACAAAGATCCACAGTGTAGTTGGAATGTTATCAAATAAATCAGGACTGGTCTCAAGACGTCCTTTCCGCACTCCGCATCATACCATTTCTGATGCAGGATTAATAGGAGGCGGGACATTTCCTCATCCCGGAGAAGTTAGTCTGGCACATCATGGAGTTCTTTTTCTCGATGAATTGCCTGAATTTAAAAGAAATGTTTTGGAAGTTTTACGGCAGCCGCTTGAAGATGGTGAAATAACAATTTCCAGATCTTCTTCAGCCTTAACCTTTCCTGCAAAATTTATGTTAGCTGCTGCGCTTAATCCATGCCCATGCGGCTATCATACTCATCCTCAGAGAGAATGCACATGCAATCCTCATCAAATTCAAAAATATTTATCAAAAATTTCAGGACCTCTTATGGATCGCATTGATATTATGCTTGAGGTACCGGTTGTTAAATATAAAGATTTAACAGATGATAAACTTGCGGAAGCTTCACTTGAAATCCGTAAACGTGTTAATACATCCCGACTTATTCAACAGGAGAGATTTAAAAATAAAAAAGATATTTTTTGTAATTCGCATATGCGGAAAAGCGATATTAATAAATATTGTCAGTTAAAACAGGAAACAAAAAAACTTCTTGAAAACGCCATTATTACTTTAAAACTAAGCGCCAGAGCTTATGACAGAATTTTGAAAGTTGCAAGAACAATAGCTGACCTTGCAGAAAAAGAACAAATCGAATCAGAACATATTGCTGAAGCAATTCAATATCGTACTCTGGAACTGAAGCTGATTTAGGTATTAATTAAGGGAATCTCATATAATGACCGAAACAATAATTGTAGATAATATAAATGATGAAAATATACGTCTTGATGTTTTTATAATTAAAAATATAAAAAATCTGAGCAGGACATTTATTCAAAAAATGATATCAAATGGTTATGTTGATGTTAACAATAAAAAAGAAAAAGCAGGATATAAAACTAAACTTAATGATAAGATAGATATAATTTATCCTGAGTTAGAAACAGTTTCTATTGAACCGGAAAATATACCGTTGGAAATATTACATGAGGATAAATATTTACTAATTATAAATAAACCTGCGGGTATTGTTGTTCATCCATCAAATGGACATTATAGCGGAACATTAGTTAATGCACTTTTGTATCATTGCAAAAATTTGTCTGGAATTAATGGTGTAATGCGTCCCGGGATTGTACATCGTTTAGATAAAGATACATCAGGCTTAATGGTAATTGCCAAAGATGATTTTACACATAAAAAGCTGCAGGATAAATGGCAAAATCGCGAAATAAACCGAAAATATATTGCTCTTGTGCATGGGACATTTGCTCAAACTAAATTTATGATTAATGCGCCAATAGGCAGGGACCAAAATGACAGACAAAAAATGAAAGTAACTGATAAAAACAGCAGAACAGCAATTACTCATTTTACATTAATTGAAAAATATATAAATCATTCTCTTATTTCTGCAAAACTGGACACAGGACGAACTCATCAGGTAAGAGTGCATCTTGCATTTATAAAACATCCAGTTGTTGGAGATAATATATATGGACACGGCAAGGATAATAATATTATTTCACGTCAGGCGCTGCATTCTGCTTTACTTGAGTTTGTGCATCCAAAAACTAATGAATCTCTTGAATTTGCAAGTCAGCTTCCGGGTGATATTATAGATGCTATTAAAAAAATCAATGAGATAGAGAGTTAAAAAGTAAAAAGGGGATAAAAAATGAACCACAGAGAACACAGAGAAAAATTAAGAATTTCTCTGTGTTCTCATCTTTAAGAGCAATGGATAAAAGAGTTGGATTATTAATTAATTTTAATGTAGAAATGCTAAAAAATGGTATAAAAAGATTAATAATTTGAGGACACAGAGGGGGAGAACATAAAAACTCTTCTAACTCATTAATATTTAAAAATTTCTCTGTGTTCTCTGTGGTTAATTTTTGACATTACCTAAAAGAATCAGGAGATAAATCAAATGAAAAAAAAACAAATTCTATCAAAAATTCAACTTCAAAAAGCGCTGGAAAAAATCATTAAAGAAATAATAAAGAAAAATAAAAATTTAGGAAATATAGTAATTATAGGTTTACAAACTCGTGGTGTATATATAGCAAAACGAATTGTAGAAAAAATTAAAACAAAGAAAAAAATTAATATCCCGGTTGGCACAATAGATATTACTCTTTATAGGGATGATGTATCTTCTATACGTAAAAAACATCCTTTAGTACAGCATACAGATATTCCTTTTAATTTAGTGGATAAAAATATTATTCTGGTTGACGATGTTCTTTATACAGGACGTACAATACGTGCGGCATTAAATGAACTTATGGATTTTGGCAGACCTCAAAAAATACAATTAGCTGTTTTAGTTGACCGTGGAGATAAAGAGCTTCCTATACATGCTGATTATATTGGCAAATCCCTGCGTGCTCCAAAAGACAAAAAAATAAAAGTACAAATGAAGGAAATTGATGGAAAAGATGAAGTTTTGGAAATCTGAGGTTTTAAATCTTATTCAAGTTAAAGTAATTATATTTACCTGCCGATAGTATACTCAGCAAGTCCTCAAAATATTTAAAAACTTGAGTTAACTAAAATGATACAAAACTTTTATAATATTGAAAAAACTAAAAAAAATAAAACAAAAATATCTGATAATAATTTACTCTCACATAAAGAATCAATCAAAAAAAATATCAGAGAGCCGTCTATTGATGAAGTTGAAAAAATTTTAAATCTTTCTAAAAATACTCTGGGAAATAATTCTTTTTTTGAAAACACTAAAATAATTTTCAATGAATTTACTGAATCAGATTATGGATCTTTAGGATTATTAGATCTTAATGAAAAATTTGCAGTATTTGATAAACCCAATGAAAAAATATTGTCTGATATTGAATGGGCTATTGATAAATTAACATTAGAAGATTTAATTGTTACCAGCGATGAAAATAATTTTTAATTATCTGATAAATATGTATATACTTCAAGTTAAAAAAATCTTGCCAAAACAATATTTTTTTTGGTACAATCCAGTAATGTTTTTAAATAAATTAATTTCAAGGAGGATTTGTAAATGGCAAAGAAAAAAGTTAAAAGCAAAAAGATTAAAATTAGTAAATCTGTAAAAAAAATTAAAGAAATTAAAAGTAGTAAAAAATTTGTATATTTCTTTGGCAATGGTAAAGCTGATGGTTCTACAAAAATGAAATACCTATTAGGAGGTAAAGGTGCTGATCTGGCAGAAATGACAAATCTTGGGATACCTGTTCCTCCTGGTTTTACCATTTCTACAGAAGTATGTGCAATATTCGATTCTAAAACTGGCGGATGGCCCAAAGGTTTGAAAGAAGAGGTTGAAAAAAATCTTTTAAAATTAGAAAACACAATTGGGAAAAAATTTGGGAATACTGAAGATCCCTTGCTCGTATCTGTACGTTCAGGTGCAGCTTTTTCAATGCCGGGTATGATGGATACAGTTTTGAATTTAGGAATAAATGATATAACCGTGCAGGGACTTATAAAAAAGAGCGGAAATGAACGTTTCGCCTATGATGCGTATCGAAGATTTATTCAAATGTTCGGTGATGTAGTTATGAATGTGAATAAAAATAAATTTGAGAAGAAACTGGATGAAAGAAAAAAAGAAAAGAATGTTACACTTGATACAGAATTAGACGCATTTGACTTAAAAAAAGTAGTTCAAGATTACAAAATTGTTTACAAAGAAAATATTGGAACAGATTTCCCGACCGATCCTCGCGAGCAATTAAGATTATCAATAAATGCGGTTTTTCGTTCATGGAATAATGACCGCGCAATCACCTATCGAAAAATCAATAAGATCCCTGATAATTTAGGTACAGCTGTTAATGTCCAGGCAATGGTATTTGGAAATATGGGTAATACTTCTGGGACTGGTGTTGCTTTTACACGCGATCCCGCAACAGGAGAAAAAAAATTTTTTGGTGAATTTTTAATGAATGCGCAGGGAGAAGATGTTGTTGCCGGGATTAGAACTCCGCAGGTAATAAGTATATTGGAAAATACAATGCCAGCGGTCTATAAGCATCTGGTAAATATTTATAAAAAACTTGAAAAGCATTATCGTGATATGCTGGATCTTGAGTTTACAATTGAAAGCAGTACTTTATATATGCTTCAATCACGAATTGGGAAAAGAACAGCAGGTTCAGCTGTTAAAATAGCGGTTGATATGGTTAAAGAAAAACTGATTGATAAAAGGACCGCTGTAAAAAGAATTAAACCTGAACAGCTTGACCAATTGCTTCACCCAATGATAGATCCGAAAGCTAAATTAGATGTAATCGCAAAAGGTTTGCCGGCTTCACCCGGAGCAGCAGTCGGTGAAATAGTTTTTACTGCTGATCGTGCAGAGGAGCTTGTTAAAAATGGTAAAAAAGTTATTCTTGTACGAGAAGAAACATCTCCGGAAGATATTGGCGGTATGCATGTTGCTCAGGGAATTTTAACAGCGCGCGGAGGAATGACATCTCATGCTGCGGTTGTTGCCCGTGGAATGGGAAAATGCTGTGTTGCCGGATGCAGCGATATTTTTGTTGATGAACATCAAAAAATAATGAAAGTGAAAAATCTGGTTTTAGAAGAAGGAGATTTCATTTCAATAAATGGAAGTACTGGAGAGGTAATAAATGGAAAAGTGGATCTAATTCAACCGGAATTTACCGGAGATATAGTAACAATTTTAAAATGGGCTGATGATATAAGACGTCTTAAAGTAAGAGCAAATGCAGATATTCCAAGAGATGCAAAAGTTGCTTATGGATTTGGCGCTGAAGGAATTGGGCTTTGCCGAACTGAACATATGTTTTTTGGCGAAGATAGGCTGCCTGCTGTACAGGAAATGATTTTAGCAAATGATCCGGAAAGCAGAAAAAAAGCATTATTGAAACTACTACCAATGCAAAAAAGCGATTTTATCGGATTATTCAAAGAAATGCATGGAAATCCCGTAACAATACGTTTGTTAGATCCCCCGTTACACGAATTTATACCTAAAACAGAACAGGAAATACAGGAACTTGCTAAAAAAATAAATGTCGAACCGGAATTATTAAAACAAAAAGCTGAAAAATTGAAAGAATTTAATCCAATGCTGGGACATCGCGGATGCAGATTAGGTATCACCTATCCTGAAATTTCAGAAATGCAGGTGCAGGCAATATTTGAAGCAGCTACAGAATTAACAAAAGAAGGATTTAAGGTCATTCCTGAAATTATGATTCCTATTGTCGGAGATGTTAATGAATTAAAATACTTAAAAGAATTATTGATAAGAGTTGCTGAAGATGTTATGAAAAAAGCAGGTAAAAAAATTAAATATTTATTTGGGACTATGATAGAAATCCCGCGTGCAGCGCTTCTGGCAAATGAGATTGCAACTGAAGCAGAATTTTTCTCATTTGGAACTAATGACCTGACTCAGATGACATTCGGTTATAGCCGTGATGATTCAGGAGTATTTTTAAAAGATTATCTGGAAAAGAAAATCTTAAAAAATGACCCATTTGAAGTTTTAGATCAAGCTGGTGTCGGGCAACTAATGAAAATGGCAGTCGAGAAAGGAAGAAGCACTAAACCTGATTTAAAAATCGGTATTTGCGGAGAGCATGGCGGAGAAACAAGCTCAGTAAAATTCTGCCATACAATTGGACTTGATTATGTGAGTTGTTCACCTTATAGAGTCCCTATCGCCCGTCTTGCAGCAGCGCATGGAGTGCTTGAGGAAAAAAAATAGTCTGATTTCAATATAGCTTGACATACAGGCTTTTGTTATCTATAATTAATCATAATAAAGGAGCTAATAATGAAATTTTTGAAAATAAAGTTATTATTATCTATATTCTTTGTTTTACTTTTAAGCAATGTCATAATCGCAGCGGAAAATCAAAATTTAATTGATATTCCAACTGCTGCAATTGTCAGCAAAGGAAATTATCAGATTCATACGCGTTTATACGGCGGGGGGGGAGTTTTAGTTCAAGGGCAAATAGGATTAATGCAGCGGTTTAATTTAGGAATTTCATATGGTGCGGCTGAAATTATCGGGCAGGAAGACCCTGTATGGAATCCTTCACCTGCAATTAATATTAAATACCGTCTGCAGGATGAACAGCCAAATTTTCCTGCAATAGCAATCGGGTATGACGCTCAGGGATATGGACCTTCTTTTAAAGATGCAAATTATATTGAAAAAGAATATAAAAGATACAGAAATAAATCAAAAGGTTTTTATCTTGTTATGAGTAAAGAATTGAAATCGATTGGTGGATTAGGTTTGCATGGCGGTACGAATTATAGCTTTGAAGATAAAGATGATAAAAGTGGAAATATGTTTTTTGGTATTAATACAAATGTCGGTTCTGAAGTTATGTTGTTAGCTGATTATGATCTTGCATTAAATGATGATAATGAAAATAGTTATGGCAATGGCAGAGGATATTTAAATGCCGGAATACGGGGATATTTCGCTCCTGAATTGTATCTTGAATTTGATATGCTAAATTTAACTGAAAATGGGAAAAATGCTGGAAGTAAAAAAATTAATAGAGTTATAAAGATATGTTATACAAACTTTTTTTAGTGCTGGAGGATAATAAATGTTTATAGATAGAGTATTAGATTTTGATAAAACTTTTGATAATAGTTTCTCAGATTCAAATGAGAAAAGTGCTGATTCTGATATTGATGTAGCGCGTGAAAAAACACTTGAGGAAATCAGAAAAAAAACTCATACTGATTTAACTTCCTGGCAGCGTATACAGATCGCACGTCATCCAGAAAGACCATATACTTTAGATTATATAAAACTTCTTATGTCAGATTTTATGGAATTTCACGGAGATAGACAATTTTCTGATGATACAGCAATAGTAGCTGGAATCGCAAAAATAGAAAATACTCCGGTCATGATAATCGGGCACCAAAAAGGAAGGAATACCAAAGAAAATATTGCCAGAAATTTTGGGATGCCTCATCCTGAAGGATTTCGAAAAGCTTTAAGAATTATGAAAATGGCAGAAAAATTCAGAATCCCTGTCATTACTTTCATAGATACACCCGGCGCTTACCCTGGAGTTGGCGCGGAAGAACGCGGACAGGGTGGAGCTATTGCTTATAATTTATTTATGATGTCTCAGCTTGCCACTCCTGTTATTTCTATTGTAATCGGAGAAGGAGCAAGCGGTGGTGCTTTAGCTATTGGGTTGTCAGATAGAATATTAATGCTTGAGAATTCCTATTATTCAGTAATTTCACCTGAGGGTTGTGCAGCTATTCTATGGAAAGATAAAACAAAAACACAGGAAGCTGCTGACACACTAAAACTTACCGCAGAAGATTTATTCAAACTTAGAATTGTCGATGATATTATTCCTGAACCGGATGAAGGAGCTCATCGGGATCATAGAAAAATTGCTGAGAATGTTAAATTATCAATTATTAAACATTTAAATGAATTAAAAGAATTATCAATAAATAAACTTCTGCAATTGAGATATGAAAAATTCAGACAAATCGGCAATTTTACAGAAAATGCATAAAACCTATATTTCCAAATATGAAGAGGATACTCAAGAAATAGCAAAAAAATTATCCTCTAAACTTATATCAGGCGATATAATACTGCTTTATGGAAAATTAGGTGCAGGTAAAACATGTTTTGTTAAAGGACTTGCAGAAGGTCTTCAAATAGATGCTTTCAAAGTAACCAGTCCTACCTTTATAATTCTAAATGAATACAACGGTAAAATTCCTTTATATCATTTTGATTTTTATAGAATGAAAAATTTTGCAGAAATTGAAAATATTGGATTTTTTGATTATATTGAATCTTCAGGCATTACTATTATAGAGTGGCCGGAAATAGTTGAAAAATATATAAAATCTGATAGATACGTAATAAAGATTGAGACTAAAACAGATAATACAAGAATTATTTCAATTGATTAGTTTTTCGTTTTTCTTAGGAGAAAAAATTGTGGATTCTTGGGATAGAAACTTCAACCCGTACTGGCGGATTAGCCTTATTTCATAATGATAAAATCATATCTGAATTCATTTTAAATGTGGACACTACTCATTCTTCCCGTCTGATGCTAAGCCTTGATACAATGCTGAATTTCTCAGGTATTACTATTAAAAATGTAAAAGGAATTGCTGTATCTATTGGTCCGGGATCTTTTACAGGTCTCAGGATAGGAATAAGTACGGCAATGGGTTTGGCTAAAGCACTGAAGATACCAATAATTGGTCTGCCGACATTAGAAGTACTGGCTCACAATTTATGTTTCGCAGATGGTTATATCTGCCCTATTTTAACTGCAAGAAGCAATGAAGTTTATACTGCTATTTATAAATCCAAAAAATCAAAAAAAAATGATTCAAAAATAAACAAAAATAGTGAAATAAATCTTTTAGAAGAAATCATTCCTGGTTCAACTGTAAAAATTGAAGATATAGGAGCACTTTTGCATAAAAATTGTACTAAAAAAAGCAAAATTTTTTTTATAGGTGAATTAACAGATGATTTTTGTAAATTAGTTTTAAATCAAATAAAAGACCAGGCTATATTTGCCCCTGTATATTTAAATTCAATACATCCCGGTATTTTAGCAAGTTTAGGTGCGGTGAAATTGCAGAAGGAAGATTATGTTACATCTGAAAATATTGTTCCGCTTTATTGCAGAAGATCTGAATTTGAGTATAAGCAATTTAGAAATATAATTTAATATTATTATGGATAAAAAAATGGAAAAAAAATTAAAAGAACTAACTGTATTATATGAAATCAGCAAAGCAATAACTGCTTCTATAGACCTTAAAATAATTGGACAGAGTATTTTAAAAATACTTTTTGAAAAATTATCAATGGAAAGAGGTACTTTGACTCTATTTGATTTCTTAACCCGCGAAATAGTAATTGAAGTAGCGCATGGTTTATCTGCTGAGGAAATCAATCGAGGAAGGTATCGAATTGGAGAAGGGATTACAGGTGAAGTTCTTGAAAAAGGTAAACCGGTAGTTGTCCCTGATATCAGTCGTGAACCGCGTTTTTTAGATCGCACCGGTGCGCGTAAAAAAGCTAAAACAAGTCCTATATCTTTTATCTGTGTTCCTATTAAAGTTGGCAGTGAAGTATTGGGAACGCTTAGCATTGATATGAGATGTCCTGAAAATCTTGATGAACTTAACGAAAATGAACATCTTCTAACTGTAGTAGCTTCTTTATTGGGACCTGCTGTTAAGCTTAAGCAATTAACAGCTCAGGAAAAACAACAATTGATCGAAGAAAATATTAATTTACGGAATGAGCTAAAAGATCGTTATAAAATTGATAATATGGTTGGGAATAGTCCCATGATGATTGATATTTATAAAAAAGTTTTACAGGTAAGTAAAAGCAATGCAACTGTGCTTCTGCGCGGTGAAAGCGGTACAGGGAAGGAATTAATAGCTAAAGCAATTCATTTTAACAGCCCAAGGTTTAATAAGCCGTTTATTAAGGTAAGCTGTGCTGCTTTACCTGAAACTCTTCTGGAAGATGAACTTTTCGGGCATGAAAGAGGCGCTTTCACAGGAGCCGCTGATACCCGTATCGGCAGATTTGAACTGGCATCAGAAGGAACATTATTCCTTGATGAAATTGGAGATATTTCTCCTGCCACGCAGATAAAACTTCTTAGAGTATTACAGGAACGCAAATTTGAACGATTAGGGGGCAACAAGACTATAGAAGTTAATATCAGATTAATAACCGCTACTAATCATAATCTGGAGAAAGCTGTTAAAGATGGAATATTCAGACATGATTTATATTATCGGCTTAATGTAGTACCAATTTTTCTTCCTCCGCTTCGTGAACGAAAAGAAGATATCCCAATACTCATTTCTCATTTTCTGCAAAAAAATAATAAGGAAAATAATAAAAATATTACTATTTCTTCTGATGTAATTAAAACTTTTATGAATTATTTTTGGCCAGGGAATGTCAGAGAACTTGAAAATTATATTGAACGACTTGTTGTGATGAGCACAAATGAAAAAATTACAAGCAATGATATTTCACTTATGGAATTAGGAGTAGAAAACATTGATTATGCAGTAAACCAAACTGCACCAGTCGATAATATCCCTGTTAAAAATTCAAACACTCTTTATGAAATTGAAAAAGAAAAAATAATCGATATACTAAAATCCTGCGCTTATGTCCAATCAAAAGCAGCTAAAAAATTAGGCATTACTCCGCGTCAATTAGGACTAAGAATAAAAAAATATAGGATAGAATTGAAGGAAAATTAAAATTAAGGATGGAACTAATAAACCGATGATACAGGGGAAGTGCGTTTTGGTTTAATATTCAGGTATTATATTATACATATATTAAATACGATGAAGGTGAATATGATTATTGGAAATAATTAAAAATATTTTTCATGAAATATTTGAGTTGATTAAGGGTTTGAACTATTAAATCAGTCAACTAACTATCGGAAAACAAAAATAAATTTAGTAAATTGAACAAAAAATTAAAGGAAGGACTTGAGTGGAATTGGGAGTAAGTTTATTAACTTATTAAAAAAGAAAAGTATTAAATTAATAAATTTACTCCTTCCCTCATTTCCTACGTGCTAATGAAAATTGGTTTACGTTAACAGATACTAACAAAATAGTTAGTAAAGTCAGTATTATCATCTAAGCTAAGTAAGATAAGTAAATAAGAGAAAATTCAGTGGTATATATTTTCTATCCCCAAATATTAGTGATAAAAAAATTTGTGATTTATAATGCGAATGGCATAAAACATAAATTAAAATACCTCACCAAAAATAACATATAAAGATGCCTGGTCTTTTGCAAATGCTAAATCAAATCTAAGTTTCATTAAATGATCCGGCGGGAGACCAAATCGAAATCCATAACCATATGTTGTTTTTATGGAACCAAAATCTTTATCCGCAATATCTCCGGCATCAGTAAATAAAACGAAATTTATATTTTTCATTAAAGGGAAACGATATTCAGCTTGAGTTAAATAGTATTTCTTACCTCTGAAGCGATTGCTATAATATCCTCTTAATTGGTTTCCTCCGCCTAAGCTGTATCTAAATAAATAACTCGGGTCACCGAAAGAATACCCGCCTGATGCTTTTAAAGCAATAATATTTTTAGAAAAAAATTTATTAAAATATCTCAAATCTATTTCTGCTTGCATAAAATCTTTGACTTCTTTAGGTGACATAAATTGCTCAGGAATAAATCTAAAATCCATTTTTGCAAAATATCCATTTTCTGTGCTAAAAGAATTATCGCGTAAATCATATTTTGTTGATAACCCAAGCGCCAGATCTGTTTTATTTTCAGTAATTTCTTTGGTGATTTTTGAACCTAATGCGCTTTCTTTTTGGATGCGCAAATCAAGGAATGTTCCATAAGCAAGTAATTTGTTCCATTTATAATCGACTCCGAATATTGATGATGAAGAAAGAGATTTAATTTCTGTAACATCTTCTGTTTTTGTATTATTCCCTTCACCGTAATATTCTTTTCTAAAATTTGATAAACTTGTTGAAAAGTCATATATATATGGGGATGTTGTCCATTTCCTATAATTTAAACCTAAAGCATAATCATACTTTGAATTAAACATAAATTGCGTACCCATAAAATAACCGGGGATATCTGGATTAGATGAATTTATGAAATATGCTCCGCCTACAATAAGCTTATCTGTTGGATTATAACCAATAATCGGAGAGATAGACTTTTTAGTACTTTGAACATCATTATTATTATTCGCATTTTCATTTTTAGCAAATACTAATGATGCAAAAACTAAATAGAATAAAACAAACAATAAATTAAAAAAGGTTTTCAAATTAATCACTCTCATCTTCAAAAACAATTTTTCCGCCTAAAATAGTCATCCATGCTTTACCTCTAAGTTTCCAGCCATTGAATGGAGTATTGCGGCTTTTAGATAAGAAAGAATTTATGTCTACGGTAAATTCCTTATTAACATCGATAATTGTGATATCTGCATCTTTTCCAGGGGCAAGAGTTCCTTTATCAATATTTAAAACTTTTGCAGGATTAAAACTCATCTTTTTAATTAGTTCAGGGAGAGAAAGAATCTTCTGGTGATAAAGCTGCAGTGACAAAGATAAAGATGTTTCGAGTCCAATAATTCCAAAACTCGCAAGTTCAAACTCAATATCTTTATCAACTATATTGTGAGGTGCATGATCTGAAGCAATAACATCTATAGTTCCATCAGCCAATCCTTCCTTGATAGCTTCAATATCAGCCTGTTCGCGTAAGGGTGGGTTCATTTTAAAGTTAGTATCATACTCTCTTAAATAATCATCTGTAAGAGTAAAATTATGCGGGGTTACTTCAGCAGTAACTCTTATACCTCTTTTTTTTGCCTGCCGAATAATATCTACACTATTTTTTGTACTGATATGAGCAATGTGCAGTTTACCGCCTGTATATTCAGCAATATAAATATCTCTTGCTACCATCACTTCTTCTGCAATTCTTGGAATACCTTTAATCCCTAATTTAGTTGAAACGAATCCTTCATTCATACAACCGCCTTTAGAAAGATTTTCATCTTCTGCATGAGAAATTACAGGGATATCAAACATTTTGGAATATTCCAATGCTGCTTTCATAATAAGAGCATTCATAACAGGTTTGCCATCATCAGATATAGCAACCGCACCGGAATTTACCAGATCACCGATCTCAGTTAATTCTTCACCTTTTTGTCCTATTGTAATACATCCTATTGGAAAAACATTGGTAAATCCTTCTTTTTTTGCTTTTGAGATAATAAATTCCACTATTCCCTGATTATCAACAACAGGATTTGTATTTGGCATACAAGCTACAGTCGTAAATCCTCCGCATGCTGCAGCGCATGTACCCGTATATATTGTTTCTTTATGTTCATAACCGGGTTCACGCAAATGTACATGCATATCAATTAGCCCGGGAACGACAATTTTTCCTGAAGCATCTATTACTTTGGCTGTTGATGATTGAATATTTGCACCAATATCTCTGATTTTATTATCTTCTATTAAAATATTTAAAGATGCATTTAAGTTATCAGCAGGGTCAACTACCAATCCACCTTTAACTAAAATCTCCATAATCACTTCCTCCTGCAAGTAAATACAAAACTGCCATACGTACTGCAATACCATTTGAAACCTGATCTAAAATAAGAGAATATTTACCATCTGCTACGCTTGAGCTAATCTCAACTTCTCTGTTTATAGGACCGGGATGCATTACTAAAAGATCATTTCGCGCGCGTTTTATTTTATCCTGATTTATTCCAAACATTTTTGCATATTCCCGGATTGAAGGTATAAAAAAACCCTTTTGTCTTTCCAACTGTATCCGCAATATATATAGTACATCAATATCTGAAATACAGTCTTCCAGATTATACAAAATATTAATATTTTTACTTAAATGTTCTATGCCTGGCGGCAATAATGTGGGTGGTGCAACCAGTGTTACTTTTGCTCCTAATTTGGTTAGACCCCAAATATTTGATCGGGCAACCCGGCTATGACGAATATCGCCGACAATACATACGTGCAATCCTTTTATACGTCCTTTATTTTCTTTTATAGTAAATAAATCCAGTAAGCCCTGAGTTGGATGTTCATGCGCACCATCGCCAGCATTGATAATCGCAGATTTTACAGTATGCGCTAATCGATAAGGAGCACCGGACAGGCTGTGACGGATAACGATTATATCTGCATTCATTGCTTCAATTGTTTTACCGGTATCTTTAAGTGTTTCACCTTTAACAACACTGCTTGTTGATGTGGAAATATTTATAACATCTGCGCTTAAACGTTTTCCGGCAAGTTCAAATGAAGTGCGTGTGCGGGTACTCGGTTCAAAAAAAAGATTTACAATCGTCTTACCGCGTAAGGTTGGAACTTTTTTTATGGGACGTGAAAGAACTTCCTTAAATGACTCTGCTAATTGAAGAATATTATTTATTTCTTCAGATGTAAGTTCTTCTAAACTTAATAGATCTTTCCTCTTAAAAGGCATATTTTACCCCAAGGCTTGGTAAATTTTATCTGAAAGTGCCAATGAATTGGCACAATATAAATAATGAAGTACCCTGCGGAAAAGACTGCAGGGTTCTTCTCTGATAGGAAGATTATTTTTTGTAACTTCCAGATAAATAATTCCTATCAGAGACAGAAGATACCCCGCAGTTTGCTACGGGGTTCTTCATTTATACAATAACTAAATTTAATTTTTTTGTCAATTAAAAAACGAAACCCACAGAAGTTTCCCAAGGAAGAAATTAACCACAGAACACAGAATATTTTATTTTATTTGTATTTGAATGCTAAGATAAGCAGAAGGAGCATTGGTTCATAGAGTATATTTATTAAAAAAATTAACAGTCTCTCCAACTATAAATATCGCTGGAGATTTAATTTTCTTATTTTTAGATTTAGATAAAATATTTTTTAAATTCCCAATAACAACTTTTTGATTTTTAAATGTTCCTCTTTCAATCAATGCGCAGGGAGTTGTATCTATTTTCCCTTCATCAAGTAATTTATTAATTATTTTTTTTAAATTTGTAACGCACATTAAATATACCAGTGTATCAGCATTTACAAATTTAACTTCATCATTATTTTTTTTCCTATGTCCAGTAATTACAGCAAATGAGGATGCATAATCCCTGTGTGTCAAAGGAATTCCACAGTATGTAGCAACAGCGATTGAGGAGCTGACTCCCGGAATAACTTCATATAAAATATTATTTAAAATAAGTTCCTTAACTTCTTCTGAGCCTCTTCCAAAAATAAAAGGGTCGCCATTTTTTAATCTTACAACAATTTTATTGTTTTTTGCTTTTTCAACAAGCAGTTTATTTATTTCTTCTTGTTTTAATAAATGATGCCCTCTTGATTTACCAACACAAATTAACTCAGCTTTTTTGCTGGCATAGGTAAGCAGTTTTTTATCAATTAAAAAATCATAAAGAATAACATCTGCTTTTTTTATAAGATTTAGACCTTTAAGAGTTATAAGTTCAGGATTTCCAGGACCCGCTCCAATTAAAAATACTTTTCCATATTTCATTTAAAAATTCTCCTTAAAATAGATTGTAACCTCTTGGAGTTATAATATATTTTCCTTTTATATAAGTTTTTGAATTTCCAATTATTATTGTTGTTCGCATATCAATAATATTTAATTTAGATATTTCTTTTAATGTAGTAATAAATATTTCCTCATTATCTCTTGATGCATTTTTTACAATTCCAACAGGAGTATCAGGAGATTTATTTTTGAGAAAAATTTTACATGCTTTTTCAAAAGGTTTAATTCTTGTTTTACTTTTTGGATTGTAAAGTACAATAACAAAATCTCCCTTGCATGCATAAACTAATCTTTTTTCAATCAGCTTAAAATCAGTTAATAAGTCGCTTAAAGAAATAGTTACAAAATCATGCATTAACGGTGCGCCTAAAATGCTTGCGCAGGCGATAGATGCAGATATCCCTGGAATAACAGCAAATTCAATTTTTTTAAAATCAAATTCATCCAAAAGCTCTAAAACGAGACCAGCCATTCCATATATACCTGAATCACCACTTGAGATAACACATACTTTTTTGCCTTGTTTTGATAATTTGATGGCATCTTGAGCTCTTTTAACTTCCTGAGTCATTCCATAGGAAATAATTTTTTTATCTAATATAAGATTCTCAATCAATTTAATATAAGTTTTATACCCAACAATTATTTCGCTCTCTTCTATAGCTTCTTTTGCTTTATTACTTAAATTACCGATATCTCCAGGCCCAATACCAATAACTTTTAGGCTTCCTCTGCTATCGCTATCGTTACTTTGTTTATTTTGTTTTTTTGAACTATCAGTTTTGTATTTTTTCCTGCTAAAAGCGCACAAGGCTCACACACCCCCTCAACTCCAACTTTATTTTTTACAAATGATGATCTTGTATAATCACCTTTAAATGTTTTTACTGCGTTGCTTGATATTATTTTTAAAGGTATTTCAAGTGTATCACAGGCTTCAATTAAATCAGTTTCATTTTTTTTAATATCAATAGTTGCTATTAATTTAATATTATTTAATGATAATTTATTTTTTTTTAAAGTCTGTTTTATAGCTTCAATAATTTCTTCTTTTTTAATATTTTTCCTGCATCCAACTCCAATTATTTTTTTCTTTATTGATTCTGTTTGAGTTGTTACAACAGGTTCAGCATTTATTATATTTGCTACTTTATAAGACAGTTTATTTGCTCCTCCTTCATGTCCGGATGCTGTACTTATAGCATAATGGCTTGATGAATCCACTGTTACAACAGCAGGATCCGTACATTTATTTTTTAAGTGAGGAGAAATTGCTCGAACAACTATGCCAAGCGCCATTATAAAAATTATATTATTATAGTCCTTATTATTAAAAATTCTTTTTACAGTATATTTTAATTTACCTTTTGAAGGATAAAAAATATCACAATCCTCGTTTATATCTTTTTTAATTTTTTCAGCAATTTTTTTCCCAATATTGTTAATGACTATTATTGCAATCATTTTTATTCTTTCTTATCCCGATATCCATGAGAAAATGTTTTATCATACAGTTTTGATTTTTTATATTTTTTATTTAATACTTCACCAACAATAATTAAAGCTTGTTTTTTTATTCCGGCTTTTTTAACTTTTTCTGCAATATCATCCAATGTCCCGAATATTTTTCTTTCATTTTCATAAGTGACCCTTTCAACAACAGCTACAGGAGTATCACTTTTATATCCTTCTTTAAGTTTTTTCATGACTCTATCAATTTCTAAAATACTTAAAAAAATAGACATAGTAGCTCTTATTTTTGATAACTTTGCCAGATCCTCTTTGTCAGGAACATCGGTTTTACCGGAAATTCTGGTTAAAATAATTGTCTGCGTAACATCCGGTAAAGTGAATTCCTGCTTTAAAGATGCGGCGGATGCTTGAAAAGAACTTACTCCAGGAATAACAGTATAATTAATATTATTTTTGTCACACCAGTCCATCTGCTCTTGCGTAGCGCCATAGATACATGGGTCACCGCTATGAATTCTAGCTATTATTTTTTTTGTATTTATATTTTTTTTAATTATTTCAAGTATTTCTTCAAAATCCATTTTTGCTGAATCAAAATGAATTGATTCGGATTTTGAAAATTTTAAAATAGCTTTATTTACGAGAGATCCAGCATAAATTATAATATCTGCTTTTTCAATTATATTCTTACCTTTTATTGTTAAAAGCTCAGGATCACCAGGCCCTGCTCCTATAAAAAATAGTTCCATTTTAAATTTTACCTTTCTCTAGTTTTTACAATTATAACTGATAAATAACCTAATTTTTTATCTTTAATAGTTTTTAAATCGTAAATTATTTTTTCATTATTTTGTCCAACATGACTTATAAGAATAGAGTTATCAATAAGATTTAATTCTTTTAATAGCTCTATAACCAGATCAATTTTTGCACCTATTTTCATTAAAACCACAGTGTTGAAATTTTTAAGCGCTTCTCTTATCCCTTTTAAATCCTCTCTGACAGGTATAATTGCCAATGTTTCATCCTGTATAACCAAGGGGATCTCCACTCTTGAAGCTGCTGCGCTAAAAGCGCTTATTCCGGGGATCGTTTCTGTTTTAATTAATGGAAAATCCTTTTTTATTATTTCAAGAATATATATATAAGTACTGTAAAGCATTGGATCCCCGATGGTTATGAATGCGGAATCTCGGCCTTCTTTTATTTCTTTTTCAATTGTTCTAATAGCTTCTTTCCAGTGTGATTTTAAAGTACCCATATTTTTAGTCATGGGAAATGTTAGTTCAACAATTTTATTTTTATTAATTCCAGATTCTTCAATAATTGATCTTGCGTAGGAATTTGCATCTTTATCTGCTTTAGGCACAAATATTGCGCTAACATTTTCTAAAATTTCTTTAGCCTTTATTGTCAATAGTTTCGGATCTCCAGGTCCTATGCCAATGCCATAAAATTTTCCATTTTCAACTATTTTTTTATCTGGAGGTGTCAAGAATACCCTGCCTTTTGAGGCAGGGATGAATTGACACAACTTAAATAATAATCTTCCTATCAGAGAAGATACCCTGCGGTCTCTATCGCAGATTTCTTCATTATTATCATTACGCATAAATCAAACCCTCTCATCTTTGCAAGTTTAGGTATATCCGTATTAATTATTTTTTCATTTTTATAAGTTAAATTCTCAAACACAAATATTTTTCTATTCTTTATTCCAAATTTAATCATATTTCTAGCAATCTTATCCGGTGAATGTTTTTTATCTGTAAAAATAAAAATTTTTTCATTTTGATTAATTTCTTTTAATATACTGTCATTGATATCATTCCCATGGAGGCTGATAATTTTTACATTATGCCAGGTTTCACCAATTCTGGCAAAAGCAATCTGCAAAGAACTTATTCCGGATATAATTATATATTCATTTTTATTCAAAGCTTTCATAAGCATATTGCTAAAACTAAAAAGACATGGGTCCCCTGATACTAAAACAGCAATTTTTTTTTCATTCTTATTTTTTTTAATATATGAAATTATTTCATCATAATTAGTTTTTAAAATAATTTTATCTTTTTTATATTCTTTAAATTCATTTAAAAGCCTTTTTGATCCAATGAGACAATCTGATTTTTCAATTTCTTTTTTTGCAAACGGGATTAAATATTCTTTATTCCAGGGACCTGTTCCAATTATCATTACTTTATTCATTGTGAGTTCTCTTATCAATGTAAACTGCCAGCTCTTCTCCATTTAAGGAAAGAATTGTACAGATTAAATTAATTTTATTATTAACATAATCTTTTAATTTTTTTGAAACATCCATAGTGATATTTTTAAAAACATTCATAAGATTATTATTTTTTATTATTTCTATTGCTGCTTCTGCTGTTTTTTGATCAAGTATTTCATTTATAATTTTATCTTTTGCACCTTCTTTTTTTGCATATTCAGCAATAGACTCAATTCTATTATCTCCATGTTTTATATTTGTATTAAATTGTCCGTTAGCAACTTTTATTAATTTACCTAAATGTCCTATCAAATGAATATTTTTCATGTTTTTATTTGAGCATTCTTTTATCATAAAACCAACATGATCACCAATTTTAATAAATGAATCACTTTTAATTTTCAATACTTCATTACAATATTTTTCACCAACATAACCTAATATTAATACTACTTTTTTTTCTCCAGATGCTTTTATTACATCAAGCTGTAGTGTAAGAGAAGCTTTATAAGCCTCAACAGATCTAGGTAAAACAATACCTGATGTACCTATAATTGATATCCCGCCCAATATACCCAAATTTGAATTAAAAGTGTGTTTGGCAATTTTTTTACCTTGAGGTACGCTTATAGTAACTTCAATTCCTTTACAATCATTCAGCGCTTGTTCAATCTCTTTTTTTATCATAATTTTTGGAATTGGATTAATTGCATATTCTCCAAACGGAACAGCTAATCCCTGTTTAGTTACTTTTCCAACTCCTGTACCGCCTGTTATTTTAATACCATAAACATCAGTCTTTTTTACTTTAGAATATACTTTAATTCCATTGGTAACATCAGGATCATCACCCGAATCCTTAATCACACCGCATTTAGCAAAACTTTTCCCGATTTTCTGATCAATAAGTTTTATATTAAATTTATTTTTTGAAGGAGTAAGAACTTCAACTGTACTAATTATTTTACCTTTAGCAAGCATCAATGCTGAACCCTTAGTAGCCGCCTGCGCACAGGTGCCAGTTGTGTACCCCATTTTTAATTTGTTTTTCGGTTTTGCCATTTTTACCTCTTAAAAACTTAACTGCTAAGTTTATTTATCTCTCGTCTTGCATCACCTATTGTCAAAGGTAGATTATCAAGATCCATATTATCTTTTTTCTTTAATATCTCAAACAAATGTCCAACATGCGGAAGTCTTAAATTTGCTGACCGTATTAAATTCGGGTCAGCAAAAATTTTTTTGGGGCTGCCTTCGATAATAATTTCCCCTTTTTTTAAAACTATAGCGCGATCAATGAAGATAGGAATTAAATCAACAAAATGTGTTGCCATAATCATTGTAATTCTTTCTTTATTAAGTTTTTTTAAAAGATGCATTATCAAGCTTACTCCAATAGGATCTAGTGCAGCAGTTGGTTCATCGAGTAAAATTATTTCAGGCTTCATTACAAGAACACCAGCAATACAAACTCTTTTTTTCTGTCCAAAACTTAAGTTATGAATGAATTTATTTTTAAATTCTGTCATTTCAACTAAATCCAAAGCTTCATCTATTCTTCTTGTTACTTCTTCTTTTTTTAATCCCATATTATTCGGACCAAAAGCAATATCCTCAGCAACTGTTGAAGAAAATAGCTGATCATCAGGATTTTGAAAAACAGTATTTACTTTTGTGAAATAGTTGTTCATATCAAATATATTTATATTTTCATAATACACTTTTCCTTCTGTTGGTTTAAGAAGTCTGTTTAATATTTTAAGTAAGGTTGTTTTCCCAGATCCGTTTGCGCCAAGAATTCCTATAAATTCGCCTTTTTCTATTTTAAAATTCAGGTTCTCCAGAGCTTTTGTCCCGTCAGGATAATTAAAATATATATTTTCTGCTTTTATCATTGACATTTTTTTATACCCATTTTATACCCAGTAAAAATTTATTATAATAAGTATGGATAAAATTAAAAAAAAAATAAAACCTGATACTATATCGCTAATATCAATTTTATTTTCATAATCTATTTTTAATGTACCGGTATATCCGCGTATATTCATTGATTCAAAAACTCTGGTGCATTGATCAAAACCTCTTATAAATACTGCTCCTGCAAGTTCTCCAAGAGATCGAATACTTCTTCCGTAATTCGTATATCCCAATCTTATTTTTTGTGCATCTTTTATTGTAATTGCATCTTCAATAAGAACAAAAATATAACGATAAGTAATCATGACAATTTCAATGAAAACTTTTGGAATTTTAAACCAGCATGATGCCGCAAAAAGAGTATTAGCAGGTGTTGTCATACTCAGGAATAGAATTAATGATACTCCTGCAATTATTCTGCTTGAAATTAGTATTCCGTGCGTCAGTCCTTCCTTGTAAGCAGTAAAATGAAATCCTGAAAAAGTATAATCAAACAATGGTATATTCCCATTAAAAAATATCTGAAGAACAAGCATCCCGAGCGCAATAAATAAGGGAGCAGACATTCTAAGAACAATTGTTTTAATTGGAATTTTTACACTAAGTAGTGAAACAAATGATATTAATATTATGAACATTGATATATAGGCAGTGTGTGAAAATAAATTAATTATCATTGCTCCAAAAACATATAATATTTTTATTCGTGCGTCAATTCTGTGTAAAAAATTATCCTTTTGAGCAAAATAATCATTGAAAGATTCATTTAACATCTTTATGTTCTTCCTTTTTTATAAAAATTTTATGAAAATTATATCCCAAAATAAATCCTCCAATAGTTCCTGCAAGAAGAAAAACAAATAAAAGTAAATCTCCCTGATCAGTATTGATAATTAATGGGCAAGCAGTTCTCCCATGTTCCTCTGCAACTTTTTCTACTACAGTTTCATCAACTCCGCTCCAGGTATTTTTTGCGTAAATATTTTTGGAGGAAATAAAAAAAGATAAACATATAAATAAAACAAAAAAAATTTTAACGGTTTTTTTAAAAAAATCTTTTTCCGATTCTTTTATAACACCCATTGAAATTAATATATCAGGTCTTTTATTATAGACAAACATAATCATTCCACCTGTTATAATTCCTTCAAGTATTCCGAGCGGTAGTTGAGTGGGAACAAATGCCGCTATAATGCTTATAAATAAAGGGAGCATTGGTTTACTTCCATGTAATGCAGAAGCTAATTCAAATGAGGTTGTGATATATGTAAGCCAATCAGCAAAAAGTCCAGCAAAAAATCCAGAAATAAACAACGGCACATTAAATTTTCTAAGTAATTTAAATGTAAAATATCCGCTAAAAGACCCGACTACTCCCATAGATATAATATTTGCTCCTAATGTTGAAAGTCCGCCATGCGCAAGAAAAAGCGCTTGAAAAAGAAGAGCAATAGCAGAAATTAAAATACTCAAAATAGGCCCCAGCATTATGGCTGATATCCCTGTTCCACAGGGATGTGAACATGTCCCGGTTATTGGGATAGGGACAGGCATACAGGAAATAATAAAAACTACTGCTCCCATCATTCCCAAAAAAGGTTTAAAGAAAGGAGTATTTATTGATTTTCTATTTATTTTAAAAATTCCAATTATAATAAAAGGAATAGCTGCTAATAACCACAATCCTGCCCATTCAAAAGGTAAAATTCCTTCTGAAATATGCATTGCATAAATATTACAAGCAGATAAAAAACAAACTAAAAATATATAAATCGATACTATTTTATTAATTTGGCGCACTTATTTTTCTCCTTCCGCAATTTTTAAAAGAGCATTAACTATCGATGCGGCAACACTGCTTCCACCTTTTATTGTTTGATTAATAATATAAGGAATATTCATTTCCCTTAATCTGTTTTTTGATTCAAGCGATCCAACAAAACCAACCGGAATACCAACAATCAGCGCAGGAGCTGCTTTTGATTGTTCAATCAAATTACAAAGTTCAAAAAGCGCTGTTGGAGCGTTGCCTATCGCAACAATTCCATCTGTCATAACTTGTGAAGCTTTTCGCATGGAAATTATTGCGCGTGTTAGATTTTGTTTTTTAGCTTCATCCATAACATCCTGATCATTTATAAGACAGATTACTTCACCACCAAAATCCGATACAATTCCTTTATTTATTCCTGCTTTAACCATAGCAACATCAGTAATTATATTTTTCCCTTCTTTAATTGCTTTAATGCCAGCATTTATTGCATTCGGATGAAAAACAAGGTCAGTCACATAATTAAAGTCAGTTGTCGCATGAATGACTCTTCTTATAATATCTCTATTTTCACTTGAGACATTTAGCTCATCAAGTTTTTTATCTATTATTCTAAAACTCTCTTTTTCAATTTCTATAGGATTAAAATTTATGAACATTCAGTCAGTATCTCCTTTATTTTGTCTCTCACAATTCCAGCAATTCTTGAATCCTCTCCCAATGTTTTTGTAAAAGTAAATTTTACATCAGAGTATTTTTTTTCTTCTTTTTTAATTGCTTCAGGGATGTCAATTGTCACATGATTTCCTACAAATAAAAAATAAGGCATAATTATTATTTTTTTACATCCCGCACCTATAATTCTTTTTACGCTTGTAGATATATCAGGATGATGAAACTGCATGTATGATGGTTCTACTATTTTCCAATCTTTTTTTAATTCATCAATAAGATTTAATAAAAAATTATTAGCTTTTTTTAGTTGACTTCCGTGCGCAAGGAGTATTATCCCTATTTCTTCATTATGAAATTTTTTTAAATTTAGTTTTGGATGTCTTTTATTCTCTCGTATTGAGTTAAATATATCATCAACAACCTTGCTTGAATGTATCCAACTGCAATTTTTACATGACCAGATATTTTTACCTGTTTTTTCAGAATGAAAATTTTCTCCTAAGCTTTCATCTAAACACGGATAATATGGACAATAGCAGAAAGTGCAGTCTTCTAATTTTTCATGACATGGATAATATTTACAATCCTTATTTGCTCTTTGTATCATTTGTGCTCCTTTGCTCATTAATAACATCAATAAAATTTTTTGCAAATTCAATATTTGAAGCAAAATGCAGATGAGAATAACTTGCCAAAGTGTTTTTGCTGATAAGCCCATCATGAAAAATTTTACCAGATTTTTTTATTTTATATGCATATAAAATATTATTTTCCAGATTTTCAAGATAAGACCAATGAAATACATGTGCGCATACACAGTCCCCCTTTTTACTTAAAATATTGTCTTTAATAACTTCAATATCAACATAACCCATAATTTTCATTTTTTCTGCCATATTTGCTGAACCTTTGAAAATTCCGACCATCTGAAATTCTTTTTTTTCAAAATCTTTTATTTTTTCCATAAGATACATCAAACCGCCGCATTCAGCATATATAGGTATTCCCAGATTATGCTTTTCTAAAATAGATTCTTTTATTTTATGATTTTTAGCAAGTAACTCTGCAAAAATTTCAGGGAAACCTCCGCCGATATAAATTCTACTAATGTCTAGAGGCAGATTTTTATCTTTTAGCGGACTAAACATAACAATCTCAGCCCCAAGATTTTTTAAAATATTCAAATTATCCTGATAATAAAAATTAAATGCTTTATCATATGCAACAGCAATTTTTACTTTTTTTAATTTTTTTTTGATTATAAAAATATTTTTATTAACTGAAATTTCTGGAACTTCTTTTGATATTTTAATAAGTTCGTCTATATCAATATTTTTTTCAATTAGCTTTCCCAATTCATTAAACAAAATATTTTTAACTTTTTCTTCACAAGCCGGTACAAGCCCAAGATGTCTTTCCGGTAAAGATAAATTTTTATTTTTTGGTAAATATCCTAAAACAGGAATTTTTGTTCTTTTTTGAATAACATCTTTAATAATAAAAAAATGGTTTTCACGCCCAATATTATTTAATATTATTCCTTTAATTTTTACATTTTTATCAAAATTTTTATATCCCAGAGCAATCGCTCCAGCGCTTCTTGACAAAGAACGAGCATTTACAATTAAGATTACTGGAGTATCAAGTACCTTTGCAATTTCTGCAGTTGATCCAATTGATGTATTTTTTAATCCATCGTAAAGACCCATAACTCCTTCAATAACCGAGATATCAGATACTTTTGAGTGTGTAGCAAATATTTCACGAACAGCATCATAAGATAAAAGATAACTATCAAGATTATAAGAGGCTTTACCTGTTGCTTGAGTATGATAAGTCGGATCAATATAGTCAGGTCCGATTTTAAACGGTTGAACTTGTATTCCTCTTTTTTTTAATGCCAGCATTATTCCAATAGAGATAGTTGTTTTGCCAACTCCACTATTTGTTCCGGCAATAATAATTCTGCCACTCATAATTATATTTCCTTATCTAAAATTTTATATAAATAATTCATATTTATATTTTTTCTCAAATGTTCTGCCAATTTATCAAACTCATTATCAAGATTAAAATAAGTTGGTTCATTTATTGGTGCTAAATTTTTTTTTTCTCTTATTCTATTTAAAAAATTTCTTCTGAATTTATCCTGATCGAACACTCCATGGATATATGTCCCGAAAATTTTATTATTGTCAGTTACAACACCTTCAAAATTTTCCGAATCTATTCCACTTCGCTCAATAATTTCAAAAAAAGGTTTTAATCCTTTTTCTATCATTGTTCTGCCATGATGAATCTCATATCCCGTTACTTCAAGAGATGTACTGATTTCCTTAACCTTTATTTGTGATAATATTTTTTCTTCTTCAAATAAAGTTTCAATAGGCAGAATCTCAAGCCCTGTTATTTCTGAACAATTGGATTCTGAAATATGCGGAAGCTTAATCACCACAACATTTATACACTTATTCTGATTTTCATTTTTGATTTTATGCTTTCTGTTATCCAAATAAACAGAATCTTCCTCCGGAATTTGGATATCCTTATAATAAGGAATTACTCCTAAAACTCTTATCCCGGTTTTTTTTTCTAAAAAATCTATTCCAGGAGCAAGAAGAGATTTATCTCCACGGAATTTGTTTATTATTATTCCTTTAATCATTTTTCGTTCATCAAAAGTAAGAAGTTCCAGAGTCCCGACAATCCATGCGAACATGCCGCCTTTATCAATATCTCCAACTAAAATAACCGGTGCGGAAACTTCCTTTGCAATCCGCAAATTAACAATATCATTGGCTTTAAGATTTATTTCAACTGGACTTCCAGCTCCTTCAATAACACAACATCATATTTTTTCCTTAATATTTGGAATGACTCCAAAACTAAATCCAGCTGTTTAATTTTATATGTATTATATTCAGTCGCCTTCATATTCCCAATACTTTTTCCCCTAACAATTATCTGTGATCCAATATCACTAGATGGCTTAATAAGTATAGGATTCATATTTACCTCAGGTTCTATTCTGCAAGCCTGCGCCTGAACAGCCTGAGAGCGTCCCATTTCTCCAGGTTCTTTTGTTACATAGGAATTTAATGCCATATTCTGCGCTTTAAAAGGACTTACGCTATATCCATCCTGAAGAAATATCCTGCATAATCCCGCAGTAATAATGCTTTTCCCAACTCCAGAACCTGTCCCGCAAATTTGAATAACTTTTTTATCCATATTTATAGTACCTATTTTTTTGTTCCAGCTTCAAGTTCATCTGCAAAATATTTGTTAACCTCTTTTAAAGAACAAAACTTCCCGCACATTGTGCAAGTATCTTTATCTGTCGGGATGCGAGAACATCTGATTTGCTTTGCTGTCTCAGGAGTTAAACATATTTCCATTTGTTTTTCCCAATTCAAATCTCTTCTTGCATGTCCCATAGCCAAATCTCTACCACGATTCTTATACTTAATCATATCTCCAATATATGAAGCTATTTTTGCTGTTATAACACCTTCTTTAACATCTTCAGGCAAAGGTAATGCAAGATGTTCGGGAGGAGTAACATAACATATAAAATCTGCGCCATATGCTGTTGATAAAGAAGCGCCAATTGCAGATGTAATATGATCATATCCCGGGAATACATCGGTTGGAATTGGGCCAAGCATATAAAACGGCTTTTCATTGCTTAGCTTTTTTTGTAGAAGAACATTTGCTTCGATTTCATCGATTGGGATATGTCCAGGTCCTTCAACTATAACCTGCACACCTTTTTTATGCGCATAATCAGCAAGTTCGCAATTTATAATTAATTCCTGTATTTGTGCCCTGTCAGTTGAATCATGGACAGCACCTGCTCTCATTCCATTTCCGAGGCTTAAAACCGTATCATACTTTTTCAATATATCAATTACACGATCAAATTTTTCATATAGCGGATTTTCCTTATTATTATATTCCATCCATGCTGTGAGGAAAGCTCCGCCGCGGCTAACCAATCCACCATGCCTGTATCCCTGTTTTCTTAAACGTTCTAAAGTGATTCGATTTATCCCGCAATGAATTGCCATAAAACTTATACCATCATTACACTGTTTTTCAATTACATCAAAAATTAAATCTTCAGGCATCTTTTCCGCACCGCCATAAATTGAAATTGCCTCGAAGAATGCCTGATACAATGGCACAGTGCCAACCGGGAGTTTCACAGCGCTTAAAACTTCTCTACGTATTAAATCAAGATCGCCGGCCGTAGATAGTTCCATTAGAGTATCAGCTCCGCTTTGCTCTGCCATAATTGCTTTCTTAACTTCCATATCTAAATCAATAATATCAGAAGATGTTCCAATACTTGCATTAATTTTAGTTTTTAGACCTTTACCAATCCCAACTGAATTAGACTTCCGTCGACTATTGTTTGGAATAGCAACCTTCCCTGCTTTTATATTATTAACCAAAAGATTCAACTCAAAATTTTCTTTTTCTGCTACACTTCTCATTTGTGAAGTTATTTCACCTTTTCGTGCTAATTCTAACTGTGTTGCCATTTTTACTCCTCCGTATTTATTTTTTCTATTATCTTTTTAAAAATTTTAATTATTTGCAAATTTTCTTTATGTGTCCTAACTGCAATACGAATAAACCTGTTATTCAATCCTTTGAAATTTGAACAATCTCTCAGTAAAATTCCATTCTCGATCATTTTTTTACATAATAGTGCAGATGTAAGCTTTTTATTATTTATCTTTACCAGCAAAAAGTTTGTTACAGAAGGAAAAGGTTTTAAATTATCAAATTTATTTAATTCATTAAATAAAAATAATCTTTCTTTTTCAACATATTTTTTAGTTTTTATTATATAATCCTCATTAGTTAAAACCTGTTCCGCTGCTTGTTGTGCAAATGAATTTATATTCCATGGAATTTGTTTTTGTTTGAGTTTATTGATTACATCTTGATGCCCAATCAAATATCCGATTCGGAGTCCCGGTAAAGCAAAAAATTTAGTAAAACTTCTTAGAACTACTATTTTTTTGTTTTTCTGTGTTTCAGAAATCAGCGTATGACTTCTTTCATCAGGTAAAAAATCCATAAAAGCTTCATCCACAATAATCAATTTTAGAGATTTATTTTTAATTATATCTTTACTGTTAAAAACAAGATTCCCTGTTGGATTATTAGGATTACATAAAAAAATAGCATCAGCATTATCTGACGTTGATCCAATAAATTGGTAATTATTTCCTTCAGATAATTTTAAAAATTCAATTTCAGCATTAACCGAGCGAGCAGCGCGTTCATATTCAGAAAAAGAAGGATATGGAATAATTACTTTCCCATGCTGAAAATTATACATAAGTTGATATATAAGTTCTATTGAACCGTTTCCGAGCAAAACTGAATTCCTGCTTATATCCCAATAATCAGCAATTTTATTTATTAAGCTTTTCATGAAAATATCAGGGTAATGAAGAATATTGTTATAATTTTCAAATAAATGTTTTTTTAAATTTATAGGTAATCCCAGAGGATTGATATTTGCGCTAAAATCTAAAAATTTTCTTTTGTATTTTTTTTCCATATAATGAATATTCCCACCATGGGAAAAAATTAGATTATTCATTTTAATATAACCCCTGCAATTACCATAATTAATGATGATACAAAAGTTATTTTCAGCGCTTTATTTATTAGATGAATTTGTATAATATTTTTATCATCTCCTATATAAGGTTTTTCTAAAAAAATTCCTTCATATTTAGAAGTACCACCTAATTTTATTCCTAATCCGCCAGCCATTGCTGCTTCAGAAATTCCGCTGTTAGGAGAGTGATGCTTCTGTCCATCTCTTGCCATAATCTTAAATGCTTTTTTAAAATCGTACCCCAGAAAAAAAGAAGAAATTACAATCAAAATTCCTGTAATTCTTGCAGGAATAAAATTTGCCGCATCATCCACTCTGGCTGAAAACCATCCAAAATATAAATATTGCTCATTTTTATACCCTACCATTGAATCAAGTGTATTTATTGCTTTATAACTAATTGCTAAAACCGGACCTCCTAAAAAAAGATAAAATAAAGGTGCGATTATTCCATCATTTGTGCTTTCTGCAATACTTTCTATTGTTGCAATAATAATTTTTTCTTTAGTTAAATCTTTAGTATCTCTACCAACAATTAAAGATAATTTTTCTCTCGCTCCTTCAATATTTTTATTTTTAAGTTCATTTTTAATATCTTTAACATGATGATAAAGATCTCCACAAGCGAGAGTTGTATAACTTAATAAAATCCATACAGTAATTTCCAAAATATAATTTATTTTTTCAAAGTAATTTAATAACACAAATGCACATAAAGCACTAATTCCAACAACAAGAATGGTTAAAATTATACCTTTTAAATACATTAAAAAAATTCGTTGTCCTGTTCTTAGTTTTTGATCTAAAAAAATAATTAATTTACCCATCCCTTTAACTGGATGCGGAAACCATCTTGGATCACCAATAACCAGATCTAAAAAATAAGCTGAAATAATGCTGAATGATTCCATTTGTAATATTTTTCTCCAAAAAAATCCTTAGACTCTCATTCATACGATTTGAGATAATCAAAAACAAATCGGGATTTGGGTTAATAACGACTATTGACTTTCATTCTTCTATTATTCCCAGCCTAAAACTAAAACATTATCTTGTCCCATACGATTTACTATAAAAATATTATCTCCATATTCACGTGCAATAGCATCGCTATGAATTGAAAAAATTGAATTTGAAATACTTAAATCATCCAAATTAATTTTTGAAACACTTCCTGTTTGATAATCAGTAGTTAATACTATTACTGTTTTTAAATCATATACAAGAATGTTGCCTGGAGGCAATCCTGTGTTTATGGGATTTGCCGTTATTTCTTTATCATCAATGGTTGAAAATATTCTTATACCAGGTGAAGATGATGTGCGGTCACAAAGTAAAAGTTTATTACCATCTTTACTTAAAGCAATATCTGAAAGCACATATCCACCTCCAGATGGGACAAAAACATCATTTAATTTAATCCCATTTGCAAGGTCAAAACTGATCAAAATAGTGTTATAATTGCTATCTGTAATAACTGCATAGCCTTTATTTTGCGATAATATTTCAATATTTCCTGCATCCCCGCCTAATGTTTGTTCGTTTATAACAAATCCTTCTTTTGTATCAGTAGTTGTATTAATTGCTTCAATTCCACCATCAGCTACTGAAAAATTACCAACTTCACTGATATATATTTTCCCGGAATTTGCTTCATAAACCATATCATAAGGATTTGTTCCTGTAAGTTCAATTGCTTTTTCAATATCATCAGTTTGTGTGTTTATAACTATCAAATAGCTTTTATCTGTTGGAGTAAAAGTGTTTTGATCTAAACGCTGTACTGCGACATATAATTTATTATTTACTACTAAAGCATTAGCCATTTCTGGATATCCATCACTATCAGCATAATCTGTAAAGTCTATTTCTCCAATATTATCTCCAGTTAGCGGATTAACAATTAAAATTGAAGTTGACTTATATCGTGTAATATATGCTTTTTGTGAATTTAAAAAAGCTATATCCTGTGGATTTGAAGCATTACCTACAGAGTATTGATTTAAAATAGACAATTTCATATTGGTATTATTATTGTTATTGGTGTTGGTGTTAGTGTTAGTATTGGTATTGACATTAGTATTTAAATTATTATTCTTTTCATCTGTAACACAAGCTAAAGAAAAAGTTAATAAAATAAAAATAAAAAAGCATATAAATAATTGTGATAAACATACATAAAATTTCATTAAAAAATCCTCCTTTAAAATAAATAATTTATATTCGCATTATACGATCTCCCAGGCAATGGGAACCCTGCTATATCAGAAACCTGATTATTTCTAATATTCTTCACCTCCAATCCGACTTTTATTTTTTCTTTAAATTTATATTTAATACCAAAATCATAAGTTACTCTTTTATCAACTTTATAAAAATTTGCTCTATCAAGATAATTTTCACCTAACACATTTGAATTTAAATATAATAAAGTATTTTTAATTGGGACATTCAATGATCCGGTCATTTCATGTAATGGTCTTCCCGGCAGTTTTTTATTATAATAATAGGGAATATTACTCTTATCTTTAGTATCATTATAAGTATAATTTAAATCTGTTGAAAAAAGTTGGAAATCCGCATGAATACTGAATTCGTATCCATAGCTTAAAGCTCTATTAACATTTTTTGCAATTGTTGTACGCTGAGAGTTTTGTTCAAATACAATCAGATTTTTTGCATTATTTACAAAATAAGCTAATTCATATGATGACTTTTTTATTAAAGCAAACTCTTCGAGTTTAAATTCAAGTCCAAAATCCGTTGTATTATTTTCTTCAGGGATAAGTTCTGTATTCCCATTAATTGTATTTGTTAAACCAAAAAGCTCAGTGAAATTGGGTACTCTGTAAGCTTTGTTAATATTGGATTTCAATTTTATATTTTGATTCAATAAATATACAAGTCCCAGTCTTCCGCTATTTAAATTATATTTTTTATCATCATTTAATTTTTTATTTAAAAACATAAATGGCAATTCTCCTTTAAAATTGTTTTCAATGAATTCATATCTATATAATGGGAGGAATGATATATTTTTATTTACCAATATCTCATCCTGTAAAACAAAAGAATAGTTTGTTCTTTTAATGTTTACATTGGTTAATTCTTTGGCAATTTTATCTTCAGGATAAAAAAATTCTTTTTTCCCTTCAAGCAATATCGATAAGATTTGTTTATTTTTCGGGAACAAAAATTCCGACAAAATATTCCCGCCAATTACATCAGTTTTATTATTATTATCTGTTCTTCCGATTCCAATATCACCATTTTTATCCTCAAATGAATCAAGCGCATAAAGATAGTAAAGAGTAGATTTTAAATTTATAAATTCGCTATTTTTTATAATTGCAGCCTGAGTAACATTACGCTGAGAATTAAATTTTGCAGTTTCTGACTGATAATTATCTATTCCCGGCACTCCCTGATTTTTCTGATAAAAATAATTCGATAATTCTATCTGTCTGGAATTCTGCTTATAATTTAATTTTGTAATTAAATCGAAACTATTTAAATTATTATTTTTTCTATTTACCATTTCATCATCTTTTGAATTATATGGAGTACCGTTATTGTCATAAAATTTAAAATTACCTGAACTTGTTGTTAAATTAAATAACAGCAAAGAAGAGAGTTTTGTCCATTTATTATTTAAAAGAAAATGGATTTTTTGTGCTCCAAAAGAACCATAGGAATACGATAATTCATCTTTTGCTTTATTTTGTAAATCCCTGGTAACAATATTTATAGTTCCACCAATCGCTGACGAGCTGAAAAAAGCAGGGCTATCACTTCTATAAATTTCAATTCGTTCAATATTGTTAAGCGGGATACCGCTAATATCAACAAAACCGGTTGATGCTAGATTTAGCGGAACCCCATCCAGATATACATTAACCTGCGATCCCGTTGACCCGCGAATAGATATAGTGCAAAATGAGCCCTGACCGCCAAAACGATTGATTTTAACTCCAACATTCTGCGATAATATTTCCGGTAAATCTGTCTGGCTTGAAGCAGTTTTTTCAATTTCTTCTCTGGTAATTACAGTAATAAATCCAGATAAATCATTATTCTCTTCCACATGTTTGGCTCTAACAACAACAGTATCCAGATATAAAATTTCATCTTTCTTTTCTTCTGCAAAAATTTGATTCAAACTCAATAAAAATATAACCAGAATAATGAAATATTTATTCAAAATATCTCCTATACATTAATTTAAAATTCAATCCCTCTTCGTGCCTGTACACCTTTATCAAAAGGGTGTTTAATTTTTTTTATTTCACTTACCAGATCTGCTTTATTTATTATTTTTTCTGCTGCTCCGCGTCCTGTTAAAATTAATTCCAGTTTTTCCGGTTTTTTATTTAATATATCCAGAACCTCATCTTCATTTAGAAAGCCATCTTTTATAGAAATATTTATTTCATCTAAAATAAGAACATCGTATATATTTTTTTCAAACAAACTTTTTATAAACTTTAATCCATTTAAACATTCTTTACGAATATCTTCTTTATTAATATTTTTATCAAAAAGCGGATGTTTTTTCGCAAAACTATAAGTATCAATTCCCAGATTTAAATGAAGAACCCTGTGGCAGAGCCACAGGGTATCTTCTGTCTCTGATAGGAATATTTTATTATTTATATTTGTGCCAATTCATCCCTGCAGTAAACTGCAGGGTATTCTTGGCACTTCCAGATAAAGTCTTAAGTTCACCATAATTCCATTTATCCGGATCTTTATGAAAGCTAATATATCCTACTTTTAAATTATTCTGAATTGCACGGCAGTCAAGCCCAATCGCTGCTGTTGTCTTACCTTTACCATCACCCGTGTAAATTTGAATTAATCCTTTGTTCATTTTTTTACTCCTTTTTGTTCTTGCCAAAAATTAACCACAGAGAACACAGAGATTTAAAAAATTATAAAAATAAACTCTGTGATCTCTGTGGTTCATTTTTTTACTCCTTCTGATACCAAAAAAATATAAGGTTTATTTGAAATAGGATTTTCTTTTACAATGACTAATGTCTTATAAATTTCCTCAATATTTTTATAGGTTAATACTTCATTTGGATTGCCAATTTTATATAGTTGTCCCTCATTCAAAAGCATTAATCTATCGCAATATTCACTTGCTAGATTAAGATCATGCAGAATTATTATCACTGTTAAATCAATTTCTCTATTTAGTTTTTTTAATAGATTCAGAATATTCACCTGATGGTTTATATCTAAATGAGCAGTAGGCTCATCCAATAAAAGTATTTCCGTGTCCTGCGCAAGACCGCGAGCAATAGCAACAAGCTGCCTTTCTCCGCTGCTTAACTCTCCAATAAAACTTTTTTTAAATTTCAAAGTATTTGTTAACTGCATGCATCTTTCAGCAACTTCTAGATCATTTTTATTCTCAAAAAATTGAAATTTTTTATAATGAGGAATTCTTCCCAAGAGAATATATTCTTCAACTGTTAAATATAATTCTGTATCCAAATTTTGAGATACAACTGCCACATATCTGGCTAATTCATTAAATTTTATTTCTGAAATATTTTTATTCTTAAATAAAATTTCCCCTTCAGATGGCTTCAATACTCCTGTCAAAGCACGAAATAAAGTAGTTTTACCAGAACCATTGGGCCCTATTATCCCAAAAAATTCTTTATCATTTATTTGAAAATCAATTTTTTTCAAAATTAATTTTTTGTTATAACCACAAACAAGATTTTTTACTTCAAGCATAATTGCTCCGAAAAAGTGTTACTTTTTTTTATTCAACAAATAAACAAACACTGTTCCGCCCAATATACCTGTAATAACACCAACAGGTAATTCCAATGGCGCAATAATTGTTCTAGCCAATGTATCACAAAGAATTAAAAAAACTGCTCCGCTTAAAAACGAACTGATTAATAGAATACGATGATCTTCCCCTACAAAAATACGCATAATATGAGGAATGATCAATCCTACAAAACCAATTATTCCAGCAACAGAAACACTTACTCCGACAAGTAATGATGTTAATATATAAAGGGATTTTTTTATTTTCTCCACATTTATACCCAGATGTATTGCTTCCTCCTCGCCTAATGATATTGCATTAAGACTGATGCAATAAAAATAAGAAGCGCAGAGACATAAAATTGAATTAGCAACTGTAATTTTTATTAAAGTCCAGTTTGATTCTTCAAGAGAACCCATTATCCAGAAAATAATACCCTGCAAATCCTCAATCTGAGATATTGCCATAATCAGCATAATAAAAGATGAGGATATAAAACTTATCATTACACCAATAAGCAATAATTCATAGATTTTCAATTTTCCTTTTTTTAGAGTTAATGAATAGACAAGAAAAACAATAAATATTGCACCTAAAAAACCAAAAAGAGGAAAACTTAGATTACCTAAAATTTTATGCAGTTTAAAAATAATATTTATACATATACCCAGCGTTGCTCCGCCAGATATTCCTAATGTGTAGGGTTCAACTAATGGATTGCGAAATAAGCTTTGAAGAATAACACCAGCGATGCTTAATGCTCCTCCTATTGCAAAACCAAGTAAAATTCTCGGAAGACGTATATCAAATAAAATAGTATGTTCAATCGATTCATTTTTATCAAAAAATAGCGCTATTGTTTTCTTTATTGGTATAACGGTTGACCCAATACATAATGAAAAAAAACTAACACCAAAAAGAATGGCAATTAAAATTATTATGAATATTGACCAATTTAATATTTTTTTATTCATTTTTTCACAATTTCCGGATGTAAAGTTTTTAATATAATCTCTAGTCCCTCTGCAAATGTTATTGGATTTGGACTGCATGTAATATAAGGATCGATAAAAACTATTTTATTGTTTTTTACAGCATTAATGGTTTTATACTCTTTCCATACCTCTTGTTCACTTTCATTCACAATACCCATTCCGGTAATAATTATTACATCCGGATTATCTTTTATAGCTTTTTCCCGTGAATACATCCCATTTTTTGTTTCAGTGGCAATATTTATTCCACCTGCAAAATCTATAAAATCATTAATAAACGAATCATTTGTTATTGTAAATAAAGGTTTTGTTCCTAGCTGAAAAAAAACTTTTTTCTTTGATAAGTTCTTAGAATTATTTTTTATTAAATTAACTTTGCTTTTTGCTTCTTCAATAATTTTTTTTGCTTTTTCTTCTTTATTGACTAATTTTGCTATTTCCAAAAATTGATTACAAATTTCAGAAAAATTTTTAGCATAATTAAAATCTATAGTTTTTATACCAAGATTTTCTAATTTCTTTTTTGAATTTGGATTGGTTAATGAGGTTGCCAAAACAAGATCAGGGTTAAGACTGACTATTTTTTCCAGATTGATATCGAGTACAGTCCCGATTTTTTCTTTTTTTTGAGCTTCGATTGGTCTTGTACAATATATAGTTACTCCGACTAATTTATCTTCTGCTTCTAATAAAAAAAATTGTTCGGTGATTGCTGGTCCTAATGAAATAATTCTTTCAGGCATATTTTTTTTCTGTGCAAAAATCGATGTAGCTATATTAAATAAAAATAAAGCAGATAACAAAATTTTTCCCATTAAATTTCCTTTTCTAAAATTTCAGTAAAATTAAACTGAACAATAAAAAAACCACTTCTCCTATTTCACTTACTGCGCCAATTGTGTCTCCTGTCATTCCATCTATCCTTTTTTTTATATAATTAATAATTAAATATATTGGAGCGATAGACAAAAAGAAAAGAATTAAACCTTTTATATTAAAAAAAATTGTAAAAATGATAATTGTAAATAATGACCCGTATAAAAATTCTTTTTTACCAATATGTTCAATAAAATATTTTGCTTTACCTTCATTGCGCGCATATTTAGATAAATAGCAAGAAAGCACTTGTGTACATCTTCCAAAAGCAGGCATCAAAATTAATATTTTCCATAAAATATTAAATCTAATACTTGCAATAATTGCAAATTTTATTATTAACAAAACAAATAAATATATTGCTCCAATAGCTCCAATATGGCTATCTCTCATAATTTCAAGAGCTCTTACCTTACTTTTTTGTCCATATAAACCATCACAGGAATCTATAAATCCATCCAGATGTATTCCGCCTGTAACTAAAATATTTACCCCTGATATAAGCGCGCTTGTAACTAAATATGGTAATGTGGTAAAAATCAATAATGTAATAGCTAAAAACGTCCCTATTATTGTACCTACCAGAGGAAAATAAATTAATGATTTACCAAAATCTTCCTCTTTTATTGCACTATTTATTTTTACAGGTAAAATTGTTAAAAATTGTAAAGCAATGAGAAATTGTTTCATATTTAATTCCTAAAATTAAGCCTGATAAATCAGGCAACTACAAAAATTTCAATGTAGTTGCTCGATTTATCGAGCGTTTCAAATTCCTGTACCTTAAAATAAAAAAACCCTTGACATCAAAAATGATATCAAGGGTTGCACCCAGCTTAAACTTAGCCCTTACCGCGAGGCAGTCTTTCCTCATTATATAGGCAGGTCTTCTGGCTCTCGGATTATCCTACTTTTCTCACCTTCCCAATTGCATACATTTAGCAACCAGTGGTATTTTGAGAATTTCGTCCCCGATTACAGCGGCGGGACCGCATCCGGCTCTAACGGATTTCCCTGATTAATAATTAATATTAAACCTATATAAATTTATAATTTTATTTTATTTATTATATAATATAAATTTAGAATGTCAATAGATAAAAATATCTTGACATACAATTGCATATACATTAAAATAGCGACTTTATTCCTTGAAATAAATATAAATAAAAATGTAATCAAACATAAATGAAGAACTCTGTGGCAGAACCACAAGGATTCTTCTGTCTCTGATAAGAATTATTTTTTATTTATATTTGTGCCAATTAATCCCTGCAGTAAACTGCATAGGATTTTTGGCACTTCCAGATAATTTTCATTGACAAATAAATAATGATATTGTACGATAGCAAATCTCTTTTTATCTGTGGACGTGCCAATGAATTGGTACAATATTCCTATCAGCGAGAGAAGATACTATGCGGCTCTGCCACGCAGGATATCTTTATTAATGTTTATCAGAGGGCCGTTAGCTCAGGTGGTAGAGCACCTGCCTTTTAAGCAGGCTGTCGATGGTTCGAGTCCATCACGGCTCACCAGTTTTAGTAAATGAGTAAATGAGTGAATGAGTTGATAAATCAATTAATTGTTAGATTTAACTCATTAACCCATTTACTCATTCACATTTTATGTCCCCTTCGTCTAGAGGCCTAGGACATCGCCCTTTCACGGCGATAACATGGGTTCGAATCCCATAGGGGACGCCAATTTTTTGTTTAAACTTACCATTCATCCTGAAATACTTCATTCTCATAATTTTTTTCGTCGGAGTATGAATATATACACCTCCATCAAAAAATTATTCGGGCTTCGTCTTTCAGGCGACTGATAAGTTTAATTCAAAAAATCATCTTAAAATGAAGTACTCCTCATATCAGTATCACTTTGCGGATAAACTTTATTAAATTCTGCTCCCAGTTCTTCTTGTCGTTTATCAACATATTGGTAAAAATTAGTTTTTAAAAACTTCATATGAAATAAGCTCATCTTTTGGTAATGAACCTACATATTCTTTCGCTTGCTTTAAAAATCCAGCCCCTACTGATTTAAGAAGAATAGAAAAAATTCGATACGGAAAGGTAACAAGTCCAATAAGTTCATTAAAAAATTTTTCAAAAACATTTAATGAAAAAGAATCTTTTTTATTGAATTCTGCTTTATAATGAATATAAACTATTAGGAATATACAATCTCTGGCACTAATATATTGTTTAAGAAAATAATATTTAATTAGCAACAAGAAGTATTTCTTCTTTAGCTCACTAATATTATTTTCTTTTTCAATAATTATTGATAATTTATGTTCAGTTTCAGCAGGAGAAAAGGCTGGTATTTCTTCAGAAGAAATTTTTTCCAATTGTGCAATTGTTACTTCAATATCTTTTTCTTCTTGTTTAGCCGAATATTTCTCTAATTGAATTCTTAATTCTTTTTCCACAAATAGCCATGAATTAACAAGTGGTTTATCATTCGATTTTATTTGATTAACAAATTCCCATTTAGAAGGTAATTTCCCGTGCTGTTTTTCATAAGCTTCTAACCATAAATAAATTTCTTGAATAGCATCCTGTATTTCCATAGAATGCGCATATTTTGAAGGTTTATTCCATACTGGTTCAGCAATGTCAATAGTTTGAGGAACGATACCTTGCAGAAAGCCAATATTTACCTTGCCACTTTCATAAATCAATCTTTCTTTGTGCAAGATAACTTCCATACAATCATCTCGTTCTTTTATTTTATTATCCAGATTGTATGTCAGCATTTCCATATATGCTGCTGGAAGAAATTCTTTTTGACTTGCAATTTGAAAGCATTCATTTGCTTTTTTATACTCTTTTTGAAGTAAAAAAATATGACCGGCATAATAAAGATTAAGAATATTTTCAGAAATTTTTTCTCTGGAATTATGGACTTCAATAGCTTGATCTAAAGCAAAATTTAATTCTTTAGTTGTATCTTTGTAATATTCGCGTAGAGAAAGGATTAGGTAATATTGTCCCCTTAGGACTTGCGACGAAATAACTGTAACAAATTTATTGTAAAAAAAATCATATAGGAACGA
>CAYWFU010000018.1:0-46345 GCA_964457585.1 uncultured bacterium | reverse complement strand
TTTTAAATTTTATTTAGTAATTAATATAAATTGATTTGACCCAGTCTGAAAGCCATAGGGTATCTTCTGTCTCTGATAGGAATTATTTATTATTTATTTTGTGCCAATTCATTTGGTACTTCCAGATAAAAATTTTATAAAGACAATATCCTGGATTTAAATATCTTTGTTGCTTATTAAATAGAATATGCTACAATTATTTTAGATAAAATTTAAAAAGAGGGCACAATTATGATAATAGAAAGACAAAACAATGAAATTGTAATAAGAATACAAGAATGAGAAAAAAATATCGTTGGTAACTTGGCAACTAACTATTAAAAAGAAAAAATAAATGAAGAACTTCGCAGCAAGCTGCGAGGTATCTTCTGTCTCTGATAGGAATATTTTATCTGGAGAAGTTACAAAAAATAATTTTTCTATCAGAGAAGAACCCTGCAGTTTGTCGCAGGGGGCTTCATTATTTATATTTGTGCCAATTCATCCCTGCAGTAAACTGCAGAGTATTCTTGGCACTTCCAGATAAATTCGAAAATTTGAGATACAGTGGATAAAACTTGAAACCAAATATAGAAACTGCTATTATAGAAATATGAAAACAACAGAATATTTTAATTATACTAGAAATCGTCCTGATAGAAAATGTATTAAAGATGAATGGATTCAGTATGTAATTTCTAATCCACTAAAAAGAGAATTGCAAAAAGACGGAAGAATTAAATTATGGTCAAAAATTCATAATGTAAACAAATATCTCAGAGTTATTTTATTAGAAGATAATGAAACTATACATAATGCTTTCTTTGATAGAGATTTTAAGGAGGAATTAATATGAAAGTGAAATATTTTCTAGATACAGATACAGCACAATTAGAATTTACTGATCACTATGTTGAAGAAACAAAAGAAATTAGTGATAATATCTATATTGATCTGGATAAAAATGGGAATCTGGTCAATATGACAATTGAACATGCAAAAGAAAATGCACACTTATCTGAATTTTCACTGCAAGAAGTTAAAACCAAAGTTGCCTAATAAAACTAAAAATTGAATTTATTAATATTCTGGATTTTTTATTAAAAAATGAGGATTGACCATGCAGCTCATAATTAATTCTTATGGCTCATATTTACAGAAAAACAGCGACTGTTTTGAAGTAAAAGTGGATGATAAAAATGCGTTTTATTGTTGACTGCATGCTGGGGAAATTAGCACGTAAATTACGTATGCTTGGTTATGATACGTTATATTATTCTCATATTGAGGATTCTCTTATTGTATGGATTTCAAAACAGGAAAACCGGATTTTGCTTACAAGAGACAGGTCTCTTGCTGAAAAATACAATTTTTGTAAAATTATTTTATTAGCTTCGCAAAAAATTGATTTGCAGATAAAAGAATTAAAAAAATACCTGCCGGAACTTTCACCCGTTCATAGTTTTAGCCGCTGTATTAATTGTAATTGTCTTTTAATCCCAAAAAATAAAAATGATGTAAAAAATATCGTATTCCCTTATGTATTCGCAACACAAACTGTTTTTGCTTTTTGTCCTGATTGTCAAAAAATTTATTGGAATGCAACACATGTAAAAAACATGGAAGAAGAATTAAAGCGATGGTTTCTTAATTGACAAAAAATTTAATAGCAACGAAAAATGAAATAACAATATAACTCAATCTATACATATAATTTATTGCAGTATGTATATCATCGATTTCTGGTTCTTTTAATGAATCATTAATAACATTATTATTAGTTTTCAATGATAAATTTATAAATCCAAAAAAAGCATTAATCGGAATAAAATCGTTTAAATAATGGGTACTTTCCTGTCTTTTTTCCCAGATGTTAATAATTACCTGTTTAATCTTTTTATATCCTGCTGCAATTGGGAGAAAGAAATAAAGCAGGCGTGAAGGTAAAAAATTATATAAATCCATAATAAAATATGGCAATGCCTTAATTTTTTCTTTTTCTTTGTTATCAAATTCGGATGACATTATAATTGTATGATAAATTATATATGATAGTCTGCATAACAGGGCAAGGATACCTCCGCCAATAAAAGCATAAAAAACAGGTGAAAAAAAATCATGAAGACAATTTTGAGATGTACCTTTAATTGTAGTTTTTATTATTTCGTTTTCATCAATATTATCGATTTTATCTTCAGTTATCGAACTTAATTTATGCCGTGCTTCTTCAATGTTATTTTCATAAAGTTTATCATATACTTCATTTGCACTTTTTTCAGGTAATCTTATTGAAAAAGCACTAAAAATTAAATAGGTCTCACCAAAAAATTCAAAAGTGCTGTTTATCCGACGCAATATTAAAAGGAAAAGAAGTGAAACAAAAAAAGTAATTATATTCATAATTAGAATAGTAAACACACTTATTAATTGAGGATTTTTTATTTTTTTTAGTATAAAAATAATTTTGGAAGTCAATGTTCCCAAAAAATTAGTCGGTGTTCTTAATATTCTTAAATCACCCAAAAAAATATCTAAAAAATAAGCTAAAAATATAGACATTATACCTACCTGAATAATTTATAAATTTTCCCCATATCAATATTCTTTCTAACTACTTCTGCCATTTTATTATAACTTTTTTCTCTTTCAGTTTTATTAATAAAGATGTGTTCATTTCTGGGGATTGCTTTTCGATTTTTAATGTAATTTATAAAATTTTTTAAAAATGTGCTATTATTAAAAAGTCCATAAACATTAGTGCCCCATACAGAAAAATTTTCATTAGCAATTCCATCGTTAATAGTTTTATTCCTTTTGTTAACAAGAGAAAAAAGGGGTTGTTTTTTGTTATATAATTCTATTATAGCTGAATCAACCTTGAACCCCTGTATTTTATCATTATAGAAAGGAATATTTAGAGATTTTACAGTTACTTCTTCAATAAATTTATTTTTATTCAAAACCGAAGTAAAAGGCAATAACCCAAGCCCTTGTATCTTTTTTTGTTCTGACCCTTTTCCCGAATAGTATGTAATTTCTTCCCCTAACATATGAAATCCATCACCGATTCCAATAATCATTACACCAGTATTATGCAATTCCCATAACTTTTCTTTATATCCTCTTTCCAATAGATGCTTTAAATCATAAATAAGATTATTTGTATGCGGAATAATTAGAACATCAGGTTTGCCAAAATGCCTTTTTCTTATAACATACTGAAAATGAATCCCTCCATCTGCTTCTATACTATCAAAATCAGAATTATTAGATATATGAGGAAGGTAAAAAGTATTAATGCATACTTTATGTCCTGAATTAAAAACAGATAATGATAATTTTGTATTATTAATAATAAAATTTTCGCCATCAAGATTCATCCCATGAATATAAGGAATAACACCAAAAACAGGTTTCTTTGTTTTTTGTTCTAACAATTTTATAATTGAATTTATTTCATTTTTATCACCTTTATATTTATTAATTATAAAACCAGCAATTCGATTTTTAGTCTTTTTATCTATAAAATCGAAAATCCCGGTAAGAGATGGTAATGTTTCACCTCTTATAGAATCTCCTATTAGAATAATTGGAGACTCTATAGAAGAATCTACATCTAATTCAATATCCTTATTTATATTTTTTAATAACAATGGAGTAAAATTACCTGTCCCTTCAACTATAATAGTAGAAAATTTTTCACTCAATCTCCTATAGGACTCAATTATTGGTTGTACTACTAATTCTTTTTTTATTTTTTTATATTCTTCATAATGAAAATTTCCAGCAATCTTCCCATGAATAATCACCTGTAATAAATTTTCACTTATAGGTTTTAATAAAATAGGATTCATATCAACAATTGGGGTAATACCACCTGCTTCAGCCTGCATAGCCTGTATTCTATCGATTTCATAGCCATTCTGTGTAATATAAGTATTAAGGGTTTTACTTTGCGCCTTGAAAGGAGCAACTTGAATTTTATCCTCATATAAAACTCGAGATAAAGCACATATTAAGGTACTTTTTCCAACATATCTTCCTAATCCATGAAAAATAATAGATTTTGATTTCATTAGATTGCTCCGATTATCTATGACAATTTCCGCAATCATCATGATCAGCATGACAATCCAGACATTTATTTAATTTTTCTTTCTTAAAAGTTATATGCGCATCAATATTCTGCGCTTCAATATCAGGGTGACATTCTCTGCAAATTTTATTTGATGGATTCTTTTTTGATTCCTCCATTAAAAAATTTATATTTATTAATTTGCCGCCGCACTTTGGACATGAATTAAGTTTTTCAGGAAATCTCAATTTATCTACAGGACAAAAATATGTATCTGATATTTTCATTGCTTCTGAATTTTTATAAATTTCCTTTTTGATAGTTCCATCTGAATTATGACATGGAATACAGAATTTGTCTTCTGATAAACGTTTCTTTAATCCTTCAATATATTTTTCATCTTTTTGTTCATCATATTGTGAAGTCATTAAATTCTTATTTTTTTTATGACAATTACCGCAATTTTTAAATCCTATCATTTCATGCATTCGTCTCATTGAAGAATTTTTGCTATGACATCTACATTCTGGAGCAGAATAAATTATAATTGTCTTTAGAAATATTATGATAAAAAATAATAAGCAAAAAATATTTTTTTTCAAAATTATTACCTCCCATTCTAAAATGCTTTATCTGGAAGTGCCAAATGAATTGGCACAAATATAAATAATAAATAATTCCTGTCAGAGACAGAAGATACCTCGCAGCTTGCTGCGAGGTTCTTCATTTGAGTTTAATGAAATTATAATATTTATATCATTTATAAAATAAAAAATCAAATATAAAACAAATCAAACTGTAATTCAGACAGTAGATAATATACCATGGATTTCAACCTAGGATAAGAATAAAATTAAAAAGAAAGATATTTTAAATTTCGTGCATTTTTTGCACTAACTGCATTTGTTGCGTGTATAAAATTTTTATATTTTTAAATATTGCTCCAAATACAATTAATAATGCACAAATTCTCTGGCATTGATGTTGCAGAATTAATAATAAGCACAATTTGTAAGCGTTCAGACATCAGCTTTCAGCTATCAGCTATCAGTTTAATTGATCCAATGCATAAAGGAAAAGTTATGAAAACTGAAAAAAGTATATATATTAAATTAATATGTTTTCTATTCATAGTATTTATTATAACGATTTATGCTTCTGAGCCACCGATAAAAGCTAAAAAAGAAGTTAAAGCAGATGCAAAAGCACTTGAACAGTTTACCAAAGAACATAAAGAAATAAAAGAGAATCCACATAATGATCTAAATTGTACAGAATGTCATGCCAAAAAACCAGAACGTGGAGTAGATAACAGAAAAACAGTTACATTTATTGAAGATAATTTCAATACTCTTTGCACTAATTGTCATTCTGCTGAAAGCAATATTCATCCAGTAGATAGAACACCGCCATTCCCTGTCCCTGAATATTTACCTCTTGATAAAAATGGGAAAAATACATGCGTTACATGTCATGACCCGCATGCAAAGACTACAGCTAATGCTCTTTTAAGAGGTTTTGATGAAGGCAGATATGTTATGCGTACAGATTTATGTTATGATTGTCATGGAAATAGTTTTGCTCAAAATAATCCTCATCTAACTCAAGGTGAAAGTAAACGTAAATGCTTATTCTGTCATAGTGTAGAACCTGAATTTACAGATACAGAAAAAAGCGTGTCTTTTAAAGTAGGGATTTTTACATTGTGCGATTTTTGTCATAATGTTGTTAAAAAAAATCATCCAATGAATGTTGATGAAACAATTTCGCCGCCAGTTGAGCTGCCTCGTGATTCTAATGGAAATATAACATGCGCTACCTGTCATAATCCGCATGGAACAACTGAAACTGTCCATTATTTGAGATCTGAATTTGTTATATCGCTTGAAGAAGAAAAATTTATTAATCCTCATTTTTCAAAATCACATTGCACAGCATGTCATATAAATACTCCTAATGATAACGACAATAAAGAAACTATATCTAAAAATTTTAAATATAAAGGTAATTTTATTGCTTTATGCAATAGTTGTCATGGTGCAAGCGCAAATATTCATCCTGTGGATGTAACACCGCCGCCAACAATGAAAGTCCCTGATGATTTACCCCTGAACAGCGAAGGGAAAGTAACTTGTATCACCTGTCATGATGCAGGATTTAGTAATCGCAATATTAAATACTTAATACGCGGAGGGGATAAATTTACTGAAATAAATGAACTTTGTTTTCGCTGTCATAATAGAGAAGATTTTAAAAAACGAAATCCTCATGTGAAAATGAAAGAAGAACGTAAATGCATGTTCTGTCATATCGTTCCCCCTGTTGAAGGTGAAGATACGGCAGAAACTGTTAAAATAAAAGGGTCTATACGTCTTTTATGTATACGCTGCCATTCTGACAGATCACATCCCGGTAATTTTAAACACTGGATAAGACCTTCTATGGTTATACCAAAACAATTTCCATTGGATGATGGTTCCATAACCTGTTCAACATGTCATGACCCGCATATGGGTGCAATTAAAATAGGTGGTAGAAAGCAGAAAAAAAATACAATTATGACTTCTGAGATTGAATCATCTGAACCTGTTGCCGTCAACCCTACAGAAAAAAATGATAAAGCAATAGAAAAAATGTCAAAAGGATTACGAAGAGGATTTGCCTGCAAAATGTGTCATATACAATTGTAATTAAAATTTTATCCCCCTCTTAACATTTGGTTGTATATCATGGCTCTCCAAATCAGTAGTCACTTGTGTCTGTTCAGTTCCATCAGTTTTAATCTTAAAAATTTTGGGAACATTATTAACATTTGATATATAATATATATACTTGCCATCCGATGACCATGTTGGATTATAATCAAAAGCTCTGTTATTAGTTAATCTGCGCTGATTTGTTCCATCGCTATTCATAATATAAATTTCTTCATTATTATCACGATTTGAATTAAAAACTATGTTTTCCCCATTCGGAGAAAAAACCGGTTCATGATCATCTGCATCATTTTTTGTAAGATTTGTAATTGTTCCATTTGCTATATCAATCTGATAAATCTCCAGATTCCCATCACGATCAGATGAAAAGATAATTTTATCTCCGGAAGGCGCCCAGTTTGATTCAAAATCATTTGCTGGATTTTGAGTAATATTTGTTAAGTCGGAGCCATCATCATTCATAATATATATTTCTTTATTTACATCCCTATCAGAAGTAAAAGAAATTTGTGAAGCATCAGAACTCCATGCAGGTTCAAAATCATATGCAGGGTTAGCAGTCAAATTCTGCTGGTGAGTACCATCAACATCCATTACAAAAATTTCATAGTTATGTTCAAACAAAGTATGATATATGATTTTATTTCCATCGGGTGACCATACAGGATGATAATCATTTACATCATTAAAAGTCAGCTGCTTAAGATCTGTCTTATCTTCATTCATTGAAAAAATTTCATAATTATAAGCAGAAATCATTCCTGTCTTTTTCCTGGAGCAAAAAACTATCTGAGCCTGCTGGCTGCTAATTGCTGCGATGCTTTCTCCCTTTTTAATTTTTTCTAAATCATTTATTGTTAGCTGGACAGCATTTTTTGTTTTTTCTAATAGAGCAGCTTCTTTGAACAGGATACAGATATTTATCCAGTTATCAGCATTTATTTTTTTTGTTGAATATATTTTTTTTATATTACTCAATGCTTTGTCAAAATATGTTCCTCGGATTACACCTAGAGAAGTAACAAAATTATCATTAGGATATTTCTCCAAAATTTTCAAGTAATATTGTAATGCATTATCATAATCTTTATATTGAATATCATATATTCTTCCTATATTTATATACGCTAAAGCCATAGAACCTATATAATCTTCTGTTATCATAATACGGCTCGCTGGATATTTTTCAATTGCCTGTAAATATGCTTTTAATGCCTGATCAAACTTTTTCATTTTCTCATAACACTCTGCTATACGTAAGCTGATATAAGGCGCCATATGATATCCGAATTCATTTTTTATTTCGGGGAAATCTTCCAGTATTTTTTTATAACTTTCAATCGCTTCATCAAATCTTTCTTTTTTAAATAAGAGTTCAACTAATTTAATCCTTACAGCAGCAATCAATGAAAACATTTTTTGATCATCATAATCTCCGCTTTTATCATCTGCTATTGTCTGCCATAGATTTACCATATGTTCATAGTTCTTTTTTCTATCTTCAATAATTGACATTTTATAAAAAGCTACTAAATGAGATGATAAATAAAAATGTGTTGGTTCGATAAAAGCCATTACTTTCTCATTAGGGTAATCTTCTAATATATTTTCATAAATATCCCATGCTTGATCGAATTTATTCTTATGCAAAAAATTTTCTGCATCGACTAATTGTTCCTGTAAAGACACTTGATTAATATCAATATAATTTATGGATTTAATACCTTTAGCAATATCTCTTAAAAAAAATACTATTCTTTTATTATCAGGTGTCCATGTCACGGGATGAATTTCATCCAGAATTTCTGTTATTTGAACAAGCCCTTTTCCAGAATTATTAACAATCCAGATATTATCTTTTTTATTATTACGATCACTTATAAAAGCAATTCTTTTACCGTCAGGTGAAGGTTTTGGATATATATCATTAAAAAATCCTGTTGTAATTGATTTTGTTTCCTGTCCATTAGTTCCTGCAGTCCAAATATTTACGAATTTCTTATCAGGAGATACTTTTTCATAAACAATTGTACTATCATTTATCCATTCTGGATGAATTTCATCCGAATCAGTTTGAGTTAATTGAATTAAATTGCTTCCATCAGGGTTTATAACATAAATATCTTTATCTCTTAATCGAGCAGAAGTAAATACTATTTTATCACCTGTTGGACTAAATTTTGCATCCTCTTCATCAGCTGGCTCATAAGTAAGCCTGGTTTTATTTTTACCTTTTCTATCCACTATCCATAAATCCCAGTTGCCATTTTCATTTGAAGAATATAAAATTTTCTCACCTGTTGGAGATGACATAGGAAATCTTTTTTGCCCATTATCTTGTGTTATACGGGTTAAATATTTTTTTTCAACATCTTCAATAGTATATTTAGATAAATCCTCAAATGTATCATTTTCAGTTCTTCCACATTCTTCTTCTTTACCATCTTCTTTAAAATAATGTATTTCTAATTTAGTCATATCCATTGAGTAAATATCGTAGTTGCCATTTCTATTTGAAGAAAAAATAACACAAGTTGAATCAGGACACCAGGCAGGCTCTACATCATCATATCTGGACTGTGTTAACTTAACTTCATTTTGATGAGTATTATCAATAATTTCAGTTCTAATTAAATTGTGATCATTTTTTATATTATAATCATCATACAATGAATATTTCCCGTCTGGTGAGAATCTTGGAGGGGCGAATATTTCTTCTCTTGCAGTTTCTGTTTTTATTTCTTCATTCTGCAATTCTTCCTTTTCCTTTACTCTGCTGAAAGCAATAAGCTTATCTTCACCTGAATAATAATAAAATATTTCTGCTGCAATATCATAATATAGAATATAATCGGGATAATATTCTGTAATATATTGAAAACTTATATCCCCGAATAAAATATCAATACCATATAAATATCCTTGATCTGAAACTAAAAAAATTGCATCTTCGAATAGTTGCGGTCTTTTTTGTATTCGCTCAGCTATTTTGTTCTGCCAGTTGATAATACCATTATTTATATTTATTGAAACCAATTCTCCATGCTCTGTCGCCACAAAAAGCATTTCATCTTTGTAAGGCGGATTAACCATAAAAAAATTGCTTAAACTGATTTTCCAGTTTAATATTCCATCTTTTGCATTAACACAATAAAGTGTACCATCATAAGATGGGATAATAACTCTATCATTTATCAGTAGCATTTCATCCTTTAATCCAGGTAATCTGGTTTCAAATTTCCACTGTATATTTCCTTTTGCAGGATCCAGAGCATAAATATTTTTATCTGTGCTGGCTAAAATAATTAAATCATTTTTTTTATCAATTACAGGAGAGAACGAAGTTCCTGCCCAACCGGTTTTAATTTTCCATAGCTCACTACCATCACGTAAATCCAGCGCATAAACAAATCCATCCAATGAACCCAAAAAAATTTTACTATTATATACTACGGGTGTTTTTCCGATAGCATCATTTGTTTTAGCTTTCCATATCGATTTTCCCGAACCTGATTGGAAAGCATAAAGATATCCATCCCATGCACCAAAATATACTCTGTCCTGATAATATAATGGAGAAGTGCTGATATTTTTTTTAACCCTATTTTTCCATTTTTCTGCTCCAGAATAAACATCTATACTATAAAAAAAACCTTCTTTTGTTCCAAAAAACATTTTTTCATCTGCTATAACCGGGATAGCATCTATAGAACCTTTAAAGGATTTATCCCATGCCTTTTCACCGTTTTCTTTTAAAAAAGCCTGAATTTCACCTTTTTCAAGTACTCCATAAACAAAAATATTTTTTTTATCGCGTGAGGAAAAAATAGAAAAAACTTTTTTGTCTGTTTTTTTCTCCCATTTAACTTCAAAATCCTTTTCACGTTCAGAATATTCCAGCGCTTGAATATGATTAATAATTAAAAAACAAAATAGATTTATAAAATACAATAATATAAGTTTATTTTTCATAAATATCTTTTTCTCCAAATATTTTTTTATTAATGAAGAACCCTGTGGCAGAGCCACAGGGTATCTTCTGTCTCTGATAGGAATATTTTATTATTTATATTTGTGCCAATTCATCCCTTGTAGAGACGCAAAATTTTGCGTCTCTACAGAGATCTTGGCACTTCCAGATAAAGTTCGTCAATATTATAAAAACCTCTTGTATCTTTTGTAAAAATATGTATAACAATTTGAAAATAATCTAATAATATCCATCTGCCTCCGGCATATCCTTCACGATGTCCCAATCTAACATTTTTATTTTTTAATTCTTTTTCAATTCCTTCAGCAATTGCTTTAGCATGTAAACTGGAATTGGCTGTACAGATAACAACATAATCCATTAAATCTTTTTTTTTGGTATTTAAAACTTTAATCTCCAGCCCTTTTTTCTCTTCACAAAGATTAGCGCATAAATCAGCAATCATTTTTGGATACATATTTCCTCCTGAATAAAAATTGTTTATAATAATAAAATCTTGACATTTAAAAAATTCAATGATAAGATTATTCGAAAATTATAACTTTAAAAATTAAAGGTGTCAATTTAGTAATTTTAAAAAAATTATTCACCCCGCTAAAAGGGGTTATTCCTGATTCATCACTATAGAGCATTTTTATAATTTAAAACTAAAATATACTCTATGGCAAAGTAGCAGAGAAATATCTTTCTTTGATAAAAAATTTATGTATACCATCACAATAACTTTAAGAAAGGAGATTTTTTATGTTGAAAATTGAAGAAAAAATTGGGAAAAACATCTATAACATTAGAAAAGCAAAAGGGTTAACACAAAATGACGTTGCGGAAGCCGCAGAATTATCAAATGATTATATCTCTTTAATTGAGAGAGCAAAAAGGCATCCTTCTGTGCATATTTTAGCTCGTATAGCTAAAGGATTGGGGGTAGCTCTTTCTGATCTGCTTAATGTTGAAAATAATGAATTCAAAGAAGTTGCAGATGATAAAGTCCGTAGTATTGGAAAAGTAACTGCATATCTTAAAGATATGGATATAAATGAAATTGAAATAATTCACGAAATTACACAAAGAATTTATAATATTCATTATGGACAGAGAAAGAAAAGAAAGAAAAAATAACTAATCATTCTATTAATTCAAATAATGAAGAACCCTGTGGCAGAGCCACAGGGTATCTTCTGTCTCTGATAGGAATATTTTATTATTTATATTTGTGCCAATTCATCCCTGCAGTAAACTGCAGGGTATTCTTGGCACTTCCAGATAAGGAGCTAGAGAGTTGAATTTTACCGACTCTCTGCTCCTTTAATAAAATTTTATCCTGTCTGAGTCTGATTTCCGCCATTAATTTTTATATTTTTAATTATTTCATTTAAATCATCAAATATTTTTTCCTTTTCAATTGATTTCTCCCCTGTTATAGCTACACTTATTGTAATTTTTATAATATTATCATTTATAACAAAAACTTGATTGGCTATATTATCTCTGATGCGTTCTCCCAAAATTGCCGCTCCTTTAACAATAGTCTGAGGTAATATAATGAGAAAACATCCATTTCTAACAAGCCCTATTATATCCACTACTCGTATGCTCTTTTTAAGCAAGAAACCCATTTCCTTTAATAATTGATGAATAATTCTCTCTTCATAATTTTTCGATATTTTTTCTAAATTATCAATTTCGATCATTATGCAGGAAATAGGATAACAGTATCGGACAGCTCTCAGCATTTCTTCTTCAAATCTTTCTTGAAGATATGTATAATTATATAAATTTGTCACTTCATCAAGCAGTTTAATTTTTCCCAAAATCTCATTTTTACTTTTTATTTCATTTTGCAAATTTCTTATCCAGATGAGCTGATTTACTCTGAGCAATAAATTATTATAATTAATTGGGCGGAAAATATATTCTATTAATTCATTATATTGTACTTTTATATCATCTTTTATTTGATTGTCAATTAAATATATTTTCGGTATGTCATTTTTTATTCTTTCATTAATAAACATTTTTTCAATCGACGGAATTACGTTTATATCATTCACACTGATAATAATTAATTCAGGAAAATTTTTTTTTATATTTTCTAATATATCAGATAAAGAAAAAAATAACTCTATTTTATAGTTAAGATTTTCTAATGTTTTAATGATATTGATGTTTTCATCTTCATTTGTATTAAAAAGAAATATATTTTTTTTTAACATTCAAACTCCTTAAGTTAGGCTCGATAAATCGAGCAACTACAATGTAATATGTTTGTAGTTGCCCAATTCATTGGGCATATTCAATTTCCTATACATTTAAATTATCAAACAAAATTATATAAGTCTACCTGTAAAAAAGCAAGATTAAAATGAACATTTTTATTGCATTATTAAATATTTTATGGTAATAATTTAAATTCGCGTACTAAATCTTTATAGCGCTATTAGAAAACTTTAAGGAGTTAAAATTTAAATGATAAATATTGCAATCTCTTCATTAATAAGTATTATAAGCTTTTTAATTTTGTTTTTTCTGGATGTTCCTTTATGGATTTCTATTCCTGCAGGTATAGCATCATTCCTGGCTTCAATGTATTTTCTTGGTAAGAATGTTATGACTATTGTAAATGATATAGTAAATAATGCCATGAAGGAATTGCAAGCTGGACGTGTTGATAATTCTATAAGGATATTAAATACAGGGTATAAATATATTAATCGTCATCCTTTCATTAAGTCTCAGCTTAATGCCCAGATAGGTGTAATTTATTATGTGAAAAAGGATTTTGATAAAGCTTTTGAATATCTTAAAGATTCTTTTGTTAAACATTGGGTAGCACAGGGCATGTTAGCAGTAATCTATATGAAACGTTATGATCAAAAAATGATGAAAGAAATTTTTGAAAAAGCTACAAGAGCAAATTCTAATGAAGGTTTTTTGTGGAATTTATATGCATATTGTTTAAGTAAAGTAGGAAAACAAGAAGAAGCAATCGAAGTTTTAGTCAGAGCTAAGAAGAAAAATCCTATGGATGATAAAATCGCAGGAAATCTTAATGCCCTGCAAAATAATGATAAGTTTAAAATGAAAAATTATGGGGATTTATGGTATCAGTTTCATCTGGAAAAAATACCCACAAGCCAGAGACAGAAAATTGTTAATACTTATGGAAGAAGGAAATTTTTTTAAAGATATCAGATACTCATCTTTTTACTTTTAACTTTTTACTTTTTGAATCAGATACTTTATTTCTTTACAAAAAGATTTTGTAGATTTTCACGGGCTAATTCGTAGGAAGGATTTATCTTTAAAGCTTCTTGGAACATTGTCATAGGTTTATTTATTTTCTTGTCCTGTTTATAATACGCAACAGCTAAATTACATAGAAATTTTTCGTTTTTAGGATTAATTTCTTTTCCTTTTTCCCATTCCTTAATTGCCTCAGTAATTTTATTCTGCTGAAAATATGCAATTCCAAGACAGAGATATACTTCATCATTGTTGGGATTAAGCATCTTTGCATGAGTCCATTCTTTAATAGCTTCTTCTAATTTATTTAACTTAAAATATATAACCCCTCTATTATAATAAACCTTATCAAAATTTGGAAAAAGCCTTAAGGTTTTATCCCATGCCATAAGCGCATCATCATACATCTCTTTTTTTATACATTCCAAACCTAATTTATAAGTGGAAGCAATCTCTTCTATTATGTCACTTTTAGATTCATCACCTTTTTCTTCATGCTCATTTGTTATTAATTTAAGCATATACCGTGCTTTGGAAAAATTAGGATTCAATTTTAAGCAGTGCTTATATGCTTCAACAGCTTCATTATGCATCCCTTTTACATTATAAGAATTACCAATGCAAAAATAAACATTAGGATCATCAGATTTGATTTCTGCTGCCAGTTTTAATTCTTTTATAGCTTCATCAAACTTATCGCTGTTATGAAAAGCCATTCCCTGATTAAAATGTTTCTCAAATTCAGATTTAAATATCTTCATATAATCCTGAGTATATCATATAAAAAAAAATTATCAATGCAAAAATTTGCACTTTAGAAATTTCCCACGAAAAAATTAACCACAGAGAACACGGAGTATTTTCTATTATATTTTTATTTTATTACTCTGTGTTCTCAAAAAAAATAAGAAAAATCATGAAATGCAAAGCTTTTATAAATAAAAATTAATTTGAGGACACAGAGTTTTTAAAATTATAAATATATATCTGTGTGCTCTGTGGTTCCTTTTTTCGATTTTGGGGAATTACTGTTTGCACTTCTGTTAATCTACCTTATTTCGTAAAAAAGTTGGAATATCAAAATGTGTATTTCCTATAGCACGAATTCTTTCATCAAGCATTTCTCTTTCTTCTTTTTCCATTGTTCCAGATACTTCAGCAGCCATTACATTTTTTCGTGCAAAAGCAGGTTTTTCCAATTCTCGAACTGTAGGAGATGGATTAATTGAATATAACTTACCGGTTGTATTTTTCTCTTCCTGTTTAGCTGGAGTAACTACAATCTTAGACAGATTAAATCCAGTTGCGATAACTGTTATTCTGATATTGTCTTCCATATTTTCATCAATAACTGCACCAACTTTTATATTGGCATTTTCATCTACACTTTCATGAATAAGTGATGCTGCCTCATTTATTTCAAATAAACTTAAATCAGGACCTCCTGTTATATTTATTAATACCCCTCGAGCTCCATTAATAGAAACATCTTCAAGCAAAGGACTTGAAATCGCCTGATGAGCTGCTTCAACTGCACGATCATCACCTGAAGCTGCTCCCATACCCATTAATCCAGATCCCATATTTGACATAACTGTACGTACATCAGCTAAATCCATATTAATAAGTCCGGGAACGGTAATAACATCTGAAATACCCTGCACTGCGTTTCTTAAAATATCATCAGCAATATTAAATGCTTCGGTTATAGGTGTTCTTTTATTTACCATACCTAATAAACGCTGATTTGGGATACTAATTAAAGTATCAACACGTTCTTTTAAATTTGTTATACCTATATCTGCATAAGATAATCTCTTCTTACCCTCAAATATAAAAGGTTTTGTAACTACTGCAATAACAAGCGCTCCCAATTCTTTTGCAATTGAAGCAATTAGAGGAGCTGCTCCTGTACCTGTTCCTCCGCCCATTCCTGCTGTAATAAAAACCATGTCTGCACCTTTTAATACTTCTTCAATTTTTTCTCTATCTTCATTAGCTGCTTTTTCCCCGATTTCAGGATTTGAACCAGAGCCTAATCCCTTTGTTAGCTTTGCTCCGATCTGCAAACGAATAGGCGCAAGTGAACTATAAAGAGCCTGTGCATCTGTATTAACAGTAATAAATTCTATCCCTGCAAGTTTACTTGAAATCATTCTATTTACAGCATTGCATCCACCGCCGCCAATTCCAATCACTTTTATATTTGCACAATGTTCAAATTCATTTTCAAATTCTAATTCTAGCATTTTAATCCTCCTTTTTTCTAATTAGTACCTAAAATATTTCCCCGAACCATTCTTTCATTCTATTAACAACCTTATTAAATAAATGCTGTCCGCGAAATCTACCGGGTTTATTAGTATCTCTATTTTTTATTCCATATAGTACCAGACCGACAACGGTAGAATAAATAGGATTATTTATAATATCCGATAAACCGCTGACACCCTGGGGATAACCTATTCTAACAGGCATTTCAAATATATTTTCTGCCATTTGAATAGTCCCCTCCATTAAAGATGCGCCACCTGTTAAGACTATCCCTGCTGCCAGAGATTCATCAATTCCCAAACGTTTTATTTCCCGATTTACAAGTGTAAAAAGTTCTTCCATACGAGGTTCTATTATTTCACCGAGAATTTTCCGTGATACCTTGCGCGGTGCACGTCCTCCCACGCTTGGAACCTCTATTTCTTCATCCTGATCTATTAAACCGGTTAGTGCACAACCATGCATCTTCTTGATTTTTTCCGCTTCAGCATTTGGTGTTCGTAATCCTACGGCAATATCATTTGTAACATGATCGCCGCCAAGAGCCAGTACAGAACTATGTTTGATTGAACCATTTGAAAATATTGCGATATCAGTTGTCCCGCCGCCAATATCCAACAAAATTACGCCCAGCTCCTTTTCATTTTCATCCAGTACAGCGTAACTGGATGCCAGAGGTTCAAGTACAATATCTTCAACCTCAAGACCGGCTTTATTAACACTGCGTATTATATTTTGCGCTGATGTTACTGCTCCTGTAACAATATGCACTTCTGCTTCAAGTCTAACTCCTACCATACCAACAGGATCTTTAATTCCTTCCTGATCATCCAGAATAAATTCCTGAGTAATAACATGAATAACTTCTCTGTCAAGCGGAATAGCTACTGCTCGAGCAGCATCAATCACTCTATCTAAATCTGCCTGAGTGATAACCTTGTCATGTCCTGAAACTGCAATTACTCCACGACTATTAATAGCTTTTATATGCCCGCCGGCTATTCCGGTAAAAACCCTGCTTATAGTTAAGCCTGCCATGAGTTCAGCATCTTCAAGAGATTTTTCAATTGATTTTACTGTACTTTCTAAATTAACAACTACACCTTTCCTCAAACCCTTAGAAGGACATACACCCAGCCCTATAATATCAACTTGACCGCTATCAGTAATTTCGGCAATAACCATACAAATTTTAGTTGTTCCAATATCCAGCCCTACAACAATATTTTTATCTGAAACAGATTTACTCATAATTTTCTCCAGAAATATATTTCAAGTTTTAACTAGTTTAATATATAGAAAATTGAATATGCCCAATGAATTGGGCAACTACAAACTATTTCATTGTAGTTGCTCGATTTATCGAGCCTAATTTAAGTATTTGTCTAATATCCAACAATTACTTTATCTTTAAAACGTATATCTATATATTTTGCTTTTTGCGTATCAATATCTGATAATACAGTATTAAGATAAGCCATTTTTTCTCTGGTCATGGTATCTCCAACTTTGATTTTCAATCCTTCTTCAACTGTATAAAAAATTATTTTATCAAAATCTTCAAAATTTATTTCTGAAATATTATCCAAAAATTTTTCATCAAAAATTTTTATTTTTTCAACTAAAGCAATAGCCTTGAGCAAAAGTAAATTTCTGGTATTTTTTTTTATATCTTCTTTCATTATTTTTATTCCGCTGAATAAAGGCAATTTATCTTTTTCTTTAGCTAAATTATCCACTTTATGAAAAATAATCCCATTTGCGTCAACCTTATAAAGCGAGCCATTATATAATAAAATTCCAATAGGTGTATATTCTTCTATATTTATTTTTATTTTATCCGGCAGCCATCTCATTATATCTATTTCTTTTATCTCAGGGCTTTGCAATTTCAACTTATTTTCAAGTTCATTTGAGCTAAACCTGAATATATTATCCCCTAATTTAAGCCCTGATTGGTCAATAATAAAATCTTTTGAGATATAATTACCGGTTACATTAACTTCAATTTCCTTAATATTAAAAAAATTATTTGTCTGCAATTTCTTAGCGGTTATTTTGTAAAAATATGAAAATCCATAGATACATGGAATTAACAACAACAATAATAATATCAGTATTACTCTTTTTTTATTTGAAGCTTTTTTATTAACAGGGTTGCCTTTAGTAGTAACACGTCTTATTATTACTCTCTGTTTATATGTTTTATTTAACATAATTTCCATTTCTTCTTTTAATTGCTAAATCTATAATTTTTTCAATTAAATCAGGGAACTCAATCTTTGCTTTTTTGGCTGCTTCAGGAAATAGACTTAAATCTGTCATTCCCGGCAGTGTATTTACTTCTAAAATATAAAATTTATTTTCTTTATCCATCCTGAAATCAACACGAGAGTAATCTTCGCAACCCAAACACCTATGAGCATCCAATGCCAATTTTTGAATTTTTTTTGTCAATTCTCCGGACAGCGGAGCTGGAACAATATGTTCACTCATTCCTGGAGTATATTTACATTCATAGTCATAAAATTTATTTTTAGAAACAATTTCCATGACAGGCAAAACCATATCTCCCAGTATCCCCACTGTCAATTCCCTGCCAGGAATATATTTCTCCAGCAATATTTCATTATTAAATTTAAAGGCTTCTTTTAAAGCTAAATTAAACTCATTTTTATTAAATGCTATATTCACTCCGCAAGCAGAACCCTGAGAACTTGGTTTAACTACTATCGGATAATCAAATTTTGTTTTATATGATTTCTGATTCTTTTCTAAAATCTGATAAGCTGGCGTTGGAAGTCCGCAAGCTTCAAATATTCTTTTCGACATAATCTTATTCATTGCTAAAGCTGAAGCGAGAATTCCAGAACCGGTATATGGAATACCGATGATATCCAGCATGCCCTGAATACGGCCATCTTCACCATATGTACCATGCAGAGCATTAAAAATACATTTAACATTTTTTTCTCGAAATATTTTTTCCGGTAAGGTTGAATCTACATCAATGCAAATTGTTTTGTACCCTTTCTTTTTTAGTGCAACCTGCACAGCCTTTCCGGTTTTAAGAGAAATTTCACGTTCGCTTGACATCCCTCCCTGAAGCAATATTATTTTTTTATTTTTATTATTTTTCATATGTGGACTTCTGTTATCTGGAAGTGCCAATGAATTGGCACAATATAAATACTAAAATGTTCCTATCAGAGACAGAAGATACCCTTTAGCTCTGCCAAAGGGTTCTTCATTCAATAATTTCTATTTCACGTTCTAATTTAATACCAGTTTTTTCCAGAACTGTTTTTTGCGCTAATTCTATCAGATACAAAACATCACTTGCTTTTGCTCCACCGGTATTAATAATAAAATTTGCATGTTTTTCTGAAATTTGAGCTTTACCGCAAAATTTACCCTTTAATCCAGCGCTTTCAATTAATCTGCCAGCAAAATCACCCTGAGGATTTTTAAAAACTGAACCTGCGCTTGGAAAATTAACAGGCTGCATGTTATTCCTATTTTCGACATTTCTCTTCATTCTCTTTAGTATTATAGTGCTGTCTTCTTTTTTTAAATGTAATTTTGTCCTGATGATTATCCCGTGAACGGGGAATTTACAACTTCTATATGAAAATTTTAAATCATTTTTAAAAAATTTATTTATTTTTCCTTCCTTATCAATAATATCAACTTCATCAACAATATCAGCTATACTCTGCCCAAAACCGGATGCATTATTATGTACTGCTCCGCCTATTGTTGCAGGAATATTTATTGCAAACTCCAGCCCGCTTAAACCTTTTTCCTGAGCTTTTCTTGATAATAACGGCAAAATAGCGCCTGAATCAGCTTCAATAAATTCATCACAAATTATTATCTCATTAAAATATTTTTTTAATAAAATCACTGCTCCATGAAATCCTTCATCTTTCACAAGGAGATTAGAGCCATTACCCATTATTATAAATTTAATATTATTTTCATATAATAACTTAATTACAGCCTGAACATCTTCTATGAATCTTGGAAAAATAATTATATCTGCCGGCCCTCCGATATGAAAAGTAGTATAATTACGTAGAGGAGCATTTACTAAAAATTCACCTTTTAATACTGGTATTAATTTCTTTAAGAAATCTTGCATAATTGTATTTTAATGCTTACTCCTTATTTCTTTTTTTTAAAGCATCAACAAGTTCATCCGATACATAGGTTATATCTCCCGCACCGAGTGTTAAAACAAGATCTCCTTTTTTAAGTATGGGAAGAATTGCACTGACAATTTTTGTTCGTTCAGGTACATAAATTACATTTTTATGCCCATATTTTTGAGCACCTTCAGCAATTTTTTTAGCTGATATATTTTCCAGAGGAGCTTCACCAGCAGCATAAATATCTGTTATAACAAGTATATCTGACTGATAAAAAGACCTGCAGAATTCTTCTTCCAGCAGTTGTGTTCTTGAATATCGATGCGGTTGAAAAATTACTATTAATCTATGCTCGAATCCAACTCTTGCCGCATTTAATGTCGCATGGATTTCAGTTGGATGATGACCATAATCATCTATTACAATTATCCCTTCAATCTCACCTTTAATTTGAAATCTTCTGCGAACACCTGTAAAATCTTTCAAACCTTTTTTTATAATTTCTGGATCGATTTCTAATTCCAGTCCTATACCAAAAGCAGCCAGGGAATTGCATACATTATGAATACCAGGCACATTAAGTTCAACTTTTCCCATATTTTTTCCAAATGCTATTATTTCATATTCTGATTTTATCCAGTTGAGTTTAATATTTGCTGCTTTAATATCAGCCTGCGTTTTTAATCCATAAGTGATGTATTTCTTTTTTATCTTTGGAATAATAATCTGCACATTCTCATCATCAAGACATAAAACAGCACTGCCATAAAAAGGGATTTTATTCACAAATTTAATATATGCGTCACGCAAGGCATCCATCGTTTTATAAAAATCAAGATGTTCCCTATCTATATTTGTTACAACAGTTAATGTTGGACTTAAAAGCAGAAATGAGCCATCGCTTTCATCAGCTTCTGCAACAACCAGCTCCCCTTTGCCCATTCTGATACTGCTATTAAGGCTGTTTAAAATACCTCCGTTTACCATTAATGGGTCCATACCTGCATACGCTAAAATAGATGCAATTAATGATGTAGTCGTTGTTTTGCCATGTGAGCCTGCAATAGTAACAGCATATTTCATGCGCATTATTTCTGCCAGCATTTCTGCACGCGGAATTATCGGTATTTTTTTCTCACGAGCTTCTTGTATTTCCGGATTATCATCTTTAACTGCGGTTGAAACAACTACAACATCTGCACCAATTACATTCTCGCGTTTATGTTCAAAAATAATATTAGCTCCCATATTTTCAAGACGGCTGGTGATATTTGTTTTTTTTAAATCAGATCCTGTAATGCGATAATTTTGATTTAACAATACTTCTGCAATACCACTCATCCCTGAACCGCCGATTCCGACAAAATGTATTTGTTTAACTTTTTTTAACATTTCAAATTTCCCATCTTTTCTATAATTTTAAGAATTTTATCAACAGCATCGGGTGATCCAAGCTTTTTGCTTGCTTTACACATTGATTCCAATTTATCATCATTAAATAAAATTTCATTTAATGTATTTTTTAGAATTTCACCTTCCAGATCTTTATCCGGAATTATATATGCTGCACCTTCCTTCACAAGACACTGTGCATTTTTCAGCTGATGATCACCTGTTGCATACGGATATGGAATAAGAATAGCCGGGATGCCTTTTATCGTTAGTTCAGCTATAGTGCTTGCCCCAGCGCGTGAAACTGCAATTGAAGCGCAGGCTAAAGCATCTTCCATATTAAAAATAAAAGGGGCAATGACTGTCTTAATATTTGTCTTGCCATAACATTCGCTTACATTTTTAAAATCTTTATCTCCGGTTATTACAATAAGCTGAATTATATCCTGTATAGATTCAAGCCATCCTGCCATTTCAATACAAGCCATATTGATTTTATGCGCTCCAAGGCTTCCGCCAAAAATTAATATCGTCTTTTTATTTATATCAAGATTTAATGCTTTTAATGCATCCTCTCTTGTTCTGGCAAAAACTTCCGGACGTACAGGATTACCTGTATGTATACATTTTTTTTCTTGTAAATATTTACTTGTTTCTTGAAACGATATTGCTATTATATCAACCACTCTTGATAATATTCTAACTGCTAACCCGGGATAAACATTCTGTTCAAGCAGTAATTCTGGAGCCCTGAATACTTTACCAGCAAGCATTACCGGTACTGTAATATAAGCTCCGGCACCAATGATAATATCAGGTTTTTCTTTTTTTATAATTAAAAGTGATTGAATAAAACCTAATATCATTTTAAAAATAAAAGTGATCCATTTTAACGAAAATACACGCGGCATTCCACTTATAATAATTGTTCTATATCTTAATCCCTCTTTTAAAAAAATCTGTTCTTCCAGACTTTTTTTTCTACCAATAAAAACGATATCTTTTACATATTCCTTTTGTTTTATTTTTCTAGCTATAGCAATACATGGATAAATATGTCCACCTGTCCCGCCGCATACTATCATTATTCGCATATATAAATTCCTTATCCAGTATTCTTTGAAATATTCAAAAGCAAACCAATTGCTATCAGATTAACTACAATTGATGATCCTCCATAACTAATAAAAGGTAATGTTGTTCCTTTTGTTGGAAGTATACCCATTACTACACATATATTTATGATTGCTTCCAGCCCAATCATGCTAACTATTCCTGTTGCAAGTAATCCCAGATATAAATTATTTGCTCTGATTGCTATTTTGACTCCACGCCATACAATAATGAGAAAGAGCAATACTATTATACTTGTCCCAATAATACCAAGTTCTTCCCCTATAATAGCAAAAATGAAATCACTATGCGCTTCAGGCAGATAATAAAATTTCTGCCTGCTGTTTCCAAGCCCTACTCCAAGATAACCTCCAAAATTCAAAGCTCGCAATGCTTCCTTTAATTGATAAGGAATATTTCCAAACCAAAAATCCAATATTCTTTTTACTCTGATAGGATCTTTCATTAATAAATAACCAATTACACTTCCTGCAACAGGTAAAATTGAAAATATATACTTCAAACTCATTCCACCGGCTATAAACATTATACAAATTATCATGGCTAAAATGATCATTCTGCCATAATCAGGTTCAAGTCTAAGAAGAAAAAGTTCTAACCCAATAATACATAGTAATGGTAGTAATCCACGAATACCATCATTAATCTCTTTTTGTTTACGCGATAAGAAATCAGCGACATAAATTACTAAGGATAGTTTTGCAATTTCTGATGGTTGCAGCATTACGAAATATAAATCAATCCATCGCTTAGCTCCATTAACTTTCTTACCAATAATCAGGACAAGAACTAAAAGAAATATACTTAGTAATAATAATCCTGTTGAAATCATCCGATTCTGCAGGTCATAAATATTTACATATTTGAATACTAAATATCCTGCTATACCGCCAATAATCCCTCCTAAACTTTGTTTGAGCAAAAAAGTATATGTCGTATCGTATAATCTTCCAGCCAGAATAGAACTGGAACTATAAATCATCACTATACCCAAAAAAGTAATAGTAACTACTACTGACAATAAAACATTATCACGATATTCAATATTATCAGAATACATAATTGCTCCTTATTGTATCTTCAATGTTATCAGACTAATCAAAGTAAAAATTATTGATAATATCCAGAACCGGACAATAATTTTCGGTTCTGATAATCCCTTGATTTCAAAATGATGATGAAGCGGAGACATTAAAAAAACTCTTTTCCCTTTCCATTTAAAAAATAAAACTTGAATAATAACTGATAATGCTTCTACAACAAACACTCCTCCAACAATTAAAAGCAATAATTCTTTTTTTGTGATTATAGCAATTAATCCTATAACTCCTCCTAAAGCAAGAGAACCTGTATCTCCCATAAACATTTGTGCTGGATAACTATTAAACCATAAAAATCCAAGTGATGCCCCAATAAGGCTTGAACAATAAACTGTTAATTCACCGCTTCCCTCTACATATATCAAATTTAAATATTGACTGAATTTCCAGTTACCCACAACATAAGTAATAATTGTATATGCCAACATACAAAAAATTGTGGCTCCGATAGCAAGTCCATCCAAACCATCAGTTAAATTTACAGCATTGGAAGAAGCAACAATAATCAGAACTACAAATGGGATATAAAGCCATCCCATATCTAATAAAACATTTTTAAAGAAGGGGATCGCAACTTTTGTCGCATATTTTCCATTTAAATAATTTACATATTCTGAACCTGTAAAATCATAGCGCCACAGCTCTGCCATAGGTTGCGGATTAATAAAAAGATAAGTCCCTATAAAAACTCCTAAAATTATTTGACCTAATAATTTATATCTTCCTTTCAAACCTTCAGGATCCTTATGTGTCAGTTTTAAATAATCATCAATAAAACCGATTATTCCCAGCCAGATTGTTGTTAATAAAGCCAGTCTTACAAGTGGATTATTCAAATTACTCCAGAAAATAGTCGGAATTAAAATACTAATTAAAATTAAAATACCACCCATTGTAGGAGTCCCTGATTTTCCTTTATGTGTTTCAGGCCCATCCTCGCGGACAGTTTGTCCGACTTTTAGCTCCCGTAATTTATTTATTACATAAGGTCCGAATATTATACTTATTAAAAATGCTGTAATAGCACCAAATACTGCTCTTACAGTAATATAACGAAAGAGTCGCAAGTACGATATTTGATCATGAAAGAAATAATAAATATAATAAAACATGTTTTGCTCCGAAAATATATTCAAGCAAAGATTGACAGGATTAACAGGATAAAAATAAATAAATTATTAATTATTTTGTAAATCCTGTTAATCCTGTCAATTGATCTTTCCCGAAAATATTTTTTAAAATTTTTCAGCATTTATATAATTTCTTCTTAAACAATCTATCACTTTTTCCATTCCCATTGCTCTTGAACCTTTTATTAATACCACATCCTTACCTGAAAATTTTTTTGATATCTTTTCAGCAATTTCTTCAGCAGATAGGTCTTGAAAAACCTGTTTTTGCGGAATCCCATTTTCAACTGCACTTCTTGCAATATAATTTGCTAATTTTCCAAAAGTAAATAAATAATTCACTTTCATTTGTGCTATTTGTTTCCCGATTTCTTTATGGAAAAAAATCCCTTCTTCACCCAATTCAAGCATATCACCTAAAATTAGTATCTTTTGCCTGTCAGAAAAAATTTCATGAAAAGTTTCAAGTGCTCTTTTCATTGATATTGGATTAGCATTATAAGCATCATTTATAACCCACAATCCATTAAATTTCAGCAATTCCATTCTACCGGAAGGAGGACTGAAAGATGTAATTCCATTAACTATTTTATCATAAGATATTTCCATTAATATCCCTGCAGAAATAGCAGAAAGAGCATTATAAATATTATGAATCCCCAATATAGGCAAAGAAATTTTCGCAACAAATTTATCGTAAATTTTTAATGTAAAAGTATTGTTATTTATATCCTCAGCTTTCACTTCTGCTTTTGAATTTAATCCATAAGTGATTTTTCTGCCGTTGAATTTTCTCTCAACTTGTTTAATCAGTTCATCATCAATATTAATTACTGCCATATCTTCAGGATGCGACAATTCAAATATTTCCGCTTTAGCTTCAGCTATATCATTAATTGAAGAAAAATTCTGTAAATGAGCTGGACCAATATTGGTCAATATTCGGATCTGCGGCGATGCTATCTCAACAAGACGTCTAATATCGCCTTTGTGTGTCATTCCAAATTCCAGAACTGCAGCTTCATAGGAATATCCAAGATTTAATATTGCATGAGGCACTCCTATTTCATTATTAAAATTCGCCTCAGATTTATAGGTTCTATAAGCAGTTGAAAGCACAGCATGTGTCATATCCTTTGTAGTTGTTTTTCCATTGCTTCCAGTTATGCCTATAATCTTTATTGATAAGTTCTGTCTATAAAATCTGGCTATTTCCTGCAGTACATATAATGTATCATTCGTTTCAAACAGAAAAAAATCAACTGTATTTTCCTTAATTTTCTTTTTTATTGCTTCAATGTTTTTTTCTGTTTTATTTATTACTGCACCGCATGCACCTTTTTTAATAGCATCTTCAATAAAATCATGCCCATTAAAATTTTCTCCATTCAGTGCAACAAAAATATCATTTTTTTTAATAGTACGGCTATCAGTCGAAATACTATTAATTTGAATGTCAGTATTTTTACCATAGTATAAAGCTTTGTTATTTAATACATTTTTTATCCATTCCAGAGAAAACGAATTCATTTTTATTTGCTCCTATGCCCAGAGGGGTCATAAATATTATCTTTTAGCAAAATATATAATACAGGTAGTCCCTTTATCTACTCCAATGCCTGGAGACGGCACCTGTTTTATTGCAACTCCATTTCCTATAACTTTAACTTCCATTTCAAAAGCATTCAATATATTAATAGTTTTTCTTATACTCATTCCTAAAACTGACGGCATAACTTTATTCTTATAATTATCTCGAAGTTCATTTGCTTTTTGAGCAACCTCATCAGACACTGAAATTATTTCTGGAACAGGTTTATTATTTATAATATTTTTATCGGGAAAAACATTCAAATAGTGCAGACTGCGCTGAGCAACATTCTTAAATACCGGTCCAAGAATTCCTTCTGCCCAGCCGGAACTTTCACGGCTTTCCAATACCAGTACAATACAAATCTTTGGTTTTGTAACAGGCGCATAACCTACAAAAGTTACAACTGTTTCCCCTGAAGCATAGCCGCCCTTGCCGCGTACAAATTTCTGCGCAGTACCTGTTTTGGCTGCGATTGTATAATCTTCTGTTTTGCTTCTTTTCCCTGTACCTGCTTCTACTACGCTTTCAAGAATAGTGTGCATTTCTTTTATAGTATTATCAGATATTATTTTATTCCCAATCTGCGGTTTGGACAGTCTTTTAATTTTACCTTCAGGGCTTCTGATTTCTTTTATTATATATGGTTTTATTTCATGACCGCCATTTGCTATAATTGAAATCGCTCGAGCAAGCTGTATCGCTGTAACGCCTATTTCCTGCCCAATTGGAATTGCAGATATGGAAGTCCCAGACCATTTTCTGGGTGATATTAATTTCCCTTCACTCTCACCAGGTAAATCTATTCCTGTTTTTTTGCCAAATCCTAATTTTGAAAAATAATCAAATATGCGCTCTTTCCCCAATCTTAATGCTACACGTACAACACCAATATTACTCGACTTCTCTATTATTTCCTGAAAAGTGAGCTTAAGGTGTTCATGACTGTCTTTTACTCTATGTCCCCCGACTACTAAGCTGTTTTTTTCACAATTTAATGTTTCCTGCCGTGTTATAACTCCCTCTTCTATTCCTGCTGCTGCTGTAAATATTTTCATTGTGGAGCCGGGTTCAATAGTATCTATAAGTGCTCTATTACGCTTATTATCTTTAAAATATTTTTTAAACTCATTAGGGTCATAAGAAGGTACGTTCACCATTGCCAGCACTTCTCCAGTATATGGATCCATAACTATTGCAGACCCTCCGCCTGACCCATACTCTTTAAATGCTTCTCTTAATTCCTGCTCGGCTATATGCTGAATAACCTTATCTATTGTCAATACTATGTCTGAGCCATTAATAACAGGTATAACTCCGCGGTTTTTAGAAATTATTACTCTGCCTCTTGCATCTTTCTGAGTTAACAATATTCCCGGTTTACCGCTAAGAATTGTATCATAAGCATATTCAATCCCTTCCAATCCATTATTATCTGTACCTGTAAAACCAATTATATTTGCTGCTAATTCTTTATTCGGATAAATTCTTTTGTATTCTTTAATAAATCCAAGATAAGGATTATTTAATTTGGCAATAGCTTTACTCTGTCCATAAGTTATTTTTCTGGATATCCACATAAAATCACGGCCAGCGGTTAATTTTTTATAAATAGTTGAATATTTAGTACCAAGAATTTTTGAAAGCTGGCCGGCACTTGTTTTTGGATTATATATACCTTTTGTACTGTAAAGCGAGTCAGCATTTATCATAATTGCCAGCTCTTGAAAATTACGATCTAATATTTTTCCTCTTTTTGGTTCTAAAGTTGTTTCTATTAATGGGGACTCAACATGATCAATAATCTGTATAGATATTAATTTATAAAATATTATAAAAAAAAACACAAATATAAAACTAAATATTATTTTTATGCGAGTTCGAAATTTTTTCATAATATATTCCTAAAAAATTTAATCACTATTCTTAATAGATGAAATAGGTATAAGCTTAACTTTATCAGGTATCTTCATTCCCAGACGTTCTCTGGCAACTCTTTCAATCCTGTCTAAAGAACGCAGCATTTCACGTTTTAATTTCATATCCTGATTTTTTTCTGTAAGTTCTCTTTCCTGCCTTTCTAATTCACCTATTTCAAACCCAAGTCTGTTAACAGTTACTTTCTGCCACACATAAAAAAGAATTATAATCATAATAGCGACAATTAAGATTAGATACGAAAAGGTTGCTTTAAGAGAAACATCTCTTCTTTCCACACCAGAATACGTCTGTATAAATTTTTTTTGATAAATTGGCTTCATTTATTAACCTCAACTTTTTCTGCTATCCTTAAATGAGCACTTCTTGCTCTTTTATTTTGTTCAATTTCCTTATCAGCGGGAGAAAGTGCTTTTAAAGTTAAAATTTTAACAATTTTAAATATGTTACATTGACATACCGGTAAATGAGGAGGACAACTGCATTGTCCGCTTAACTGACGAAAAGTTGTTTTAACTATCCTGTCTTCAAGAGAATGAAAACTGATAACTGCTATTCTTCCGCCAGTATTTAATAATTTTATTGCTTTTACCAGAGTATCTTTTAGATGTACCAATTCCTGGTTAACTGCAATCCTTAAAGCTTGAAATGTTTTAGTGGCAACATGATGATGTTGCGGATGATATTTGTATGGTACAGCTTTTTTGATGATTTCAACCAATTGTGCGGTAGTATCTATTGATTTTTTTATTCTTTCTTTTACTATCCACTCAGCAATTTTTCTACTCCATCTTTCTTCTCCAAATTGCCATAAAATCCTTGCCAGTTCATCAGAAGTGAAACTATTAACTATTTCACAAGCAGTAATACGCGAAGTGCTATTCATTCTCATGTCCAGCGGTTCATCGCGTATAAAGCTAAAGCCTCTGCCTGATAAATCCAGTTGAAATGAAGAAACCCCCAGATCAAATAATATCCCATCTATTTTATTTATACCCTGAGAAATTAAAATCTTCTCAAGTTCTTCATAATTATTATGAATATAAATTATATTTTTAAAATCTTTCAATCTCATGCATGCACGATTTATCGCTTCAATATCTTTATCTATTGCTATTACATTTCCTTTATCCTTTAAATGCAAAGCAATTTCATATGTATGCCCGCCATCACCAAGAGTAGCATCAACATAAATACTATTTAAATGCGCTTCTTTTAAATTTAAAAATGAATTAATTTCCTCCGTAAAAATAGGAACATGGTAATTTGAAATCATGATTTTATTAGTCCCTCATAATCCAAAATCAACCAATTTTTCCGATATTTCTTCAAAGCTTTTTTCTGAATTGGAAACATAAGTTTCCCAATGAGTTTTATCCCAAATTTCCATTCTGCTGGAAATCCCAATGATAACTACTTCTTTATTTATTTCTGCATAATTTCTAAGACTTTGAGGTAAAAGCACCCTGCCCTGCTTATTTAATTCAACATCTGATGCTCCTGCTAACATTATCCTAACAAAAGAACGCGCTAAGGATTGGGTTACAGGAAGAGATTTAATTTTTGTTTCCCATGACTGCCACTCAAAACCAGGAAAAACAAAAAGACATTTATCCAGTCCTCGAGTGATCACCAGACGTTTTTCCTGTTTTACTTCTAAATTCTGCCGAAATTTAGCAGGGATACTAATTCTGCCTTTATCATCTAATGTGTAATGATATTCGCCCATGAACATAATTCTTCACCTATTTTACACCTTTTACCATTTTATTACACAATATTACACTTATATTACAGATTTGTCAAGATAAATAAATTAATAAGTGTGCATTAAATTTATTGGAAAAATATAATACAGAGTAATTGGTTCAAGTAATTTCTATTATTGTCATTCTGAGAAAGCGAAGAATCCGCTTTTAAAGCTTCAAAAACAGATTCTTCGCGGGAGTTTACACTGAGTGAAACGAATGTGCTCAGAATGACAGATAAATCTGCAACATAACTAATAATATTACCAACAAATTTGTCGCACACACAAAAAATCTACTTAAAATTTCACTAATCTATTGACAAACCAAACAAATTAAAATATTATCAATAAATACTCCAATTTATGGTTTATCTAAATGTAAATGAAAGAATTGTATTCTTGAAACTACAGGATTAAATCGCAGAGAATGTTTTTTGAGAGCATCTTTTCCGATTGGGAAAATTGTAACAATAAAATTAAATGCAAAAAGAAAAGTGCTATTTGAGCGGATTTTACAGGATTTTATGTTTCAGTTGAGCCAGAAAGAAGCATCTGAACTTTCAAGATCACAATTTGTGACCTTGAAAAGAGGGCAAAATATCAAATATTTCCCCTATGCCTTTACTGAAAATGGCGTCGCCATGTTATCAAGCGTTCTTAATAGTGAAAGAGCTATACAGGTCAACATTCAGATAATGAGAACATTTACAAAAATCTGGGAGATTCTTGCTACACATGGAGAATTAAGACAAAAAATCGAAGAGATGGAAAAAAAATACGATTATCAATTTAAAGTTGTTTTTGATACAATAAAGAAATTATTAGAGCCGTCGGAAAAACCAATGAAGAACCTCGCAGCAAGCTGCGAGGTATCTTCTGTCTCTGATAGGAATATTTTATTATTTATATTTGTGCCAAGAATACCCTGCAGTAAACTGCAGGGTATTCTTGGCACTTCCAGATAAAAGATAAAAACTGGATTCCCGCTTAAAAGCCTAACTATTACCCACAAGTTTGGGTAAGCAGCATTGACAATTGAAAATTGAGCATTGAGAATTGATAATTAAGGTTTAAATCTTTTGAAAACATTAGACATTATTAAATATAAATTGAATTATAATGCTCAATTGTCAATGCTCAATGCTCAATCGTCAATGAAATATTTACAAATTTCAGCTTACTCCCACAAGCATTTTCAGAGATGTGGGTAATAGTTAGGCTTAAAAGCTATGCGGGAATGACACAACCCTGCTGCATGTCATCCCCGACATGTTTTATCGGGGATCTAGTTTTGTAGATATAATCGCTATTGATATTTAAAGCAATTTTAATGCGTTTGCCCTGGCTAAAAATGACTTGTACGTTGTAGTGGTAAATTTAATTGACATAAACCGTAGTGGAAATTATAATCAGTTCCTAGGAGAATTTAATGGCTGAATCATTTGAAAATCTGGGACTTGATCTGTCTTTAATCAAAGCTCTTGAAATTGAAAAAATAACAATCCCGACAGATATTCAAATCAAGGTGATTCCGGAGATTAATCTGAACAAAGATGTTATAATGCAATCCGAAACCGGTACAGGTAAAACTCTTGCTTATCTTCTGCCTTTGTTTGAAAAAATAAAAAATATTTCGAAGGAAATGAAAGCAATAATTTTAGCCCCAACTCATGAATTAGCGATACAGATCCAGCGCCAGATGGAAAGACTTTCGCAAAACTCAAAGCTGCCTGTCCGTTCGACACCAATAATCGGCGGCGTAAATATAAACAGGCAGATTGATAAGCTTAAAGACAAGCCCCAAATTATTGTCGGATCTCCCGGCAGAGTTCTCGAATTAATTAATAAAAATAAAATCAAAACTCAAACCATAAAAACAATTATCATGGATGAAGCAGACCGATTGCTGGAAATACAAAATATTAATTCTGTACTCGAAATTATTAAAAGAATTCAAAAAGATCGCCAGCTCATTATCGCTTCTGCAACCTTATCACAAAATACTATTGAAACAGCAAAAAAAATCATGACTAATCCTGTTATATTAAAATCTGAAAAAGGAGAGTCAGTCCCTGAATCTATATCTCACAGCTATTTAATTGTCGACTACAGAAATAAGTTTGAACTCCTAAAAAAATTGATTAAAAATCTTAACCCACCTAAAGCTCTGGTATTTCTTAACGATAGCGAACATATTGATGATTTGACCGGCAATCTTCAATTAGATGAAATTAAAGCAGAAAGCCTGCATAGTACCAATTATAAGATAGATCGTAAACGGGTTATGGATGATTTTAAATCAGGTATATTACAAGTTTTAATTGCTTCTGATATCGCGGCAAGAGGCCTTCAAATAGACGGAATTACGCATGTATTCAATATAAATGTACCTGAAGAATCAAAAGTTTATCTTCACAGGGCAGGCCGTACAGGCCGAAATGGACAGAAAGGAACAGTTATAACACTGTCAACCACCGGCGAAATACCTTTACTGAAAAAAATTGAAAAGGGATTGAAAATAAAAATTGACAATAAGATGTTGTTTAAGGGTGAATTGGTAAATCAAAATCCTGATTATAATGAAGAACCTCGCAGCAAGCTGCGAGGTATCTTCTGTCTCTGATAGGAATTATTTATTATTTACTCAAGTTGACTGACTTTTTAGGGTGTAAAATTAAAATTTAAATATCAAAAATCAAAATTTAGGTGTCACTTCGTGACATTTTCTAGTTTTTTATTAAATAATTTGTCCGCAGGACACTATAATTTTGATATTTAATATTTGATTTTTGATTTAAATGCATAAATCATTACTAATTCTTAATCTTAAAACTAAAAAAGTCAGTCAACTTGAGTTATTTATATTTGTGCCAATTCATCCCTGCAGTAAACTGCAGGGTATTCTTGGCACTTCCAGATAAATAAACACTTTTGAAATTTTGGTATTTTTATAAACTATTGGATAAGATTTGTATCAGTAAGCTCTATTACCATATCATCAACATTCAATATACGGTAAAGTCCTTGTCCCTTAATTATACCTATTCCCTTCGCAACCCAGTAATACATAGTAACCGGTGTCATATTTCCATTCATATCTGGAAGAATAGTTTGCCTGCTTATCTTTACAATATTATTATAAAGTTTCCCCTGCACAGTCATACTAGAAAATTTTTCCATGATTTCCCATGTATCGCTAGTATTTGTCGGGATATCTGTTTTTGTAATATCTGGATAGCCCGTTATAGCAATTTTAAAATCTGTTGGACTAATACTACTGAAAATTGTTGTATAACCTATGTCTAATTGATCAAGTGTTTCTCTATCCAAAAACCATTCGTATGGAGGAATGAAACTTTTTGTGTTCAAACTAATTTGTATGGAGATGGATTCACTGCCCTCTGAAATAGATAAAGTTATATTTAACAATTGATTATTAAGATATGTTTTTCCATTATCAATCTTGTAATTTTCATCAGCAGTAGCTGAGTAATCTCCTTTAAACGTCTGCGATTGATAACCTCCTGTAACCTGCCCCCGCATTATCACATGTCGTTTTAAGTCTCCGGGGTTAATGGACACTTCAAACAAACTAATTTTAAAATCCATATTCATGCCATTGTAAATTGCTTTCACTGGCTGTCCATTATTTATCTTATACACCCAGTGTATTGGCACTGCCTGGTTATTGTTGTCCAAGGCAGTTATTGGCATGAAAGATGTACTTTTAGCCGATTTATTAGAAGAAGTATCTCCACCTCCACCATTATCACTACCGCTTCCCTGGCAGGCTATTGATAAAATTATGCTTGAACATACTATTAACAAAAATACAAAATATATTAACTGTGTTATTTTTTCATTTTTACTAATCATGTTTTTCTTCTCCTTGTCAATTAAGTTTTCCACCAGCAATATCAAGTAATTTACTCAAGTTGACTGACTTTTTAGGTGTAAAATTAAAATTTAAATATCAAAAATCAAAATTCAGGTGTCACTTCGTGACATTTTTTAGTTTTTATTAAATAATTTGTCCGCAGGACACCATAATTTTGATATCTAATATTTGATTTTTGATTTAAATGCATAAATCATTGCTAATTCTTAATCTTAAAACTAAAAAAGTCAGTCAACTTGAGTAATTTATTATTGTTGTACTATTAATGGATCTGATTGAAGGATTGTTCCGTATACTCCAATAGCGACAAAAGTATTATTACCGAATTCTATTCCTCTAAGTAAATTAGAAGTCCCTGGGTTTATCATGTCCCATGAATTTCCATCAGTAGAGGTAAGAATCAATCCTTGGCTACAGATATTATAAATATTGTTACTAAATTTAATAGAATTAAGATGTTCAGTAGTTCCTGAATCTTTTTTTGTCCATATGTTTCCATCATCGGAAGTAAAAATAATACCAGCATCACCTACAATGACAAAAATATTATTACCATATGCAGCACCATAGACACTCATAGTTATAGGTATATCTAAATCCTTAGCATTCCATGAAATACTATCTTGAGAAGTTAAAATAGTACCAGAAGAACTTGCTATAATAAAAACATTATTATTATAAGATATCCCATGAAGATGATCGGAAATTCCTGAATCACGTAAAATCCATGTATTTGCGTCAGAAGATGTAAATATGACCCCCATTCCTCCTGCTATAATAAATGTATTATTATAAAATTTTATTTCATTAAAATCATAAGAAGACCCTAACATTTTAACATCCCAGTTAATCCCATCTTGAGAGGTCAAAATTATTCCATTATCACCAACTGCAACAAATAAATTTTTTGCATAAGTTATACTTGTAAGCGCTTCAGATGTTACAAAGGATCTTTTTGTCCACGTAATTCCATCCGGAGAAGTTAAAGTAACACCATTGTATCCAATAACAACATAAATATTATTCCCGTATGCAACACCATAAAGTCCATAAGTTGTTTCTGAATTTCTTGTTGTCCAATCAATTCCATTTTTTGAGGTAAGAATTGTTCCTTTAGTACCAATTGCGATAAAAATGTTATTGCAATATGCTATTCCGTGTAAAGAATAAAAAGATCCTGAAGTTCTTTTAATCCAGGTGTTTCCATCACTAGAAGTCAATATGGTTCCGTTCTCTCCAACAGCAACAAAAGTATTATTCCCATATACTACTTTTTCAAGATGATTTCCCTGAGGTAAGGGATTTCTCCAATTCCAATTGGCAAGAGATCCTGTATTATTTGTGTTTGTATTCTTGGTTGATTTATCGTCACTTTTGCTGCCACAACTTATGCTTATAAATAAAATAAAAATATAAATTAGAAGGTTGAAAATTAAAATAATTTTATTTTTTTCTTTCATAATCATCTCCTGGTACCCTGTCAGGCAATGGTATTGACACTAATTTTTTTTATAGATATTACAAATCATTCATCATTTATTTTAACAAGATACATATCCCAGTTATTTGTGCTGCCACCAACAAATATACTACCTAAAATAACAAACCCGCCATCTTTTGTTTGCTGTATAGATTTACCATATACATTCTTCTCCTGATCTTCGCCAAGCATTTTATTCCATACTTCCTTCCCGCTGGAATCAATTCTATTAAGATATATATAAGAATGACCTGAAATAGAATTATCATATTTAACATCAAAAGTTTCTCCTACAACAATAAATCCTCCATCAGAAATCTGACGGATAGAATATCCGCGCGTATAATAAAGTTTATTTAATTCTTTATGCCAGACTTCATTTCCTTCAGAATTTGTTTTTACAATATAACAAGTACTTTCACGCGCTGTTCCTCCGCATAGAATATATCCGCCATCGGATGTTTGCTGGACAGATTCGCTTGTTTCCCAATCATCACTGCCGAATTTTTTGCTCCATAATTTATTCCCATCTGGATCTGTTTTAACAAGATATATATCATCAACATCCCAACTCATAAATTGGCTATCACCTTTTGCTGTTCCTAAAAGAATATATCCTCCATCTTTAGTTTGCTCAACAGATTTACCTTTGCTGTTATAATTATCTTCCCCGAATCTTTTGCTCCAAATCTCATTACCACTGGAATCTATTTTTACAAGGTATATTTTAGAATAACTACTGTCAAATGAATTAGTGGTCCCCAAAATTATATACCCAGCATCCGTTGTCTGCTGAACTGAATAACCATAATCTTCTTTAGTTCCGTCAAAGGTCTTGCTCCATATTTCATTTCCGCTGGAGTCTGTTTTTACAAGGTATATATCAGTACTACCGCTGCCAAATGAGTCAGTTGTTCCCAAAAGAATATATCCAGCATCCGTTGTTTGCTGAACTGAATAACCATAATCCTGTTTAGCTCCGCCAAAAGTTTTGCTCCATATTTCATTGCCACTGGCATCTGTCCTTACTAAATATAAATCATTTTCTCCATTACCAAAGGAATTAGTGTCGCCAAATAAAATATAACCACCATCAGAAGTTTGCTGGATAGAATTTCCCCGCTCCCATTTTATCCCCCCAAATTTTTTATTCCAGGTTGCATCAGAATTTTTTTTATTCTTGCTGCTTCCTCCCTTTCCACTGCATGCAAAAACAAAAAATAAAACTAAACTAATTATAGAAAAAAATATTTGAATATTTGATATTCCTTTTTTCTTCATCATAGCTCCTATTCTTTTTTTAAAATCTATTCAATCATTCCTTCTTTTCTAGCAATTGCGACAGCCTCAGTTCGATTTTTTGCTGTCATTTTAAAAAGGATATTACTGACATGATTGGCAACTGTTCTGATATCAATATTCAATTCTTTAGCTATTCCTCTGTTATCCTGTCCAAAAGCCATAATATTCAATACTTCCAATTCTCTTTTCGTTAATTCAATTTTATTTTTTCCAGATAATCTTTTTATTTCTTTTAAAACTTTTGCTGTGATTGAAGGTGTTATATAAGCATCCCCATAGTATACAGCTTGTATCGCATTAAAAATTGCATCTGGATCCTTGACTTCTTTTTTTAATAAAAAACCTGAAGCGCCTGCATTTATTGCTTTACGTAGATTTTCCTCATCATGAAATTCAGTAAAAATTATTACTTTTGTTTCAGGTAACTCTCTTAAAAGAGTTGATGTTGCTTCTATCCCGCGATTTTCATTTTGGAAACGTATATCCATTAAAATGATATCGGGTTTAATTTTAACAGCTTCTTTAATTCCTTCATCTGGATTTTCCGCTGTTCCGACTATTTCAATTTCATCTCTTTTGCCAAGCACTGAAACAAGAGCTTCACGGCACATCCAATGGTCTTCAAATATAAATAATCTAATTCGCATATTTTACCTTATAATCTTATAACATTAAATATTTTTTCTGTCATGAGTAAAAAGTCATAGTTATTATAGTAATTTTTTACTATTTGCATGACGGTAAAGTAAGAGTTAATTGGCATCCTTCTCCAGGTCTGGTTTTTACAAAAAGATTCCCATTAAGTTCTTTAGTTCTATGTTTAAGACTTTTTAAAGCTGTATTTTTTGTTTCATAAATGAACCCCTTTCCGTTATCAGCAACAGTTAAAATAAGGGATTCAGAAGTATATTTTAGTATTATAGTCCCGGTTTTTTCCCCTGAATGTTTCCATGCGTTCATAAGCGCTTCGTTAAGGAATCTTCTTAAAGCCTGTTTAGCATTCTGGGAAATATATAGCTCTCTAGAATCCGAGACTATTTCACAGGAAAAACCGGTCATACCTCTAATTATTCTCGATGCTTCCTCTGCAATAGTATTAAGATGGCATTTTGTTTTATCTTCGATTCCATTTTCTTTTAAAGTTGACATTACTTCATCCAATTCGCTATATAAATAATTGATTCCAGTCCATAACCATTTTATATCATCAGACATTTCTTTTTGAATACAATCTAGTTTATTCATCATTGGATTCATTCTAATAATCATTGCTGTAACCATTGATTTTGCCCCATCATGTAATTCCAATGCCATGCGTGTTTTTTCTTCTGCTATTGCAAGCTTGCGAGTTTCTTCAATTTTTGCTTTTGACAAAGCATCCAATCTTCTGATTAATATGCTAAAATATCCAAGTATCAGTCCTGCAGTTAAATATAATAAAGCAGCACCAAGTTTCATATCCAGATCATTGATAGAAAATATATCAAAAGATGGTAATCCGCCAGAGGGATCTTTAATAATAGCGGCAATTATTAAAATAGAGGATGAAATATATGCCCCTTTTTTCCCTTGAAAAATTGTAAATAGAATTATTGATGTGATTGTATATCCAAAATAAGAGCTTCGCCATGCACCGCCAATTTGCAATATTCCAATTGTAATAAAAAGATCTACGAACAAAATATAGGAGTTTTTTTGTAAAAATTTAGATATTTTTTTATAAAAAATAAGAGAAAAAAAACTATAAAAAAGTAAGGGATAAGAAATGATTTGAAATGATTCAAACATCCATAAAGGAAGTTTATGTCTTATTGGAAGAGTAAGCATTACTAATATAACTGCAACTATCCTATATAGTAGAGTAAAAAAAAATATATTATGAATATCTATAAATTCAGCTTGATTATTTTTTTTCATTAAAGTATAAAATATTTTCCTCTTTAAAAAAAATATTTTATATTAGAATATTGTTGTTGTCAAATATATTATTATAAGTTCAGAAATTCCCCAAAAAGGGAATTTAGCCCGCAGTCCACAGTCCATAGTCTACAGAAATCCTTTATTTACTGTGGTCTATGGACTATGGACTGTGGACTAAGAGTTCAAAAAATGCTTAATGGGAAATTTCTGTCATAAGTCAAGCTTTTTTTATGTTCGATAAATCGAACAACTACAATTTTCCCCTTAAGTTACTGCCATTGAGCTTTAGCTTGCGTTGTTATTTCGCAGGCTGAAGCTTGCGGCTACCACTGTTAACTAACTGATTATTTTTTCTGGTCATTTTTTTCTTGACATTCAATAAATTATCCAGTATTATTTTTTCACTATGAAAAAAATGTTAATAGCTTTAATAATAAATTTATGTACTACAACCCCATTTGTACAATCAATCTTTGCTGCTGCTGATGCAAAAATAATTGTTTTGGAAACCACTCAAGGTAATATTGAAATAAAACTTATGCCTGATATAGCACCAAAAGCTTGTGAAAATTTTCAAAAACTTGCTGAAAAAGGTTATTATAATGGATTAATATTCCATAGAGTAATAAAAGATTTCATGATACAGGGGGGTGACCCAACAGGTTCAGGCGCAGGCGGAAATTCAATCTGGGGAAAGCCCTTTGAAGATGAAGTAAATCCTAAAGTAAAATTTACCAAACGCGGAATTTTAGCAATGGCTAATGCAGGACCTAGTACAAACGGAAGCCAATTCTTCATAACAACAGTTGAAACCCCATGGTTAAATATGAAACATACAATTTTCGGGGAAGTTGTTTCCGGTTATGATGTTGTACAGAAAATAGAAAATACCAAAACTGATTCATATGACAAACCTCTCACTCCGCAGAAAATTATTAAGGTATATCTTAAAAAAGCTTCTAAATAATTCAATATCCGCATTACCTATTTCTATAAATTAAATATACTCCTATTATAAAAAAAATAATATCCCCTATCCATGCGGAAATAAATGGCGAAATAATATTATTTTTACCCAATGAATAAAAAATATGATTACTGCCCCAAAAAATGAAACTTACCAAAATACCCATTCCAAATTCAATAGTTTTTGAACCGCTTTGATGGCGTAAAGCAATTGGAATTCCGAAAATAACAATAATAAAACTTGAGAACGGAATTGAAATTTTGGTATAGAAATCAACTAAATACCGCTGATAATCTTGTGGTGCGCTCTGCTTAATCCTTGCTAAATATTTTTTTAATTCCCAGAAAGAAAATTGCTCTGGAGTCCGCTGTCCAATTGATAAATCATCAGGGCTGGAACTAAAAGGTAAAAATTTTTTTTCTTCATTATGCTCTCCAATGATATTATTGCTGTCGAATATACGCACATATCCTTTATCCATCATCCATTGATTTTTGTCCCAATAAGCTTTATCTGAAATTATCATTTTTTCCAATTCATTTTTTTTATTAAAAATAAATAATTTTATTCCTTCAAGAATTTTATTTGATTTATTATATTTTTCAACAAATAACAATTCTCCTTTATCCCCATGATAAGCCGTATTTGTCTCTATATCATCTGTAACCATAATTAGTTTTCGAATACGTTCATTATTGATTTTTTCAGCTTTCTGAGATGTTCCTATTACTACATATTCATTGAAATAAAATAGAGCTATTCCAAGCAAAAAAGTAAATATAAATAAAGGCAGAAATATTCGGAATATATTTATTCCGGAACTTCTTAAAGCTATAATTTCATTATTTTTCACAAGATTGCCTAATGAAAAAAGGATAGCTAATATTGCAGCAATAGGAAAAAGCTGTACCACAATAAAAGGTATTTTATATAAATAGAAAGATAAAATATCATAAATGCTTACATGATTATCATAAAAAGTTTTTATACGCTGAAGAACTTCTACTACAACAAAGATAAGAACAAAACTGAAAAGGCTGTAAAACAAAGGGTGTATAAATTCTTTTAAAACATAGATCGATAATGATTTCATTCTTATATTTTTAAAATACATTTAAAAATCCGCCTCTATTTGATAAAAACAATAATAGTATTCCCACTAATGATATCACTATATTGGGTGACCATATTGCAAGCCATGGGATTAATTGCCCTCGTTCACCCAGTGCTACACCAGCAATTAATATAGCATAATAAATAACTATGAGGATTAAGCTTATTCCAAATCCTATAGATTTTCCGCTTTTTTTTATCATAACTCCAAGAGGCGCGGCTATTAATGCAAAAGAAAAACATGCAAAAGGAATGGAAATTTTTTTCTGCAGTTCAACCTCCAGGATATTTTTATTTTGACTATTAGAAGGATTATTGATTTCATTGCGGAGTTCCTTCAAGCTCATTTCTGAAGTATTTTTCGAGGAAATTCTATTTGCTAAGGTATTTTTTAGATTTAAATTTATTCTATGCTCTTTAAATTTTATCTGATAATGACGGCTTACATCCTTTTCTGATAAATGATGAATTGTCCCATTGTACATTTTTAAAATCATAATCATATTTTGTTTATCAGATATAAGCTCTCCGCTTTCTGCAAAAATTACATTTTTAGGTTTGTCAGATTCAAGCTTTATTATTTTGATATCCTTAAATTTAGCAGTTTTAGGAATAAACTGTTCAACATATAAAATATGTTCTGGAAAATCAGAAATGAATGTTTTCTCTTTTATTGCTACTTGCATTCTATCATAAACTATTTTAAAATACATATCTCTGAAATTGCTGTTCCCCCATACTAATACTTTATCATTAAAAAATACCATTAAAAAACTCAATAAAATAGAAACAAAGATTACTGGTTTTACTATTTTTACCAGGCTGATTCCTGCAGATTTTAATGCAGTTATTTCGTTAAATTGTGCAAGTTTGCTGAAGGTCATAAATACGCTTGTTAATACAGCCATAGGTATTGTAATTGCCAAAAATGACGGTAGAATATAGATAAAAAGCAGCGATACCTGTTTAAATGGAACCCCTTTGGAAACAATAAGCTCAAGAAGCTCCATTATTTGAAAAATCAAAAACATAAATGTAAAAACACATAAGCATAATAAAAAGGAATAAAAAAATTCTTTGAATAAGTATTTATATAATTTTTTCATAAGATATTACGGTCAGATGTTATTCGGTGCGTCGAAATTCCTGATCAGAATGGCAACCAACATTGCATTTTCCACCATCAGAATATTTAGTAAAGTTTATTGTATAATCATATTCTCCAAACCTGCGACGTCTTCTGATAAGCTTAGTCTGATCAGATCCATGCGGATCATGACATGCTAAACAGTTTTTACCGGAAAGTGTCTTTTTATTAACATGAGCAAAATGCAAATTCTTTTTCCCAAGTCTAAAATTAGTTGCATTTGTTGTTACTGGTTCTGTTGCTAATTTATAATTATGACAGATAAAACAAAATTCAAATGCTTTTAAACTAAATATATTTAAATGTGATTCTGAAAGATTTCCGCGTAAAAAATATCTATAATCATCAGAACCATGCGGATCATGACAATTAGCACAATGCCCTTCATTTAATACAGGATGCCATTTAGGATTTCTTTTAAAAAATTCCTTGAATTTTATATGACAGCTAATACACAATTCTTTTGTTTCAAGCCGAAGCTGATATTGAGTTTCTGTACCATGAGGACTATGGCAGGCCGTACATCGTCCTTCTTCAACTGGCGGATGTCCAAATTTTTTGCCGCTTTTTTTGCTATGACATGAATAGCATAATTTTGCATCTTGAGGATCAGCCCGCAAATTATATTTAAAATATGCGCGATGGAAATTATGGCAACCGCAATCACCTTTTTTGATTGGTAAATGCATCCATGTTCCCTGAAGAATTGACGGATGACACATTTTACATAACTGCTGTTTAGGCCGTTTAAGGATAGCATTTGCTTCTGGATCAGATTCATGAGCACTATGACAATCCAGGCATGCACCGCGTTTAACTGGTGTATGCATTACTTCACCTTTTTCTAATTCATTTCCTTCTTCCATTGCATATATTTTAAAAACATTAATACAAACCATGAAAATAACCGCCGTAAAGGTAATCCACCTGGCGGATTTTATCATAGCAGTAATCTCCTTATCTATATCTAAAAAAATAAATATATTTTTCATAAAACAAATTAAAAAATTTATATCATATTTTTTATTTTTATGCAATAGAAATTTCATATTTGTTTTTTATGATCTTTTTTAAAAATTAATTTGAAAATCCAAAAAAATATTCTATAATTCTTATATCTTCATCAAATTTAATGTATAAGAATTTGAAAGCTGGGATTTGCTTGAAAATTCCAATCACATTCATGCTTATTATAAAGGTTTTTGGGGGAAAACACCTTATATTATAAGCGGCGGAGCTGGCGCACCTTTAACAGAGTCTGATACTGAACATTCTTTTTATCATTATATAAAAATTATAGTTACTCCTGAAAATGTGGAATATGTTGTAGTTAAAATTCCTTTTAATTATAATTTGAAAAAATAATTAAAATATGTTATATATTAATTAAATTAAGCCTGATGAATCAGGCAACTACAAAAATTTCAATGTAGTTGCTCGATTTATCGAGCATTTTAAATTCCTCTTAAATTACTTAAGGAAAATTATGGATGTAAAACTATTTGAAAATGATTTTTTTGAGCTTATAAATATAGGAATTACTCTTTCTGAAGAGCGTGAGATGGATAAGCTTCTTGAAATAATTGTCGCTGAAGCACGCAAATATAGCCATTCTGATGCCGGCAGTCTTTATATAAAAGAAGGTTCTCACTTAAAATTTGTCGTTGCTCAAAATGATACACTGGATAATAGAATTGGAATTGATTCAAGAAAAGCTTCTTTTGAACCATTTAGTTTACCAATAAATAAAGCCAGTCTAGCAGGTTATGTAGCTTTGGAAGGCAAACCCCTTATAATAAATGATGTTTATTCTCTTCCGCAAAACAGTGAATACAAATTTAATAAGGACTTTGATTTGCGAAATAATTATCATTCCAAATCTATGCTTATCCTGCCATTAGTAGATAAAGAAAATAACATCATTGGAGTTTTACAGCTTATTAATACAATGGATGATAAAGGCAATGTGATTTCTTTTGATCCAAATTTAATACGCAATATCCAGAGCCTGGCAATGCAAGCTGCTGTTGCAATTAAAAACGCGCAAAAGGATATTGAACTAAAAAAAGCGCATCTAAATACTTTATTGCGTTTATCTGCTGCAGCTGAATATCGGGAAGACAAAAATGGTGAGCATGTTAGAAGAATTTTTACAGTTACAGGCATAATTTCCCGCGGTCTTAATCTTGATTTATTAGATGAAAAAACTGAAATGATAAAGTATTCAAGCGTTACTCATGATATAGGTAAAATAGCAGTACCGGATAAAATATTACTTAAACACGGCAAATTAACACCTGAAGAACGTAAAATAGTTGAAACTCATACAATTGTTGGGGCACAGATTTTAGATGATCCGTCATCTCCGGTTTTAATGGCAGCAAAAGAAGTAGCTCTCACACATCATGAAAAATTTGATGGAACAGGATATCCATATAAATTAAAGGGAGAAGATATTCCATTAAGCGGTAGAATTGTTGCTTTAGCAGATGTTTTTGACGCTCTTGTTTCTGAACGCTGCTATAAAAAGACTTCTACTTTGGAAGAAGCAATTACAATAATTAAAGGTGAAAAAGGGAAACATTTTGACCCGGCAGTGGTTGATGCTTTCCTTAATAGTCTGGATATTATTAAAGCTATATGTGATTAAATTACTTTTTTATTTTGCTTAAAATCATATCAACAGGTGTTAAATATTTTTTTTCATTATTGCATATTTTACAGCAGGTTACAACATTTCCCTTAGTACTCTTCCCTCCTCTTGAAAGAGGAACTATATGATCCATAGTAAGCTCATCAGGTGCAAATTTTTTATGACAGTAATAGCAAATCCCTTCAGCAAGTTTATTTTTCCACCACTGAGATTTTTTTAGTTCTCTGGCTTTAAGTTTTTCCTTATTTATATGTTTTAAATCTTTTTCTATATGAATATAATCGGGCAAGACGGCTCCTTTTATTTTTTACTCACTCCATACATCTGATCGGGCTTAAGTATTTCAGGAAATTTTTCTCGCAGTAATTTACGGGCTTCATAACATAAATGACAGGCATCAGCATAAGTATCTTCATGATTTAGATTATAATAACGAACCAGCTCAACAGGACCGCCTTTAATCAAGCGGCTGATAATTGGATGCGAATCCGGATTGAAAATCTCACAGATTTTTTTTAAAGATGTATCAAACATATTACCAATAGTTATTCCCTGACAAATATGCAGATTTCCATAAGAATCAATATGAACTCGTCCTGGATCCTGCAGGTTTTCATGCGGGCAAAAATTAAAATCTGTCCATGGATACTTGTTAGCTCTTTTTGTAAGTTTTTCTGCTGCACGCCCGCGATACATAACTTTGGATTCTCCGTTTGGCAGTTGTCCAACAACTGATATTGAATTTGTTTCCTCAGGCTGGGCAATTGAAATTATTCCACTTGAAATCCCAAGTTTTTCAGCTGTTTCATTTGCATATTCTGCCTGCTTGCTTATTTTTTCTTTCCCGTGATACAAATCGCTGCTAATAGAAAAATCCTGTATGCGTCCCATAAAAGGTTTTAAAAAATCATGCGCTTCCTCAGGACTTCCTGCCCAATAAGCATTAGTGACAATTCCAACTTTAAAATTTAATTGCGTTGCATCTAATACTCCTCTTAAAAGTATAGTATAATAAAGAAATGGCTCTCCGCCTTCAAAATAAATCCATTTAATTGTATTTATCTCTTTTGCCTGCGTTAAAATATTCTGTATATTTTCTCTTGTCATCATCCCAACCTGATGAGGACTGCCCCAAACAAAACAATGATCGCATTCAAGATTGCATTGATAAGTGAGCAAAAGATGAAGACCTGTAAGTTTCATGATTTTATTCCTATTATAATTTACTCAAGTTGACTGACTTTTTTAGTTTTAAGATTAAGAATTAGCAATGATTTATGCATTTAAATCAAAAATCAAATATTAGATATCAAAATTATGGTGTCCTGCGGACAAATTATTTAATAAAAACTAAAAAATGTCACGAAGTGACACCTAAATTTTGATTTTTGATATTTAAA
>CAYWFU010000017.1:0-46526 GCA_964457585.1 uncultured bacterium | reverse complement strand
AAATTGGATTTACAATTGGTGTTATTTTTTCCATAAAAAATTGGGGATACTTCTGATAAGAATTCTCTTGACTTTTTTATTCTATTAAATAAAATATAAGAAATTATATAAAAATAAGGATATGTATGAAAAAAATATTTATCCTGCTCCTTGTATTTATTTCTTTTACAATTATAAAAGCAGAAGAAAATCCAACCCCCAAATCCATTCAACAAGATACAACAAAATTTAATACTGAATCATCCTCAATAAACAATGTTCTTAAATATATTGGTGCTATTGAATGTGGAATATGTCATACTGAAGTTTATGAATCATGGAAAAAACAGAGACATTCAAAAGCTTATGATAGACTTCAAAATAGTGATAAAGAGAATCCAAAATGTTTAAAATGTCATACAACAGGTTATGGAGAGCAAAAATTTTATGAACAGGTAAATCTGGAGGGCGTTCAATGTGAAGCCTGTCATGGTCCGGGAAGTTTATACAGGCCAATGAATATTATGAAAGTTAGAAAAAAAGCTAATGAATTAGGCCTTATTTTCCCAATAGATCCATTAAAAGTTTGCCGCAAATGTCATCTGCATAGACAGGATCGCATGACTCCTTTATGCCCGGGAAGAGATTAATTAGAACTTATACTAAATACTTAACATCTTTTCAAGCTCACCCTTATTTACTCCAAAAATTTTTATAATCTTTTCGCGGGATTTTTGTCCTTGCAGGATCTGGATAGAGGATTTTGGGATACAAAACTTTTTTGATAAAAAAGCAATACATTCAAGATTTGCTTTATTATCTGTAGGCGGTGCTGCTAAACGCAATTTAATTGTTTCATTAACAATTCCATAAATTTCAGTTCGAGATGATTTTGGTTGCACTCTTATTCTAAAAGTAACTCCATCTCCATTTTCATTAATAGTTAACATTTTCTTATAACTCCATACAAATCATTCATCTGTTGTTGTGATTATATCAGGATTATTCTCTATGTCAATATCATTAACAGTATTTTCTGTTGATTCCAATAGTGCTGCTTCAAAATCCGGTATATCATTTTTAAAATCACTATCTTTTTCAGGTTTGCTTTCAGGTTTTTTTTGAATAGAAGAAGTTCTCGATTCAGTTTTTTGCGAACCAGCTGATGATTCTTGTTTTGAACGTGAACTAATATAACTATTAATATTATCCATCAGCGTTTTAATTTGAATTATAAAATTCTCTTTTTGTTTCTGTAATTCATAAATTTCATCTTTTACTTCCATAGATTTAATTTCTGCCCGTCCAACAATCTTTTCACCATTCAGTTCAGCTTCTTTTAAAATTTTATCTGCCTCTTTTTTGGCTGCTTCAATAGTTTCATCTGCTGAACGCTGTGCAACTATTAAAGCTTTTTCAAGAAATTCTTCTTTTTTTCTATATTCATCAACTTTTTTCCTTAATTCAGAAGCTTCTTTTGTCAGTCTTTCATTATCTTTAATAGAAGTATCATAATCATCCGAAAGTAATTGAAGAAAAGTATCTACTTCTTGTGAATTGTATCCTCTAAAACCAATTTCAAATTTCTGACGTCTAATATCATCTGGACTAATCTTCATTATTGTTTCACCTCTTGATTTAATCTTATTTTAATCTTAAAGCAAAATCGCTTAAAGATTCAATAAAAAATTTCTCTATAAAAACCAGTATAAAAAAAGCTATTATGGGAGAAATATCCATTCCCAGTCTATTATCAGGTATTTTTGTTTTTATCCACCTGAGAAAAGGATCTGTTACTTTTATTATAAAATGCATAATTGGATTATAAGGATCTATATCAATCCATGAACTTACTGCACGTATAATAATTAAAATATAATATAACGAAACTAAATGTCTTAAAATAGTTGCAAAGGCATTTAATAAGTTGCCAAGAATAAACATTTATAATTACCTTTAACTGATAATAGCAAAATCAGCAATTGTTTTTTTCCATTTCAATTGCACGACAGAAAGCCTCTTCAACTGCTTCTGTAATTAAAGCCCGAAATGCTCCTTTTTCCAGTTTATACAAAGCTGCAATAGTTGTACCACCGGGTGAACATACTTTATTTTTTAATTCTGCTGGATGCAAATTTGTTTTTTTTATCATTTTTACTGAACCATATACTGTTTGCATTGCCAATTTTAGCGCAATATCACGGTTCAATCCTACTTTTATTCCTGCTTCCATTAAAGCTTCTATCATTAAAAATACATAAGCCGGACCACTACCTGATAATGCTGTAACAGCGTTAAAATATAATTCTGATAAAACTTCTATTTCCCCTAAAGCAGAAAAAATTTTTCTAGCTTCTTCAATATCTTCTTCTTTAGCTTTTCCAGCTTTACAAATTACGGACATTCCTGCTTTTACCAAAGCTGGAGTGTTTGGCATAACTCTAATAATACGAGCATTTTCTCCAAGATATTTTACTATTATACTTGAATTTATTCCTGCTACTATAGAAATAATAAGTTGCTCATCTTTATAATATGGACAAATTTCATTTAAAATAAAAATTATAGTCTGAGGTTTTACAGCTAATAAAAGAATATTGCTTTCACTAACCGCAGATTTTAAATTATTATAAGTGATTATTTTGAATTTACTTTTTATAAATTCTAATCTGGATTTATCAATATCATATGCGTTTATTTGATCTGAATTATAAACTTTAGCAGAAATTAAACCGGAGATTATTGCTTCTGCCATATTGCCAGCACCAATAAATAATATATTTTTTTTATTTATCACTAATTTATCACTCCTGAAAACTATTTTCGATAACAATAAAAATATCAGATTTTTTGGTTTTTGTCAAGGGAAGGAGATAATTTTAAACTATAATATGTCTCTATTAATTATTGAATTAGGATAAATATTTTCTTTAGGTTTAATAACTTTTCCTGGTAATATTTTAACCCCAATACCAATTTGAGTCTCATTTCCGATTATTGCTCCAAATTTATTTTGTTTTGAATCTAATTCTATATTTTTGTATCGTATTTTAATTGAACAATCATCAAAGCGACTTATAGCAGTTATTACCCCTGAGCCAATTTTTACTTTTTTCCCTATAATTGAATGCCCAATATAAGATAAAGAATATAATTTACTTTTATCCATTATTACCGAACACTTTATTTCTGCGCATTGTCCGATTTTTATATGATTACCAATGATACAATTGCTATTGATAAAAGAATTTGGCCCAATTTTGCAATCATAACCAATCAAAGCAGGTCCAACAATATAAGATCCCGAATAAATTTCACAATTATCTAATATAATAACAGGTCCCTTAATAGTAACATTATTCTCAATTAACGCACTTTTTGAGATATAATTATTTGTTATAATTTCAGTTGTAATACTTTTTAAATTTGCTTGCAAGTCAATATATTTATAATAATCTTCCCACCATTCATTATTTGTAAAAAGACTGTTTAATAATTCATTCTTTTGAATAATATCATCGAAATTATAGTAAATCATAAAAAATCCTTATCAGTTTTCCAGTATTATTCCCTTACATAAAAAACATCTAAAAACTCTGTAATCTTTAAAATTTTTATTTTCTGATATTCTTTAAGTTCTAAAAGATGGTGATCCCCAGAAATAATATAATTTACTTTGCCTTCTATAGCACATTCCAATATTTTATTATCCTCATCATCTTTTTTAATGATATTTAAGATAATATTTGGAATAATTAAAGTTGAAACGCTATCAATATCCTCTAATATTTCAGAAATTTGAAGATCATTAAATTTGAATTTTCTTTTCAATATTTCAGCTATTTCATTTTTAATATTTTCGGAAATTAGAAGTCCTACTTTTCCTGCTCTTGCTAACTTCAATAGTTCTTCAGGTTTACCTCCGAAAAGAATAGCAGAAATGTAAATATTAGTATCCAATACTATCCTGAATCTATTTAATACAGGTTTCATTCGGAAGTCCTCTGTTTTTTTTCTTTCCTGAATTCATGAATTATATTTTCAAGATCTTTTTCTGTTTCAATTTTAAATTTTATGCTTGCTTCTTCTCCCCACTTTCGAATTATTTGCCATCGTTTTTTAGCTTTTATGTATTGACTTAAAGAATCTTTTAAAATTTCACTTCTGGAAATCTCTTCTTTTTTTGCTAATTTGTCTACTTCTCTCCAAAGTGGAAGAGGTAAGGACATATTAATAATTTTTGTTTGTCTTGACATATTTTTCTCCTCATAAAACATAAAAATATTTGTAAAGAAATATCTTTACTATACTTAATATTATGATATTATTATATTTTTGTCAACAGCTAAAAATCGTAAACTCTTGGTACAACATCACAGAAATAAGTATACAAAAAGAAAGTTTGAAAAATAAAACATGGATTCCCGATAAAACGGATGTTCCCCTTAAATTTACGCAACAATCTATAAGCCAATGTAAATAACGTATTGATAATACAAAAAACATAAAACTGCTTGTAAAAGAACCGATTTATCCATGTCCTTATTAGTACTGATAAAATGACCTGTCCAAGGGAAGGAAATCAAAGGGAAAACTTCTGAAATCAAAAAATATAATGCTGTAGTAAATCAGTTTTTTCTTGGTATAACGTTATACCAGTATTTTCATAAATTCTTTTACTGTTTCAAATAAATCCCCTATAATTGGATAAATCGTAAATCCTGTTTTTTCTTTGCTTAATTTAATAATTGGAGCTTCCTGATCCTGATTAAAAGCTATAATAATTGCATCTTTGCCAATATAATCTATATGCTGAGGCGCTCCTGATATGCCAAGGGTAAAAATTATCTTTGGATTTACTTTTACTCCTGTCTGTCCAATTTGATATGAAACAGGTAAAAGCTTTAAGTCCTGTGTAACTTTTCTTGTTGCTCCTAAAAAAACCGTTTTACCGCTTATTTCCTGAAGTTTATCTTTTAAGGATTGCGCCAGCAATAATCCTTCATTATTTTTTATACCATAACCTAAATCCACTATTATTTCAGCATTTTTCAATTCAGGTTTTAATGCTTTTAATATTTTATGATAATATTTTTCTATGTTTTCCTGTGCTTCTGTTTCAAATTTATATTCTGGTTTTGTTAAATAAACAGATAAATTCTTTTTTTCATCTTTATTTTCTGTTTTATATAAATTTACATTCTTTTCCAAAATCATAAATTTATATAATTCATTCCCAATTTCTATTTTACTTCTTAATTTACCATCGAATGTTTTAAATTTAATAATTATCTTATTTTCAGTTATATCATATTGAACATCTGTGATACTCTGCCAGATCTCGACTTTTTTATGACTTTGAATTTTCGATAAATTTGATGCCAGATTATACATTAATATGCTACTTTTATCGCCAGATATAATTGTATTAAAATTATGTTTTGAACTTTCTAAAAATAATTCCAATATCTTCCCTTTAGAATAAGGGCTTGCTAAAACTGAAGGTATTTCTATTATATAAACATTGCTTATTCCTTTTTCTTTCAATTCATTTAAATAATTTTTAAATTGTTCATTATTGTAACAGAGTAAAATAATACCGAGTTTTTTATTAAGCTGGTCAGCATAATGCAATGCAAAATCAACATAATCCTGATTTATAGCTGTCAACGTTAAATCTGATATGAAAAGTATTTCTTCGGGATTAAATGAAGATGGTAATATTTTTAAATCTTCGTTAAAAATTTCTCCATGAGTAATTTTTTTTCTTCCAATTAAATCCATTGATATCCCTGCTATTTCACTTATTGACAGCAATTCTTTTTTCTTAATAATCTTTTTTTCTTTTTTTTCTTCTTCATAAATAATTTGATTTAAAGAAACAGCACTATTTTCAGAAATCACTTTAATATTTTCTTTACCCAGAACCTCCAGATAATTATCAAGGGTATATAAAATATTATTATTATCGCTATCTAACTCAATACAGATATTATTTTTATTAGTAACAAATTCAAGCATTGCGATTTTTGAATATAAAATAAAATTGTTTTCATCTATATTATTTAAATTAAATTTTAAAATATCTGAAAAATAAAAATAATTTAATTTATAAGCTAATACAGGCAAAAATTTCTGTCCATTTAAAGAACTATCTTTACCGCTTAAAATTACATTAAATGAAATTGGCAGTGATTTTATATATTTATAGATTATATCTGCTGTCTCTATAGCTTCTGATGGGAAATCAATTATATCTATTCTTACTGCATTATCCACTCCGCCTGCCAATAAAACTTTAAGTAATGATTCATATTTTTTTTGTCCAATTGTAAGAACAGTAATTTTAATTTTATCTTTTAATCTATTTTTTAATTGCAATGATGAAACAACAGCCCCTAAATCTGAAGGTTCAATTATTGTATCAGGTTCTGCTATTTTCCCATTTTTTATGCGCGGGAATGGGGCTAATCTTTTTGTCGGACGAACAATACATAAAATTTGGATAAATGATTTATCAGATGGCATATAACGAAATGTTTTTTCAATTTTCTCATCAATTGAGTATATCTCCGCTATTGCTATTTCCGGAGGAGTTACCCCTTCTTTAGCCAGATTAAAAGAAGAGAGGTATTTATTTTCAAATAATTCAAATTTTTGATTTAAAAAAACCAGAACCTGTTCTAATGCAGTTGCCATTAGCTCTTTAAATTTATCACTATTGGTAATATTACTTTCGATCAGCCATAAGCGTCTTACTGTCGATTCCATAACCACGATAATTCCTGCTAATTCTACTAAAGGAAAAAATACAGGCTGCCATGTTACATTACTGGCAATTGAATCCCCCATTAATTCAAAAGCTTTTTTAACATACTCATACAAATGCATCTTTAGTACTTTGATTTTTTTGATAAAATTTTTAATATAATCAGGGACTGGATAAATTTTTTCTTCAGAATCAAATGCTTTTTCATTTATTACACGTATCAAATCTTTAAGTACTAAAAAACGCTGTACTTCATTTGTTCCTTCATAAATGTTGAGGATTCTTGCATCGCGTCTGATTTTTTCAATTAAATATATATCTGTTTGCCCTTCAAGCCCAAAAAAATCTTCGGCAAAATACAATACTTCGTGCAAAAGTTCAGAACAAAAATATTTAGATATTGCGGATTCCATTCGTACAGATTTAGTTGACGGGGAATCCCACAAAGAAATAAGATCAAAAACAAGAGATTCAGACATTAAAACTTTAATAAAAATATGTCCTAAATTTAAAAATTGCAAGTCATCAATTTTATTAACTTTTATTTCATCGTTTTTTTCTTCAACTTCTGCTTTTTCTGAATTTAGCAACTTTTCCTTGCTTAAAGATAAAATTTTATTCATTATTGCAGTTGCTGCTGCAGCAAGCCCTGTACGTCCAGAATTAAGCGTTTCAAGCGCTATTACCTGTCCATGTCCGGCAATACCTATTATATTTTCACGCGGAACACGCACTTTATTTAAAGCAATTTCATTAGTACATGAACCTAATTGTCCCATTTTTATTTCATCTTTACCTACTATCAAACCTTCAGAATGACGGTCAACTATAAATCCGGTTATGCCTTCATCAGTTTTTGCGAATAAAGAAAACTGACCGGCAATTCTTGCATTTGTTATCCACATTTTAGTTCCGCTTAGTTCATAGTATTCGAAAAAATATTCATCTTGAATTTTTTTTATTTGAGCAATGTCATGAAAATACATTTTTTCCTGCTCTGCTATATAGTAACGAAGTTTAGCTGGATCATCGGTTGAATAATCATATTCATTAAAATATATCGGAGAATATTTTGAAGAATTATCATAAAGATATGTTATTTGTCCTGCACGCCAGGATAAGCAATCAGTTTCTATCAAATATCTTATATCGTTCTTTTTTTCTTCATCTAAATAAAAATACCATCTTCCATTTTTGTCAGGATATACTTTTTTCTTTTTTAACTTGCCAACTGTTGATATTCCGCCTGAATCAGAGCCTGCAGTTGGTTCGGTCAAAGCAAATGCGCTTATTTGACCGCCTGACAGCATTTTATAAAATAATTCATAAGCTTTGCGGCGGCGGGGTATTTCAGCCTGCATTTCTTTTATATCAATATCAATATTTTTTAATTTTTCATATGCTCCATTAAGATGAGAACTAAATCCGGCTAAATCACGATGTTCCCCAGCCTGCCCTGCATAGAAAAAATCCATAAGAAAATTTTTTGCAAGATATTTTAAAGATTGTGTATGCGAAATACGCTCTCCAATTAATTTCCATATTTCCTGAAAATGTTTTTTTATTTTATCTGGATCTGGATGTTCTAACTCAATTATCAATTTTTTTATTTTGCTTAAAATATCACCAAAATATGCGCTATTCTTTAATACCAGATCCAATTCATGACTTAATTTTTCCAAATCTTCTTTTAGACCGATTATAACAGGTGTTGTCCCGATGCTTGTATTTGCCATAATAGTTATGGCAAGTGAAGGGTCGCCATAACGTGATGCAAGCCAGCAGAGAATAAAATAATAACATTTTGACCAGCCTTTTCCTCCATATTGTACAGGAACGATTGTAGAAAAAAATCCTTCTTGTTTCAAAAATTTAATATCTTCATCCGGAATAGCATGTATTTTTTCAAGATAACGTTCATAAGGAATCCCTTCGGGAAAATTGCGATTTTCACTTATCTGCTTATTTATTAAATCTTTAATTTTATTCCAGTGAGCTTTTAAATTTGGTTCATTAAATAAAATTTCCGGTGAAAACATCGGACGGAATAAATCCACTGATTTTACAAATAACTGCCCTGAATTATAATTATGTACATATTCTGTTATTTGTTGATAAGATTTTTTATTATCTAAATCAGGATATATTTCTTCAGTATAATCATTAATTACCTTTTTGCCGATCTCAATCAATTTATTGCTTAAATTATATTCTTTATAAATACTATCTATTTTTATTGATAAATTTAAAATTATTCCTTCTAAAATTTTTATAGATTTTTCTGAAGGTAATCCAGCATTTAATTCATAATAGGCTTTAAGCATAACCATTTTAACTTTAAATAATTCAATGAAAAATTTAGCCTGAACAAAACTATTATAAAAATCACTATTTTCTGTAAAATTAATAAATTCATTTACAGCCATTAAATATTTTTCCAGAAATTCTTTAAATAAAGGATTCAATGACATGCTATTCTCAATATTCAATTCTTTAATAAAATTTTCTTTATTTTTAACAATTTCAATTCCAAGCTCTCTGAGTAATCTGGATTCAGGACCAACAAGAAAGCGGAAAAAACTGGAGTCACGATAGAATTTTGCATAGAGATCATCTTCAGAATATCCTATCCCTCCGCATATCTGCCCTGCATTATAACCAAAACTCCCTTCAGCAGGTCCAAATGCTTGAATTGCTATAATTCCACATAAATTATTAATCCATTTTTCATTATTTTTTTTATCTGTCAAATAATTAGTTACCGCAGATAAAACATAAAGATGTGTTTCCATTTCTGAAATATACCGTTTAATAATTCCAAATTTTATAGTCCCTTCTTCACCAGAAGCATCTCGCATCTCTCCCGGAAATTGTATCCGGGTATAAGCATGCTCTTTGCTCTTATCAAGCAGATATTTGCCCGCACCTTTTACTATATTTAATATCTCAATACTTTTTAATTCAATTAGCAATTTAATTTCTTCTTTATGTTTGGATGTTATGCTTTTTAGTTTAGATAAAGGGAATTCCATATTCTTTAAATTGAGTCGTACAAATTTACCGCCTTTTGCGCCAATTGTATTATTGTATTCATATGCCACATCTTCAGCTTTGATAAGCATTAAATAACCATTTAAAATTAATAAGAGATGATTTTGCAAAGAAACAGGAAAAAAATCGCTTTTGCCATTAATAATTACTTTATCTTGAATTATAGTAATCTGCATTTTTTTACATACAACTGGAACAATAATCTCTTCTTCAAAATTTTCATTAGGAATCATATAGGAAGTAATAATTTTCTTTGCTTTGCAGTTTAATATATAAATATAAGCAAGTGTAAAATCATATTCAGATAGAATTGATACTAATTCATTGCTTGATTCTTTAAGCATATCTTTAAATAATAATAATTCTTCATCAGTTAACTTTTGTTTATTTTCAAAATTCTTTATACTCTGAATGTTGAAAACAGTATTTAATTTTTGTCTTATAATATTTTCAAGTTTATCTGTTTCATTATAATCTTGTAAATAAAGAATAGGTGATTTTTTACCTTGAATATCCTGGTATATTGCAATTAGTCCGTCTCTTACCCATAAAAATTTATTTTGCTCTAAATGAGATTTCAACCTATTTAATCTATTCTGTAATTCAATTACTAAAATAATTAAATCACTATTCGCAGAATCCAATCCTATATTTTGTTTTTCATAATTATTGAATAAAATTTCTATCCAATTAAATAACTTTTTAAACCATTCTGCTCTGGTGCTGTTTAAAAGAGAATATTTAGTATTACTGCAGGCAGAATTAAAATGTAAAATGATTATAGAAAAAGTTCTAATAAGAGGATCCGGCAAATTTAATTTTTTTTCTCTTGTTTCCAGATTTTCATTATTTATATTCTGAATTTTATCGGGAAGTTCTAATTCTTCTAATGATAATGAATATACTTCGTAAATTAAGCGATGAGATCCTCCTCTTGTCCAGTTAATACTATTTATGCTATGCCAGCAGGTCTCACACTTAAGACAATTTTCATATTGAATCATAATTTTTGGATAACCAGTAAAAGCATTTTTAAAATTATATACCTGTGCCGGACAGGAAAACCAGATAGGGAATTTCTCTATATCTTTATTATTAACCACATTTTTGGGCCAATTAAAAATTATATGTGAAGTTGAAGCAGGTAAATAAGTTATAGTCGCTAATTTTTCTTCAATCGTATCAGATGATTTAATATCAAGACTGCCAATTTTTTTAACTTTATTTCTATAGTTCTCAATAAAATTATCAAGAATTTTATTTACAGGAACTTTTAAAACCATGAATCTAAAAGCATCATACAAAAATGTAAAAAAATACAGAACAATATAAAATAAGCCGAAATAAGCTATTTTGAATAAATCCCATAAAGAAAAACAATATAATATTTTTTTTATATTGAAAAATTTTTCATTTAAAGGTACTGAATTATTTTCATAAATTATTGCAATAGCTTTCGCGAGTTTAGGATGTAATCTTTTTAGCTTAATATGCAGAGGTATCGCAAGTTTTTCCCATTCAATTTCTTTATCATAAGAATAAACACTTATTTTAAAATTTGGATCAAAAGCCGGCAGAATCGAATGGAATAAATCAGAAAATGTATTCTTAATAATCAAAAGAAATATATTGATTTTAAAACCCTTATTTTTGATATTTATAGCTTTTAATAAAGCAAAAATATCTTTTTTAATTTTAATTAATTTTAGCGGCGGGAGCAACATTCCCAGAAGCCGTGCTTTCTGTATTTTACGTGAAAAATAATTTAATTCATCTGTCAGACCAATAGCCAGCCATTCAAGGGGTAAATCAAGATACGATTCAAACAACATGCGTGAGTTATCAAAATATTCCGGCCAATTCTGCAAAAATTTAGCATTATTGGCATAATAAGAACTTTCTAAAGGGATTAGATATTCGTCTTTTAATTCATCGATTTTGAATGTCCCTTTCTTTTTTAATATTTTTCTGACTGCCTGACTAAAAATATATCCAGAATATGTTGCTGGTCCGGTATAATTTGGATAAGGAATGTCAATCCCCAATCCTGTTGAAGCGCCGCCTATTGCAAGTCCTTCATCTATTAAGATTGGGTGTTCTTTCCAGCCTCCGTTTCTGATTAGTTTTGCTCCATAGGATGTTAATATAGCATCTTTTGTTAAAGATTTAATAACCGGTAATGTCCGGTACCATTCAATTAAAGAGTTATGATCCCCGTTAAAATATTTTTTTAAATTTTTAATAGAAACAATAATCCCTAATGAAATGCTATCGCGATTTGTATATAAAAAACCAGATATATTTAGAGGAACAGTACGTCCGCTGACATTACAGTTTCTTAATAAAAATTCATATGCAACGCCTTGTTTTTTCCCTAACGAAAAACGCTTTTCCAATTCTTCTTCCGGAAGTTTGAGAACAAGTTTTATCCCCTGCATAAAAGATGGATCATTACAGGTCTCATATCCTTCTTTTGCAACTAAGGAGCTGGCATCACCTTCAGCTAAAAAAACCACTTTGGCATAAATTGGACCTCTTTCTGTATTTACTCCGACTATTTTGCGACCGTGCCTTAATAAACACTGTGCATGTGTCTCAGTAATAATTACTGCGCCTAATTCCTGAGCTTTTTTTGCAAGATACCGGTCAAAAATAGGTCTTAAAACTATATAAATATTTTTAAAAATATTTTCCTGTCTACATTCCCCACTAGCTGTTGTTATACCATCAGTAATAAACATCCCTCTTTTTACTACTTTTCTTTCATAAGGACCATTATTTATTACTTCTTCGCCAAAAATTTCAGGCCGTACAAGATTCTCAGTATAATAAACACATCCCGACCAATTTTCAGCACCTGGATAAACAGCACCTTCTAAAACAACAACACTTAATCCCTGTTTTGCAATTCCTGCAGCTGCTGTAATACCGGCAGGTCCTGCTCCAATTATAATAACATCAAAACTCATATTGGGAGACATGTAGAGCCTCCTCTCTTAATTTCTCTCCTACAGCATAACGTATTCCATATTTATCTTCAAATTTTTTAAACTGATCGTAAATTTTATCCAATCCTATCGCTTCAGCATATTTTAAAATCCCTCCGCGGAAAGCCGGAAAACCAATACCCATAACTAATGCAAAATCCAGATCGGACGGACTGGAAACAATTTTTTCTTCAAGGCAGAATAAAGCTTCATTCAATATAATAAAAATAAGTCTGTTCAAAATAATATTTTCCTCTAAAACCAAATTATTCGTATTTTGCTTAATTTGATTAATGTAATCCTGAGCAGGAATTTTGTTTTTTCCTGAATGAATATAAAATCCCTTACCCATTTTTTTACCCCAGCGTTTATCTTCATAGATTTTATTAAAAATATTTGATATTTGCATTCGTTTGCCAAATTCGTTTTCCATGATTACTGCTACCTTATGTCCAACATCGATGCCAATTTCATCCATCAGCTCTAATGGGCCCATAGGCATTCCAAATTTTTTAACTGCATGATCAATTGATTCAATGGAAATTCCTTCATCCAGCAATTTTCCTGCTTCATTTAAATATGGCATTAATATTCGATTTACAAGAAAGCCTTCTCGATCTTTAACAACAACCGGCATTTTTCCAAGACTAATAGCAAGATTTATTACAGTACTCAAAGTTTTTTCATCTGTTTTAAAACCCGGTATAATTTCGATAAGAGGCATAAGGTGCACTGGATTAAAAAAATGCAGACCAACAAGTCTTTCAGGATTTTTAAGCGCAAGAGACATTTTAGTAATAGATAGTGAAGATGTATTTGATGCTATAATTGTATCCGGTTTTATTTTTTCTTCTAATTCCTTAAAAACTTTCTTTTTTACTTCTATATCTTCAATAATAGCTTCAATTACAATATCCAGCCCCATAAATCCAGAATAATCGAGTGAAGGAGAAATATAAAACATATTCTTTTTAGCTTCATCTTTAGTGATTTTTTTTCTTTTTATTGCTCCTTCATATACTTTCCATGCAGAAGCAAGACCGCTAAAAATAGCTTCATTTTTAATATCTTTCATTCGCACATCTATTTTTTTCGTACTTAAAAGTTGAGCTATACCCCCGCCCATAACTCCTGCACCCAGTACTCCTGATTTTTTAATTGACTTAACATTTTCTTTCTTACCAAGTTTTTTAGATTTTTCGCTCCAATAATATATATCAATTAAATTTTTACATACTGGAGTAATAACAAGCTCACCAAAAGCTTCTGACTCAAGTAGAAAGGCTCTGTCGATTGATAGATTAATCCCTTTTTTGATTACATCCAGAGCTTTTAAAGGAGCGGGATAATTTCCGCCTGTCTTCTGTAATATTTGTTTTTTTGCCTGTGAAAATAGAATTGATTTGCCAATAAAATTTTGTTCTAATAAAAAATTCCCTTTTGCCTTATTTTTTCTTCTATTTTGGATATCTTTATAACCTGAAGGTGTTAATATTTCATTTATAAAATGATGAGCGGATTCTTTCAGCATATTTTGTGAAACTACTTTATCAATAAGTCCTATTTTCCAGGCTTTTACAGCATCCAATGTTCTGCCTGAAAGAATCAGATCAATTGCTGATTGAAGACTTATTAATCTGGGAAGTAATTGTGTACCGCCAAAACCAGGTAAAATTCCAAGAGTAACTTCAGGCAGCCCAAGTTTGGTTGAGGGATTATCAGAAGCAATACGATATGAACAAAATAGAGCGAATTCCATTCCCCCGCCAAGACACGCGCCATTTATTGCAGCAACTGATGGGATTGAAAGATTTTGAATCTGTTTTAGTATTCTTTTCCCTTTTTCACAAAGATTAATTCCATCCTGTTTGCTCTTTACCCCATTTATAACAGAAATATCTGCTCCTGCAATAAAAACATTTTCTTTCCCGCTGGTAATAATTAATCCTTTGCAGCTTTTATCCTGTGCAATGCTATTTAAATTTATTTCAAGCTCATCCATAACAGTCATATCAAGCACATTTACTTTTTTATCCGGTGTATCAAATATTAAAAAACATATTCCATCTGATTCTTTAATTATTTGAAATGCGTTTCCCATAATTATCCCCTTTGAAAACTTAACATTACCTACATCTTTTGATGATTTTATTGACAATTGAGCATTTACAATTGAGCATTGAGCATTAAATATCTTTTTCAAACAAAAGCGCTGCTCCCTGCCCGCCGCCAATACATAGAGTTGCCAATCCTATATTCAAATTTCTTCTCTTCATTTCTTTTAATAATGTTAATACTATACGCGCACCTGTTGCGCCAACAGGATGACCTAAAGCAATTGCACCTCCATTAACATTTAAAATATTTCTATCAATTTCCCCTATTGCCTCGTCATTAAAATTTTTCCTGCAAAATTCTTTAGAATTAAAAGCAGTTTCACAGGCAATTACCTGAGCTGCAAAAGCTTCATTTAGTTCAATCAGTTGAATATTTTTTAAATTCATTTTTTCTTTTTTCAATAATTTATATGTAGAAAATACAGGTCCCAGTCCCATTCTTCTTGGATCGAGTCCTGCATAACTATACGCTTTTAATGTTCCTAAAATCTCCAATCCGAGATTTTGAGCTTTTTCTTTTGTTGTCACAATTAACATACATGCACCATCAGTAACAGAACATGCATTCCCAACTGTAACACTCCCATTTATTTTATCAAATACCGGCTTAAGTTTAGCAAGCGCTTCAATATTTGTATCTTCACGCGGTCCTATATCAATATTAATTGCTTCTTTAAATTTATCCGGTACATAAACTGTCATAATCTCTTCCTGCAATTTGCCTGCTTTAGTTGATGAGACTGTTTTTTTATGACTCAAAATAGCAAATTCATCTTGAGATAATCGGGAAATATTAAATTCCTTAGCCAAAACTTCTGCTGTTTGTCCCATATTTAAGCCGCTTACAGGATCTGTCAATCCTACTAAAACTCCTACAACAGGAAATAAATCATTCGGACGAATACTTGTAATATGTTTTATTTTCTGAATTAAACTTTTAGCGCGCATAATATTGGTAAATTTTTCTTTAAGTTCTTTACGAAAATAAAATGGAATATTGCTCATTGATTCTGTTCCCCCAGCTATAATAAGTTCAGCAGCTCCAGCTTGAATTTTTTCATAAGCTGTAGTTATCGCCTGCATTCCAGAAGAACAATTTCTATGAACAGTAAGCGCAGGGATATCATAAGGTAATCCTGCTAAAAGCGCTATAACTCTGGCAATATTCATAGCTTCAGGAGGATTTGCAACATTTCCAACAATAATTTCATCAATTAATTTTATATCCAGATTAGTTTTATATAAAAGTTCTTTTAAAACAATAGCTCCTAAATCATATGCAGTCAGGTTATGAAAATTTGTACCAGCTTTAACAAAAGGAGATCTAATTCCTCCAGCTATTACAATTTCTTTCATATAAGTCCCTTTCAAATTACTATTTGAATAATACTATTCTCTATATAATTATTAACATCCAAAGTATACAAAGTAAAGCACTTGAATCAGGTTTTTTATATTTAAGGATAATTTGAGGTTGATCCGCTGAGTTGTAAAAAATGCGGTGGAGAGATAAAAATTGTTGCCTTTATAACAAACAGAACTGTAGGGAATGGGTTAAACCCATTCCCTTCTAAAACATATTCATAATGAAACGGAAAACCCTTCGCCCCTTAAACCCATCTTTCCCACATATGATGATAATCTGTGTTCGGGGATCATCTGCCAACTATTGATGATTATATGAGTTATCCGAAATATCTGCGCAGAACTGAAACAAATCAACAATTTACTTCTCTTAATAATTGACAACAAATCTTTATTGTTGTACTGAAGATCATTAGTTCTTCAATCAATTTTATCTTCTTCAGGCGGGTAAATCATAAGTTTTGCAAGTTGTGACATTATTCCAGAATATGAATTTATAATTCTTTTTTCCTCTGCAAATTTTAGTATATCTGTTGTAAGTATCAAAACATCTTCAAAACCTAGTTTCTTAGCTTCGTTTCTGGCATTATTATCATCAATGATCATGTAATCTGGCGATTTGTCTAAAGCTAAATTCAAAACTCCTTTTTCACCTTCGTGTAATTTCTTCTCAAATATGTAATTTTTTTTTGGAGTAACAACTTCTATAAAATCTTTGTCTATCGCTTTAGAGATAGCTTGTCTTTGAATATCCAGTTTTGTATTTAAAACGGTTTCTTTATAAACACTATCGGGGACATACACTTTGCCAAAAAGATGTTTAAAAACTTTCAATTGATTGATTCTTGCTAAAACAATAAGGGGACTCGAATTGGCAACTACTATCACTTTACATATTCCTTCATTTTTTCTTTAAATTGCGCGTAACTTTTATCTCTTTCTTCTTTTGGAACATTTATCCATGAAATCTTGCGTTTTCCCAGCCATTCTATAAAACCTTCATATGTAAGGCCGAGTACTTTTGCTCCCTCGCGTATACTAATATTTCCTTGCCGGTATTCTTCCGCAATAATATCCTCAAACATTGCACGATTCACTCCTGTAGTTTTATAATGCTCTAAAATTTCATCTGGAACTTCTATGCTTATTGTAGTTGACATTTTGCCTTTCCCCTTCAATTATATCATAATATTTCATAATATTACTATTTTTATAAAAATTTGTAAAGGTGTTTTATTACAAAGAGAGTGGATTAAACGGTTTATTATGGAATTTTTCAGAAAAAAGGGGTAAAATATGTTTTAAAGGTTGTTTTAATAATTATAGGGCTGATAAGCCTCACTTGAAACCTTGAAACCAACATTATGTACTTACTAAATACTTAAGGATAAGAAGATTTCAGATGAATAATTTAATAATTCCCATAGATGGGAAAGAAACAAAAGTAGAACAAGGACAAATTGAAATCAATAAACTTGAGTTAGATGAATTAAACCCGAGAATTAGTTTTTTCAGGGATAATCAAGTTACTGATAATCTAACAAAAGACGAAATTATATTTGCATTAACAAGTAAAAAACCGGAAGCTTTCCGTAAATTAAAAGATTCCATACATAACAATAAAGGAATTGTTTCTCCGATTTGGATAGAGACTATTGGAGAAAAAAAAGACAAAAAATATAAAGTGATAGAAGGCAATACAAGAGTTGTAATTTATCAACAATTGCAAAAGGAAGAACCCTATGAAGATAAATGGAAAACAATTTTGTGCTATATATTACCTCGTGAAATTAATGAGGAGCAGAAAAATTTTATAAGACTCCAATCGCATTTGAGAGGTACAACTGAATGGGATGCTTATGAAAAAGCAAAATATTTATATAAACTTTGGCAGGATGATGGCTGGTCTATAAATAGGCTTGAAAAACAAACAAAAATGACAGAAAAACAGATTAAAGAAAACATTGATGCATATAAAATAATGGAAGAGCAATATTTATCGACCCACAGAACCGATCCAAATGAGGTTAGTAAATTTAGCTATTTTGTAGAGTATATTAAGGATAAAAAATTGCAAAAATTAATGGAAAAAAGTTCAAAGGATATTAAAGATTTTTGTGATTGGGTTGCTGATAAAGAAAAAATACCAACTGGTCAAGATGTCAGAAGACTGAGAGATATTTTTGATAACGAAGATACTAAAAATGCTTTTATTGCTAAAGGATTTGATTCTGCTATGCAGATACTCGAAGTTAGAAAACCACACCTTGTATCATCTTTTTATAAGGACATAGAAAACGTTATTGAAGGATTAAGAGAAATAAGTACACAAGAACTTGATGAAATTATTGCCGAAGATAATAGTGAAAAAGAAAATATGATTAAAGAGTTAGCAGGATGGAGCCAAAAGGTTGTTAAGTTAATTGAGAAAGAAAAAAATGGCATCAAAAAAACATGACTTTATAGTATCTGCCATAGTCAGAAAAATGAGGCAAGATGGTTTCAGAATTATATATTTAGATGGAAAATATCAAGATATTAATACAGAAAAATTTGATGTACCGCCTAAAATTATAAACCACAAACCAGATATTATTGGAGTGAAAGATAGTGTGTTTTTCTGCATAGGTGAAGCTAAAACCGAAAACGATATATTCTCTAAAAGAACCAAAAATCAAATAAGTGATTTTTTTGAAATTATAGGGTTAAATACTGGGAATAAATTAATTTTAGGGATTCCCTTGAAAACTAAAAAGAATTTAAAAAGATTATTATTTCAAATAGGCCTTGAAGGTAATAAACAAATCGAAATACTTTGCATTCCTGAGGAGCTTTTGCCTTATGAAGAAGAAATACAACTTTAATTATAGCCCAAAAACAAAACCATTTTCACATCAGGTGGAGGCGATTGAATATATTACAGATAAAGTAAATATTCCATTGTTTGATGAGCAAGGCCTCGGAAAAACAAAAATTGTCATAGAAGCATTATGTAACAACATGAGCCAGGGGATTATAGATGGTGCATTAATAATATGTAAAAAATCTTTAATTGGAAATTGGAAAGACGAAATTGAGGCTCATAGCCATTTAAAAAATATTGTATTAAGGGGTACTGATAATGAAAAGGGATTAAAATTTATGGGATATTCACACTTTTATATTATAAATTATGAAAGTGTTATTGGAGAAGTCGAACGGCTAAAAATGTTTTTAAAAATAAAAAAAATGGCAATAGTTTTAGATGAATCGCATAAGATAAAAAATCCTAACGCAAAAACAACCAAAGCAATATTGGACTTGAAAAATTTTGCGAAGAAACGAATTATAATTACAGGTACTCCAATTGCCAATAAACCATTGGATTTATGGGCGCAATTTTATTTCTTGGATAATGGAAATCTTTTGGGAGAAGATTATAAGAAATTTGAAAAATTATATTCTATCAATTTCAAAGAGAATGGATTACAAGAGCAGAAAGACAGGTTTAATAATTTAAGGCAAATCATTCTATCAAATTCAATCAGAAGATTAAAAGAAGATGTTTTGGAACTGCCGGAGAAAATTTATATCGATAAATATGTCCAACTAGGTGGACAGCAAAAAAATATCTATGATCAATTAAAAAAAGAACTTTATATTGAAATTACCACCATGAATGGTGAAAAAATAATTGATGAATCAGAGGAATTATTAAAAAAGTTGTTAAGATTAGCACAGATTGCGAGTAATCCATTTTTAGTTGATAAGGCATATAATGAAACACCTGCAAAATTTCCATTATTGGATATACTAATTGAAGATATAGTAAAGCAGAAAGAAAAAGTAATAGTTTGGAGTTGTTTTGTTGATAATATTAGAATTCTTTACAAACGGTATAAAAAATTCGGCTCGTTGATGCTATACGGGGACATTCCTATTGAAAAAAGGAATGAAATAGTTAAGCAATTTAAAAATAGTAATGAATTTATGGTTTTGATTGCAAATCCAGCGGCAGCGAGAGAAGGATTAACACTAACCTCTGCAAACAATGCCATATATCTTGATAGAAATTTTAATTTGGTAGATTATCTTCAATCACAGGATAGAATCCACAGAATATCTCAAACTAAGGAATGCAAAATTTATAAAATTATTGCTGAAAATACAATTGATGAGTACATAGACGAAATAATTTACAAGAAAAACAAATTAGCTGAATATGTTCAGGGTGATACTGACGATATTAGGGATAGTAAACAATACCTGAGTAAAGAAGAAATACTAAATATCTTGGGGGGGACAATAAAATGAACAAAAAAGGCAAAAATGAAATTGCGGTAAATGGACAAAAAATTCAAACCATAATAGAGGAAATTGATATTTTCAAATTAATTTATTGGAAAGAAAATCCGAGAGTAAATGCAATAATTAAACAAAATTTTGCTGGGAAAAATATTTCCGATGACGATATAGAAAAATTATTATGGGACAAGGTAGATTCAGTTAAGGATTTGTATCAAGACATTAAAAAACATGGTGGTCTTATAGATGAGATATTAGTCAAAGGGGATATTGTATTGGAAGGGAATTCGAGATTATGTGCATATAGACATTTATATAAAAAAGCAAAAGAGGAAAATGATGAAGAAAAAATGTTACTGTGGTCGTATATAAAAGCAAGGATTATTCCGGCAGAAACTGATGATAAAATTATATTTTCTATCCTTGGGACTTGGCATATTAAAGGTAAAACTCAATGGGATACTTATGAAAAGGCTGCATATTTTAAAAGGATGAATATTGATTATGGCTATTCATTAAAAGACATTGCTGATTCAATATCAGAAACAGAAAAGTTTGTAAAAGACCACATTGAAGCTCACGACTTAATGGTAAAAAACAATGTTTCCACATTGGAGAAATTTAGTCATTTTTATCAACTGGTGTTGGAAAAAAATAAATCCAAGAATTCTGAAATATTTGAAAAATCGCCAGAAATTGTTGATAGAGTGATTGAAACAATAAAAAATGAGCCTTTGAAACGTGCAGAAGATTTGAGAAATTTACCTAAAATATTAAAGGACCAAAAAGCAAAGAAAATGTATTTAAACAATGAAGTTGATTTTAATGATGCCTTAGAAGTCTCAGAAAACAGACATCCTGAACATAAAGATAGTTTTTATAATAACATCAAAAAAGTCACAGATATCCTAACCTCTTGTTCTTTAGAAAAAATTGAGGAAATCAAGGAAGAAATCAAAACTGACAGTAATAAAAAATATATATTAGAAAAAATTTGCAAAGAAATTAACAATTTTTGCAAGAAGGTCGGAATAAAAAATCAGAAATGATTTAACATTATGAAAAATATTTTACTTATAGAACCCGATTACAAAAATAAATATCCACCTTTGGGATTAATGAAGATATCTACTTATCATAAACAAAAAGGGGATAATGTAGTTTTTTATAAAGGTTGTTCGTTAGAATTAAAAGAACAACATTGGGATAGAATATATATATCAACCTTGTTCACTTTTTATTGGAATAGAACTATTAAAACAATAAAATTTTATCGCAAAAGTGTCAGAGATACCTCTGATATTTTTGTTGGTGGGGTGATGGCTACTTTAATGAAAAGGGAAATACAGAATGAAATTAATGTAACTATAATCGAAGGTTTATTAAATGAGAAAGGTAAACTGGGTTATGAAGATGATGACACGATAGATTATATTCTTCCGGATTATTCAATCATCGATCAAAAATTTAATCCTTTTTTAAAATATTCTTATCCAACAAATGATTCCTATATTGCTTATGCTACAAGAGGTTGTATTAGAAAATGTAAATTTTGTGCAGTACCAATAATTGAACCACATTTTTTGAATGGCATATCTATTGCGAAGCAAGTAAAGGCTATACAAGGTAACTTTGGAGAAAAAAGACATTTACTTCTGCTTGACAATAACATCTTAGCTTCTGAAGAATTTCCAAAAATAATTGATGAAATAAAATCTGTTGGTTTTAAAAAAGGTGTAAAATACATTACAGAAACGAGTGGTAAAAAAATTTATTTGGATAGATATGTAGATTTTAATCAAGGCATTGATGCCAGATTACTTACAAAAGAAAAAATGAAGTTATTAAGTGAAATTCCTATAAAACCTTTGCGCATAGCTTTTGATAATATAAAATACAAAAATATTTATATGGAAAAGGTGAAATTGGCAGCGGAATTTGGAATCAATACTTTATCAAATTATATCTTATTTAATTTTGATGATACTCCAAAAGAATTCTATGAAAGATTAAAGATAAATGTAGAATTAAATGAGGAATTTGAAAGGAAAGGACTCAAAAGCAAAATATGGTCATTCCCGATGAAATATTGTCCAATAAATGGTGAGTTTTGTAAAAATAGAAAATATATAGGGACATATTGGAATAAAAAATATTTAAGAGGTGTCCAATGTATATTACTTGCTACACATGGGGTAGTTGGGCCGAAAAAACAATTTTTTGAAAAGGCGTTTGGAAGAAACGTAAAAGAATTTATAAAGATACTTATGTTACCGGAAAATTTCATAATTTACAGAAATACCCATTTAGATAATGGCGATAGAGATAAATTAGATGATACAATTTCTTCACTAAATAAGGGGCAAAAAGATAATCTTAAGAGATTGATATTATCTAATAATTTTAATAATATTGAATCTCAAACTAATGATAAATCTATTTTAGATATTTTAGAATTATACAAAATAAGCGATAAAAAAACAACAGGGAGTTCGCATTAATCCTATTGCGACACCGCGTATATATGGGATAAAATTACTAAGTACAATTTATTATTTATCTGGAAGTGCCATGAATTGGCACAAATATAAATAATAAATTATTCCTATCAGAGACAGAAGATACCTCGCAGCTTGCCGCGAGGTTCTTCATTGATCTTAATTGTTTGTTTGATTATTGAAATTTTGGTAATTATTTGTTATTTGGTGCTTGAATATCGAAATTTGTAAATAAAACTCAGTCAACTTGAGTAACATATATTTTACAAATCAGAAATTGAGCATTGAGCATTGACAATTGAGCATTTAATTCAATTTATATTAATAACGTCTAATGTTTTCAAAGGATTTAAACCTCAATGCTCAATTCTCAATGCTCAATCGTCAATTGCCAATGCTATTTATCCAGATTTGACTATACATTCTATAGCTTCTGCCATTTCATTTTCTCTTGCAAAAAATTCTTTTAAGGGAAATTTATTATTCATCAATCTATAAGAAAGTTCAACTAAGGATGGTAATCCTAAATTTAATGAATGTAATGTTTCAATCCCTTCTTTCGAAAAAATTTTTTCAAAATTGCTGTTAATAAATAGCGTCCCTTCGTTCATTATCAATATTCTATCTGCATCAACAATCTCTTCCATATTTTGTGTTACCCATATAATTGTAATATTGTTTTGCTTATTTATTTTATGAATGAGATTTAAAATTTCAATTGCAGATTGAGGATCGAGCAGGCTTGTTGGTTCATCCAATATTATTATTTCCGGTTGTAATGCTAAAATACCAGCTATTGCCAGACGCTGCATCTGCCCACCGGAAAGTTCAAGAGGAGAAAAAAGTCTTAATTCTTCCATATGAACAAGTTTTAGGGCATTTTCAATACGTTTCTTCATCTCCGGCAATTCAATGCCGAAATTTTCAAGACCAAATGCAATATCTTCCTCAACAGTTGAGCCAACAATCTGATTTTCAGGATTTTGAAAAACCATTCCTGCTTTTTGACGAATCTGCCATAAATTAGATAATATTGATGTATCTAATCCGTCAATTATTACTTTACCTGAATCAGGTAAAAGCAAAGCATTTAACATTTTTACCAGTGTACTTTTACCTGAACTGTTAGATCCTATAATTGCAACAAATTCACCTTTTTTAATCTCAAGGTTAATATTTTTTAAAGCGGAAATTTCAAATGACGAGGTTTTATAGTTGAAATTGATATTTTCTAACTTAATTATCATAGACTTTTCAATTTTTTAATAAACTTCAGGTTCATCTGGTGAGTACCAATAGTTACTCTCAGCCATTCTCCTAATCCATACACTCCCATTGGACGAACGATTATCCCTTCTTTAAGCAGAGATTCAAAAACAGGAATTGCGTTTTTACCAATATGAATTAAAATAAAGTTTGTCTCACTGGACAAAAATTTTAAACCAATTTTCTCTAATTCACGATACAGATATTTTTTTTCAGCAGTAATCATTTTATTTGTTTCTTTGATGTGTTCATTGTCATCCAATGCAGCAATTGCTGCAATTTCAGCAATAGAATTAACATTGAATGGACATCTGACTTTATTCATATTTTCAATAATAAGAGGGGTACTTATTGCATAACCTATTCGTAGTCCTGCCAGTCCAAACATTTTTGAAAAAGTCCGTATTATAATCACATTTCTATCTTGACTTATATATTTCAAACTGTCAGAAAATTTACTTTTTTCTATAAATTCATAATATGCTTCATCTAAAACCACTACTACATTTTCAGGGATTTTATTCATAAAACTATTCATTTCAGCAGCATAAACTGCTGTACCTGTTGGATTATTTGGATTTGCAATAAAAATAATTTTTGTTTTATTATTTATTTTTTCCAGCATTGCAGATAAATTATATTTATAATTTTTCATCGGGACAAAAACATTTTTCCCATTCATAATATCTACAATCATTGGATAGCGTATAAAACCTTCAGGGGAAACAATAACTTCATCCATTGGATTTATAAAAGTTAGTCCAATAATCTGCAAAAGCTCATCTGACCCATTACCTAAAATTACCTGATTTGGAGCAACATTTAATTTAGAACTTAACGCATTCCGCAGATAATATCCGCTTCCATCAGGATAATAGTTAATTTCATTTAGATTTTTTTTTATAGCATTTAAGGCTTTTTTTGATGGACCAAGTAAATTTTCATTGGATGCTAATTTATAACAGTCTTTAATCCCTAACTCACGTTCAACTTCTTTAATTGGTTTTCCCTGACGATAGGGTATTATATTTACAATATTTTTTCTGAACATTAAGGTTCTCTCCTTTCCCTTACTATTATCCACAAGTCTGGGTAAATGCATTGACAATTGACAATTGAGCATTGAGAATTGAGCATCACAAATTCAATTTATATTAATAACATCTAATGTTTTCAAAGGATTTAAACCTCAATGCTCAATTTTCAATGCTCAATGCTCAATTGTCAATTTAGTGTCAATGCTCTAACCCCTCTCTCTGCATTCCGGATAAGATCCCAACACTTTCAAAAAAGTGCATTCATTTTCCAATTCCATTAAAGCTTTTTTTACATTTTTATTATCAACATGTCCCTGAAAATCAACAAAAAATATGTATTCCCACGCTTTTTTTCTGGTTGGGCGTGATTCAATTTTAGTTAAGTTAATTTTATATTTTTGAAAAGGACTGAGAGAATTATGAAGAGCTCCAACTTTATCCTTTACAGAAAACATTATTGAAGTTTTATCATTTTTGGTCTTCTGATTAATATTCTTTCCTATTATTAAAAATCGGGTGAAGTTTTCAACATTATCTTCAATTCGTTCTGCAAGTATTTTTAATCCATATATATCTGCTGCCAGACTGCTTGCGATTGCCGCTGTATTTTTTTCTTTACTAGCCATAATTGCCGCTTCAGCAGTGCTTAATACTTCTATTAATTTAGCATTTGGCAAATTGCTTTCAAGCCAGATACGGCATTGAGCAATAGGCTGCGGATGAGAATAAACTTTTTTAATTTTTGATATTTCTGATGTGGAAAGCAAATAATGTGAAATTTCCAAAAAAATTTCAGAATAAATTTTCAGACTGGAATCAATAAACATGTCCAGAGTATAGTTAACTACACCTTCAGTAGAATTTTCAATCGGAACGACTCCATAATTAGCTCTTCCGTGTTCGACTTCCATAAAAACATCTTTAATGCTTTTTACTGGAATAAAATCAGCTTCACTCCCGAATTGTTTAAGAGCAGCCATATGGGTAAAAGTTGCTTCAGGACCAAAGTACGCAATTTTAACTGGATACTGCATTGCTCTGGTAGCAGACATAATTTCTTTATAAACACTTTTTAATGAATTCTTGGGAAAAGGACCTTTATTTTGATTTTCAAGCCGCGTAAAAATAGATTGTTCTCTAGCTGGGACATAAAATTCCAATGCTTTATCACGCTTAATTTTCCCTATTTCCAATGCCAGATTAGCTCGATCGTTTAACAGTTCAACAATTTTATCATCAATATCATCTACTTTTTTTCTTATTTCTGCAATCCCCATATTAATTGCTCCTATTATTCATTATTTATAATAGTACTTAAAAAATTAGTATTGATTTTCCCTTCTTGAAAAGCTGCATTTGCCAATATCTTCTCATGGAATGGGATAGATGTTTTTATCCCTTCTATTATATATTCATCAAGCGCTCTTCCCATACGCTTAATTGCTTCTGCTCTTGTGTTTTCTTTTACAATCAATTTTGCAATCATAGAATCATAATATGGGGGAATAGTATATCCCTGATATACATGGCTGTCGACTCTTACACCAGGTCCTGAAGGAGGTAAGTATGCTGTAATCTGTCCCGGAGACGGCATAAAATTATTATCAGAATCCTCCGCATTAATTCTGCATTCTATTGCATATCCGCTAAATTTAATATCTTCCTGCTTATAGCTTATTTTTCTATCTGCAGCAATAAGAATCTGCTGTTTAATAATATCAATTCCTGTCACCATTTCTGTTACAGGATGTTCAACCTGCACACGGGTATTCATTTCAATAAAATAAAAATTATTGTGTTTATCCAGCAAAAACTCTACCGTACCGGCAGAAACATATTTAACAGTATGAGCTACTTTTAAAGCTGCTTCGCATATTTTCATTCTTATTTCTTCAGATAAGCCGGGAGCGGGAGATTCTTCCAATAATTTCTGATGTCGTCTTTGAATGGAACAGTCTCTTTCCCCAAGATGAATAATATGTCCAAATTTATCTGCTAAAATTTGAACTTCAATATGCCTTGGTTCCTCAATATATTTTTCAATATATACTTCCTCAGAACCAAATGCCGCTTTTGCTTCAGCTTTTGTTGACATAAGAGCATTGATTAAACTTATTTCTGTATGAGCGATTCTCATACCTTTCCCGCCGCCGCCAGCAGAGGCTTTAATAATTACAGGATAACCGATTCTATTAGCTATTTCTAATGCCTGTTCTTCTTTAGTTATCTCTCCCTCGCTTCCAGGGATAACAGGGACTCCTGCTTCCATCATTACTTTTCTTGCAATTGATTTATTTCCACCTCTTCGGATAGTTTCTGAAGATGGACCAATAAATTTAATCTTACATGATTCACAAATTTCAGCAAAGTGTGCATTCTCAGATAAAAAACCATATCCAGGATGAATTGCTTCCGCATCAGTTATTTCAGCTGCGCTTATTATACTTGGGATATTAAGATAACTTTTTATTGATTCTTTTGGTCCTATACAAATATCCTCATCAGCAAAACGTACATGCAAAGAATCACGATCTGCTTCTGAATATACAGCAACAGTTTTTATCCCAAGCTCTTTACAAGCTCGAATAATCCTGAGCGCAATTTCTCCACGATTAGCAATTAAAATCTTTCTAAACATAAATCCCCTTTCCTTAGTACTACAGCGCTATAGAGCGATAGAGCGACAGTTCTTTATTCATCGCACTATAGCTCTCTCGCACTCTCGATCTTTCTATCGCACTGTCGCACTGTCATACTGTAGCGCTGTAGTATTAGACAATTTTTTTCTGCGGTATTACTCCAAATAGAAACTGTCCATACTCAATCGGTTGTCCATTTCCCACATAAATATCAATAATCTCACCTTCTATTTCTGATTGAATCTCCTTTATAACTTTCATTGCTTCAATAATTCCAATAACCTGTCCTTTTTTAATAGATGAATTTTTAGTTACAAAACTTTTACCCGAACCAATTGGTCCCGAATAAAATGTTCCAACCATTGATGATTTAATTTGAACAGGTTCAATTTGTATAGGTTTTTCATTTGGATCATTATAAACAGGTTTTATTTCTATCTGTTCAACAGCTGTTTTACTATCAACAGATTTACATAAGAATATCTTGCGTTTAGAATTTTCCCACTTAAATTCATAAATATCAGTATCTTTTAAAATATTAATTATCTCTTCTATTTCATTCACAATATGCTCCATCCCTTCTTCTAAATTAGGCTGCCTTCGGCAACAATTTAAATCCCAAATTACAAGCACCAAATTACAAATAAATACTAAATCTCAATATATAAATCAACTAGTAATTCTTTTAACAAGATTAAAAATAGGCGAGGATACATAATAGGTTAATCCCAATCTACTGCTGCTAATAATGCCAGATAATAGCTTTTTTCCCCAAACCCAGAAATCGTTCCTATAGCAATATCTGAAATAAATGATTTATGTCTGAATTTTTCTCTCCTATAAATATTTGATAAATGGACTTCAATCACAGGAATTTTAACAGATAAAATTGCATCTCGAATTGCAATGCTGGTATGAGTATAAGCTGCAGGATTAATAATAATTAATTCTGCCCAGTTCCTTTTTTTATGTATAATTTCTACTATTTCACCTTCATGATTAAATTGAAATATTTCAAGTTCAACATTTCTTTTTTTTGCTAAATCAAATAATTTACTATTTATGTCTTCTATAGTAAATTTTCCATATATGTCAGGCTCTCTTTCACCTAATAAATTCAGATTAGGACCATGAATTATTAAAATTTTTTTGCACATTGCATTCCTCAATATAATTCCTTTTCAAAAGCAGGAATTATTTTCCTTATCTCGAGTCTGGCTCTTCCAAGATTTGCATCATTTGAAAGTACTATTCCAAGAAAATATTCTTCCCCAACCATCTTAAGAAAAACAATTAAATCTCCAGCTTTGAATATAAGCTCATCAACTTTTTCTAAATCCAAATTAACCGCAACCTTTTTAAAACTGCGCAGCATTGTTGCCATTTCAACATCTAAAACTGCAGAATCATATTTTTCCTTAACAATAATATTAGCTACTCCAATTCCATCTAATCCTGAAAAAATACAGGCAATCGCACCTTCAATATTATCAACAGCTATTTTCATCTTTTCATTAAAATCGATCACAGTAGTCGCCTCCTATCATTTCTGTTCTTTGATTAAATCCAGCCAATCTTCCAGTGGATTGGTTTTACTTGCTTTTCCATCAGTATCTTTTATTTTTGATTCATGTCTATCTTTGTTTTGTTCAACACTAAATGAAATCCGTTTATCAGGGAGCTTATTGCTTTTTGCTTTTTCATCTACTTCTGCTTGTATAAAATCAGAAAAAAATGAAAATGAATCAGAATCTTGAACATGAGATGATTTTTTTATTTCTTCTTGTACCTTTTCTTTTTTTTGCTCTTTAGGTTCATCCACATGCTCTAGCTTAACTTCTTTTAATACTTTTTCTTCATGTTTTTTTTCTGAATCTCTAATTTCTTCCCTTTTTAATTTAATACTTTCAATTTCTTTTTCTATTTCCTTTACTATTTCAGTTGATACTTTTGGTTCAGTATTTAAAATAGGTATTTTACGAGAAGAAACATCTTCAGTTTTTAAGGAAATCTTTTCTGAAACAGGGGGAGGAGTAATTTTTTCTGGTTCAATTTTTCTTTGTTCAGTTTCAATAATTTTTTGCAAGAACTTTTTCACATCAGCATTATCAGGTTCTCTAACTAAAATTTTATTACAAACTTTTTTAGCTTCATAGAACATTTCTTGTTTAAAATATAATTCAGCCATTGTTAAAGTATTAATACCTGTATCTTCAGTTGACGTCCATTTCTTGGCTTTTTGAATAGGAGGTTTTACTTTTAATCCTGTTTTCTCTTTTTCAACCTCTTCCTGATAAACATTAAATATTTCTTCTTGTTTATTTAAACTCACAGATTGAACACGAATAGCTTCAATAGATCTTTTGGCATTATCATTAAAAGGGTCTAATTTAAGTATTTTTTCATATTTGGCTATTGCATCTTCAAATCGATTTAATCTTCTTGAAATTTCTCCAAGCATTGTAAGAGCTACCAAATTATCAAAATCGATTTCCAGCACTTTTTCAAATTCTCTTTTAGCGTCTTCAATCATTTCTTTTTGAAGATAAATTTTACCCAGCACTACATGAGCACTCATATAATTAGGATGAAGTTTTAATCCTTTTACGCATACATTTATTGCTTCATCCAACATCCCGCATTTTCTGTATGCATCGGCTAAAGGAGCAAATACACGTGAAGTAGGATTCTGTGATAATTTTTCAGTATAATTTTCAATTTCCGGATTAATTAAAACTTTTTCTTTAGCCATTGCTGGCTCCTATTTAAAATCTTTCTATTTGGAAATTAAAGCAAAGTGTGAAGGTGAAAAGACAATATTTAATCAAACAATTCTGCTAATACATATTCAATTAAAGCCTTGTCATTAATAGGTTTTAATGTAACATGCCCTATTTTTTTTGTCAAGACAAATCTAATATTATCCTGACTGGCTTTTTTATCCAGCTCCATACTTTTCACTAATTTATTTATCGGTATTTTAAATTTAATTTTTATAGGTAGATTTGTTTTTCTTAAAAGTTTGATAATTCTATCTGTATCTTCTCTTTTAATATAATTAAGTCTTTCAGCTAATTTCATGGCTCCGATCATACCTATAGATACAGCTTCACCATGCTTATACTTTTTATATTTTGTTTGAGTCTCCAGAGCATGGCCAATTGTATGTCCAAAATTTAATATTGCTCTTATATTTCTTTCTTTTTCATCTTTTTCTACTACATCTGCTTTGATTTTGCATGAAATAGCAATAATTTTTTGTAAATTATCGCTCTTTAATTCCAATATATTCTCAATATTTTTTTCAAGATAATTAAAAAAATTAAAATCCTTTATTATTCCGTATTTTATTACTTCTGCTAAACCCGCAGAAATTTCTCTTTTAGGCAAAGTTGCTAAAACGGCGCAATCAATAAAAACAATTTTTGGCTGATAAAAAGCACCTATTAAATTTTTACCCTCAGGAAGATTTACACCTACTTTACCTCCTACACTGCTGTCAACCTGTGATAATAAAGTTGTTGGCACCTGAATTAAAGCAATACCGCGTAAATAAGTTGCAGCTGCAAATCCTGTTAAGTCTCCTATTACTCCACCGCCTAAAGCTAAAATAGAAGTATTTCTATCAGCTTTAAATTTTAATAATTTTTTATAAATATTAATAGCAACATTTAAATTTTTATATTTTTCTCCGCTTGGGACTATTATTGTCTGCACATTAAATCCTGATTTAATTAAACTGGTTTTGCATTTATCAAGATATAATTTTGAAACATGTGTATCAGTTATAATAACAATTTTACTTGAAGTATTTATTTTCCGACTAATATATAATCCGACTTTGTCTAAAATATTATATCCAATAAAAATTGGATATGCTCTATCTCCAAGTCCAACATTTATAATTTTCAAATATCATTTCCTTTCCTAAAACTGATGACTTGCAGCTGGGGATTGGTAATTAATTCAATCAGTCAACTTGAGTAATTAACCATTACTTGCTGCTACTTTATCTTCAATTACTCTTTTATATTTACATTCTTTATTTGGACATTTATAAAATGTTTCTTTTTTAGTTTGCTTAAAAACTAAAAAATTATTTTTGCAATCAGGACAGCTCTCATTAACGGGTTTATCCCATGAAACAAAATTACATTTTGGATAATTACTGCAGCCATAAAAAAATCTGCCTTTTTTCCCTCTTTTTTCTGTAACTTTTCCACCACAATCTTTATTAGGACAATCAATATCCAATGTAAAAGATTTTATTGTTTTGCATTTAGGATAGCTGCTGCAAGCATAAAATTTACCATATCTGCCATTTTTAAGTACCATATTTGCACCGCAAGCACTGCATTTTTCCTGTGTAGCTTCACTCACAGCAGATGGAGATGCGGAATTATCATCATTCAAAGGTTTTGTATTTTTGCAATCAGGGAATCCCGGACAAGCTAAGAATTTACCATGACGTCCCCAGCGCACAATCATCTTTTTACCGCAGATTTCGCACACAACATCTGTTTCAACTTCCATTTCCTTTTTTATATTTCTCATATTTAATTTTGCTTTTTCCAGCATCTGGCTGAAATTACCATAAAAATCTTTTAGAATATTATCCTTATTCATATTACCTTCTTCAATTTCATCAAGTTTATTTTCCATATTTGCCGTAAACTCAATATCCAATATCTCCGGAAAATTGCTGATCAATAAATCTGTTATCATTGTCCCTAATTCAGTCGGGAATAAACTCCTGTCTTTTTTCTCCACATATTTTCGATCCTGGATTGTGAATATAATTGTTGCATATGTGCTTGGCCTGCCTATCCCTCTTTCCTCTAAAGCTTTCACAAGTGTAGCTTCGTTGTAACGGGCAGGAGGTTTTGTAAAATGCTGTGAAGGATCTAATTTAATAAGAGTCAAATTATCTCCAATATTAAGGACAGGCAGCAGGTTATTTTTATCTATTGATTCTTCATCAGATTTATTGTTATTACTATTATTATTTTCTTCTTTGCTTTCCTCATAAACTGCTGTAAAACCTTTAGCAACTATTATTGAACCTACTACAACAAAAATATAACTATTAGCGGAAATTTCAACTGTAGTTACATCATATTCTGCTGGTGTCATCTGACTGGCAACAAATCTTTTCCATATAAGATTATATAGTTTATATTGATCAATTTCTAAATCATTTTTTATTAATTCTGGTTCAATATCAACCATAGTCGGGCGAATTGCTTCATGAGCTTCCTGAGCTGATTTACTGCTTTTATATACATTTGGTTTTTCAGGCAGGAATTCTTTCCCATATTTCACTCCAATATAATTTCTAACATCCTGTATTGCTTCATCTGCTATTCTTGGTGAATCTGTACGCATATAAGTTATTAAGCCCAAGGTGCCTTTATCTTTAATGGTTAAACCTTCATATAACTGCTGAGCAATACGCATTGTTTTTTGAGGAGCAAACCCTAGTTTCCGAACAGCGTCCTGCTGAAGTTTACTGGTAATAAAAGGCGGAAGCGGAGATCTTTTTTTCTTTCTTTTATCTATATTGCTAACTGTATAAGCAGCGCCTTCCAATTCTTTAATAATATTGGTGCTTTCTTCTTGATTGGATATTTTTAATTTCTGATTATCTTTTTTTTCAAGCTTGGCTGTAAGCTGTTCTTTTTTACTTGTCTCCAGTTCTGCTAAAATTTCCCAATATTCAACAGAAACAAAATTTCCTATTTCTTTTTCTCTTTCACTTATTAATCTTACAGCAACAGATTGCACTCTCCCTGCGCTTAATCCTTTCCTGACTTTCTTCCATAATAAAGGGCTGATTGTATATCCTACAATGCGATCAAGTATTCTTCTTGACTGCTGAGCATCTATTTTTTTTAAATCAATTTCACCCGGATGCAGCATTGCTTCATTAATAGCCCTCTTAGTAATTTCATTAAACATTACTCTATATATATGCTTATCTTCTCCCTGCAATTCCTCTTTAAGATGCCAGCATATCATTTCACCTTCTCTATCAGGGTCAGGTGCTAAATATATATCATTTATATTTTCCGCAACTTTTTTTATTTCCTTAATTATTTTTTTTCTATCTTTAATAAATACATAATCAGGTTTAAAATTTTCGCTTATATTCACACCCAATCTATTTGCTGGCAAATCTTTGATATGGCCCATGGAAGCTTTAACTATAAAGCTTGAACCAAGTATTTTATTTATAGTTTTTGCTTTTGCCGGTGATTCAACGATTAATAATGACTTTTTACTCACCTTGTAATACCTCCTTTGTAACCGTTTATAATTTCTCGGTGAAATGAGTATATATATAATTCAAGTTATTTGTCAAGTAGTGCACTAAGAAATTTTTTTAATATTGACATTATATTAATTGACATTATATTAATGGATATATAAAATACTCAAGTTGCTGAATTTTTGTGGAGATAAATTCAAAATGCAAAATTTAAAATGTAAAATTGTGGTGTCCTGCGGACATTTCATTTTGAGCAATAACTCTATTCGTAACCAGGTCAGGCGAAAATGAATTTTGAAAATTTCTTTGTAAAATTTTTTTTTATAATATTTTTAACTTTTAATATTTTCTTCTCGAAAACCAATGCCGCACCTGTCCTTAAAAACCTTCGTTTAACTGATTCCATTTATGGAAAAGAAAATAAAAAAAAATTTTTATATGGAGAACAGATATACATTTTATATACTTTGACAGGTTTAAAAGAAAACTATTATGGAAATATCTGGCTGGATATTGATGTAAGTATTCTTGATGAAAATACTAATATAATTCACAAAAATATTTTTAAAGATTCAATAAAAAAAGATAATTTTACAGATAATGAATTGAAAAATCATATGTTAATTAAAATTCCGTTATCTATCATAAATAAAGATATTATTCTAAACATGGTTTTTAAAGATCAATATTCTCATATGCAGTTAAGTGAAAATATTTCAGTACATATATCTCCAATTTCTCTAAAAAAAATAAATTATAAAGTAAATGGAAAAAAAATGAATTCAGAAGAAAAAATTATCAGCTCCTCAAAAAACACACAAGAAATAAATTTCAACTTATTCGATACAGCAACATTTCCTCAAATTTACAAAAAAAATGTACCTGAGAAAGAAAATATCCAGGAAGTTAAAACTACTCATGAAACACCATCAAAAAAAATAATTTTAAAAGATGTTGGAGAATTTCCTGATGCAAGAATAAAAATTTTCCATGAGGATAGAGGTCTTTATTCATTTAAATATCCGCGTGATTGGATTATAAAAAAATCCGAAGATGATAAAAAAGTCTTATTTATTGACGAACCGAATAATGAAGCAAAAATTATGTTCTTTATAACTTTGATTAATGAAAATACAATTGATCAATTAATTATAATTGGCAAACAACTGGTAAATCAGCATTTCCAGGGTTTTTTAGAAATTCCAGAAAGCAGAGAAAAAACAACTATTGCAGGAAAAGAAGTTGAAAAAATAAAATACAAAGGATACTTTTCTCCAAGGAACCCTTCATTAGGAGAGATTGTTGTCATTTTGAATAATGATGAAAATTATGCGATGATTTTATTTCTTGCAGCTGAAAAAGATAAATTTGATTCTTATGACAACTCATATATTTTTTTAATAAATTCATTTAAAATTACTCATTCCTTAGAAACTGATCAAAAAGCTGCATCAGATTTGATTGGTACATGGGAATATTCAAGTTCTGAGGAAAACAATATTGAAAAAATAATTACTTTCAGCGGTAATGGACGATTTAATCAAAATAGAGCTGATTTTTCCTATGACATCTCAAGATTTGGGATGGATTATGACTGGGATATATTTAATCCTGAAAAAGAAAAATTGGAGGTCAATGGTAAATACAAAATAATAGGCGATATCTTATATTTATTCTATGATAATGGATCATATAGTGAATTTGCATTAATTGTTGGTGATGGAACTTTTATAAAATTAGATCAAAAATTTTATAAGAAAAAAATTTAGTAGAGATGCAAAATTTTGCATCTCTACAGCAGGATTAGAATCATTTTACTTGACAAAAATATAATTATGCATGAAAATTTAAGTAACTGTTTTTTTAATGGAGCATTCTTAAATGCAAAAAAAAATCGTGCTACTCCTTTTAATTATTGTATCATTTCTATTAGGAACCGGGATAAAAACCTACACTCAGTCTGAGGAAGAAACTGCCACACCTAAAAAAGAAATAAAAAAAGAATCTAAAGCGTTGGAACAATTTGCAAAAAAATTTAAAGGTACTTTGAAAAATCCGCATGAGGATCTGGATTGCACGGAATGCCATGCTCAAAAACCGGTAAGAGGAAAAGATACATTAAAAACAGTTACATTCGTAAAAGATGATTTTAATCAATTGTGCACTAATTGTCATTCAGAAGAAAGCAATATTCATCCTGTAGGTAAAATTCCCACATTTAAAGTACCTGATCATTTACCGCTGGATAAAGATGGTAAAAATACATGTATTACATGTCATAATATTCATGCTAAAGATACATCAAATAGTTTACTTCGCGGATTTGATGATGGAAGATATACTGCCAGAACTGATTTATGCTTTGATTGTCATGGATCAAGTTTTGCAAATAATAATCCTCACCTTACCCAGATTGGTAAACGTAAATGCCTTTTCTGTCATTCATCTGAACCGGGTATTGCAGATACTGAAAAGACAGCACAGATGAAAATAAATATTCTTGCTTTATGTGATTTCTGCCATAATGTTATCAAAAAAAATCATCCGCTGAATGTTGATGAAACAATATCGCCTCCTTCAGAACTCCCCAGAGATGCAGATGGAAATGTTACATGCGCTACCTGTCATAATCCTCACGGTACATCTGATACAGTACATTATTTAAGAAAAGAATATGTGCTTTCTCTGGAAGAAGAAAAATTTATTAATCCGCATTTTTCAAAAGCTCATTGCTTAGCCTGTCATCTGACTGAACCAAAACAGAATGATACAAGAGATACAGTAACTTTTAAATATAAAGGCAATTTTATTGCTCTTTGCAATAGCTGTCATGGAGCAAGCGCAAACATTCATCCAATAGATATCGTACCGCCTCCTGATATGAAAATTCCAAGTGATTTACCTTTAAATGCTGAAGGTAAAATAACCTGTGTTACATGTCATGATGCAGGATTTGTAAACAGATCAGTGAAATACCTGATAAGAGGCGGAGAAAATTTTGCTGAAATAAATGAATTATGTTATAGATGTCATGATAGAGAAAAATTCAAAAAGATGAATCCGCATAAAAATATAAGACAAGAACGGAAGTGTATGTTCTGTCATATTGTACCTCCAAATGAAGAAGAAGATACAGCTGAAACCGTAAAAATAAAAGGTTCTATAAGGCTTTTATGCATTCGTTGTCATTCAGACAGACCTCACCCATCAAATTTTAAACATCTTGTAAGACCAAGCATGGTTATTCCCAGAAGATATCCACTGGATGATGGTATGATAAGCTGTACTACCTGTCATGACCCGCATATGGGTGAACTTAAACCTAAAGTTAAAAAAAATACAACAGAAGAACTAAAATCAGCAGAAATAACAAAAATGGAAATGGGAACCCAAAAAGCAAAAAGTTTAAGAGCAGGATTTTCATGCAGGGTTTGTCATATACATCTTTAAACTATTTATAATAAATTTTATTAGTACTTGTATCAAAATATACATTTTTAGGGGACATAACTTTTGAAAAATCAAATACATACTGTAAAGATTTAGTATAAATTATTTTCTGATTATCATCTTCTACATTATAATTTATATGAGGCAGGACTACTTTGAAAGTAAATGCCTTGTCCGCAACTTTTCTAAATACTAAAAAACCGCTATAATTTACTGAAGGAAAAATTTCACCGCCGGCTAGAAAAAGTTTATCATCCATCGGATATTTATAATCATATTTTTTACTTTCATCATAATAATCATGACTTCCTTTTATTTTTATACCGCCATAAGGTGTAATTGATGCAGCAGCATTTGCAAGGTCTCCGACTTCTCCTAAAACTTTTGCCAATGGGCTTATTGTTTTTTTGATTCCCGAAAAAGGCGCATCTTCCATATAACCATATAAAAATTTATTACTTTTAAAAAACGCATCATCTAAAGCATTATATTGATTCCCAATACCATCAACCATAACACATTTTCTAGGATCAAAAATAATCGGATTGGGGGAATTATTTTCAATATAAACATAAAACACTGTAAATTGTGTAAAATAATTTTCTAAATCAGGAATACCTCTTGCTCTTATAGCAATATAAAAAGGGACTAAACGATAAATTGAAGTATAACCAAGTTCATTTTTCTCATTTACATAAGAAAAATTATTAAATAAAAAATCAAAATCTGCATATTTTATCTTTATTTTGATATTATCTTTATTAGCAATAATAGCATTTTCATCTCTCAATATTTCATAATCATAAGAGGCATCAATTGGGATAACTTCAAAAAACTTTTCCGGATAATTCCTGACTTTCACAAAATTACGGCTGCAGGAAATAAAAAGTACTAATGCAAATAAAAAAATAAGTGTATTTATTTTCATTTTTTTACTTTTCCCAACCATATTTTCCAACAAGAGGAACAAAAACACAACCAGAATATTCTTTTATTAAAATATCATTTTCCTTTTTTTCCGCACAAACTAATTTCTGACTAAAATAATCTCCTACTGGTACCAAAAGTTTCCCATTTAGAGCTAATTGTTCAATTAATTTTTCTGGTAATTCCGGCGCTCCTGCTGTAATAAGTATTCTATCAAAAGGGGAAAATTCTTTCCATCCAATGGTACCATCGCCTGTCTTCATCACAATATTATGCATATCCAGTTTATCAAAAATTTCTCTTGCTTTTAAAACCAGACTCCTATGGCGTTCAATAGTATAAACTTTTTCCGATAATTCCGCTAATATTACTGTCTGATACCCTGAACCAGTGCCAATTTCAAGCACCTTATGATTAGAAGAAACATCTAATAATTCAGTCATTAATGCAACCATATAAGGTTGTGAAATAGTCTGACTTTCCATTATTGGCAAAGGATGGTCCCCATAAGCTTTTAAAGCAAATGGTTCACTTACAAAAATATGACGGGGAATTTTACGCATTACATTAATAACGCGTTCATTTCTAATCCCTCTGCCGATTATTTGTTCATCTACCATTCTATTTCTTAAAGTGGAATAATCTATCATATGGTTAGTTTTTGTTAAAATTTTATTTTTATCTGCTTTCGCATTGATTCTAATATTTCATGATTGGTAAGGTCTAATTTCAAAGGTGTTATAGAAATATAATTATTAAAAACAGCATAAAAATCAGTATCTTCACTATTCTGCAATTCCCAGCGAGGTTCGTCTCCATCTATCCAAAAATATTTTCTACCTCGAGGATCAACCTTTTCTACAATATTATCTCTATAAATACCTTTTCCCTGCCTTGTTATAAGGTATCCTTTTATATTATCGTCAGTTTTATACGGAACATTAATATTTAATAAAGTCATTTGAGGTAACCCATTTTTTAATACATATTCAGCAATTTTATTGGCAAATGATGCTGCTTGTGAAAAATTTTCATATTTTCTGCCAGCAAGTGAAATTGCAATAGAAGGGATTTTAAGCAAAGTACCTTCTATTGCTGCTCCTATAGTACCGGAATAGGTTACATCATCACCAAGATTTGGACCTAGATTAATTCCCGATACTATCAAATCTATTTTCTGTTCTTTAAAAAGATGAAGTACTCCAAAAATTATACAATCAGAAGGTGTTCCATCAATAGATATTATATTGTTCTTTTTAATAATTTTTGCTCGTAAAGGATAATGCAATGTAACTGAATGTCCTATAGCACTTTTTTCTTCTTTAGGAGCAATTAAATAGACATTACCTAATGGTTTTAGTGCTTTATAAAGAGCATGTACGCCAGGTGAATCAATGCCATCATCATTGGTTATAATTATATTATATTTTTTTTTTGCAGATTTCTTTTGTGTTTTAATATGTGTTTTAATAGAGGGTGGTCTCCTTTAATTGTTACTAAATAAAAATAACATAAAAAGTATTATAGCGTCAATAGAATTTTTGGGATATATCCGAATTAACCTTACTCAAGTTGACTGACTTTTTAGGTGTAAAATTAAAATTTAAATATCAAAAATCAAAATTCAGGTGTCACTTCGTGACATTTTTTAGTTTTTATTAAATAATTTGTCCGCAGGACACCATAATTTTGATATCTAATATTTGATTTTTGATTTAAATGCATAAATCATTGCTAATTCTTAATCTTAAAACTAAAAAAGTCAGTCAACTTGAGAACCTTACATTGTATAAAAATTATATGCCAAAAATAGGTCACCAGTTTCCAGTCACCAGTCACATATTACTTGCTACCAGTTTTCAGTCTTCAGTCAAAAGCTAAAAGTTAATTTTTTTGCTTTTTATAGTAACTTGCAACTGGCGACAGGTGACTTCAAAAATTCCCCAAAAAGAGAATTTAGCCCGCAGTCCACAGTCCATAGTCTACAGAAATCCTTTATTTACTGTGGTCTATGGACTATGGACTGTGGACTAAGAGTTCAAAAAATGCTTAATGGGAAATTTCTGAGGTGACTTGAATTCCCTTGACATAAATTCTGAAATCTCTTATATTTTATCTCAAAATTACACTCTGCGCCTGTAGCTCAGCAGGATAGAGCAGCGGTTTCCTAAACCGCGCGCGGGAGGTTCGAGTCCTCTCAGGCGCACCAAATTAACAACTCAAGTTGACTGACTTTTTTATGCTAAAATTCCAAATTACAATTTCCAAATCCCAAATAAATTCTAATTTTCAAATTCAAAATGGTTATAACTTATTAATGGAAATTAAAACATATTGACATATATATCATTTTATGATACCTATATATACTCAGTAAGGGCATAAATAATTAAAAAAATCTTATGTTAAATCATTTTTTTATACCAGATTTTAAATCTTTTGAAAAAAATAAAGCTAAAATAATTAAACTAATAAATGACGGAAAAATTGGAATATTTCCAACAGATACTGTTTATGGAATTGGTATTAAAGGGAGTTTTAAGGAAAAATATAGTAAAATTTATGAAATAAAAAAAAGACCTTCTTCTAAGCCCATTCCTCTGGTTTTTGGTTCATTAGATAATTTTTACGATTTTTTTGATAAAAAAAATATTTCAGACAATACAAAAAAAATTATACGCAAATGGTGGCCAGGTCCTGTTACTGTAATTGTAAAAACTACAGAGGATGAAACCCTGGCAATTCGTTTTCCTGAACACGAAATTTTATGTGAAATTATTAATGCAATTGGAGCGCCACTGGCGCTTACAAGCGCTAATCTGTCAGGAAATAAGAGTCCTGTCAGGGTTGATGAAATTTCTTCTGAAATAATAAAAAATATTGATTTTATTATTGATACAGGAACTACTAAATATCAGGGAGATTCAACTATTGTAGATTTAAATGGTGATATTATACGTGAAGGTATAATAAAAAAGCATGAAATTGAAAATATTTTAAAACCTCCTAAAGGAGCCATATGAAAAAAATGAATATAAAAAATATAAACAAAAGAGTTGTTAATGTTACTGATACTACATTAAGAGATGCTCATCAATCACTATGGGCAACAAGAATGAAAACTGCTGAAATCCTGCCTATTGCTGAAAAGATAGATAGAGCCGGTTATCACTCTGTTGAAGTCTGGGGCGGAGCAACTTTTGATGTATGTCTCAGGTTTTTAAACGAGGACCCGTGGGAACGTCTTCGAAGCATTAAAAAGATAGTTAAAAACACACCATTACAAATGCTGCTGAGAGGACAAAATATTGTTGGATATAAAAATTATCCTGATGATCTTTTAAAAGCATTTATTGGAAGAGCTGTAAAAAATGGGATAAACATAATCAGAGTATTTGATGCGCTAAATGATGTAAGAAATATGTACCGTGCAATAGAATACATTAAAGCAGAAGGTGCTCATGCTCAGGGAACAGTGTGTTATACCATAAGTCCTGTTCATACTATTGACCATTATATTAAAACCACAAATGAATTAGTGCAGTTAGGAATAGATTCTCTCTGCATAAAAGATATGGCAGGAATATTATATCCTTATGCTGCATTCAATCTTGTAAAAGAATTAAAAAAGATAACAACTGTACCAATTCAATTGCATTGTCATTCTTCAAGCGGAATGGCAACAGTGGCTTATTTGAAAGCTATTGAAGCAGGAGTTGATATTATTGATTGTGCATCTGCACCTCTTGCTCTTTATACTTCACAACCACCCGTTGAAACACTGGTGAGTATTTTAGATGAATTAGGATACAATCCCGGTATCAAATTTTCAGTTTTGGAAGAAATCGCAGAATATTTTGAAATAGTTGCCGAACATAAACAATTAGTTAGAAGCAGGCAATCATTGATTGATACCGCAGTTATTACTCATCAAATACCCGGCGGTATGGTATCGAATTTAATAAGTCAGCTTGATAAACAAAAAGCACTGGATAAATTGGAAAATGTATTAAAAGAAGTGCCGCGTGTAAGAGAAGATTTCGGATTTCCGCCGCTTGTCACTCCAACAAGCCAGATTGTCGGTACACAGGCGGTTTTTAATGTATTAATCGGTGAACGCTATAAAGTTATTCCGCAGGAAGTAAAGGATTATGTTAAAGGATTTTATGGAAAACCGCCTTCTGCAATTAAAAAAGATATTATTAAAAAAATTTTAAAAGATGAGACCCCTATAACATGCAGGCCGGCAGATCTTTTACCTCCTATCCTTGAACATTTAAAAGTTGATGTAGATAAAGAATTAGTAAAAACTGAAGAGGATATTATTTCATATGCCATGTTCCCTGAGGTAGCTCTCCGTTATTTCAGATGGAGAAATAATCCGGCGGAAAATCCATCCGATGAAGAAAAATTAGAAAAAGCTATGAAGGATAAGGAACTTAAAGAGAAAAAAACTATCGAAAGTAATGAATCCAAAGATTCTATAGAACACATTAAAAATGTAATTGATATAATGAAAAAAAGTGAAGTAATGGAGTTCAGCCTTGAAGAAAAAGACACAAAATTAGTAATAAAAAGAGGCCAGGTGCAAAAAACTTCAAGCAACAATATAACTGCAATTTCACCATCATCTATAGCAGATACAAATAAATGTGAAACAAAAGATAAAAAAGAAAATTTACAGGAAAAAGAAAATATTTATAAAATTATTTCACCTATGGTTGGAACATTCTATAGCGCTTCCAATCCAAATTCAGAAGATTTTGTAAAAATAAATGATTTAGTGGAACCGGGAAAAATTCTCTGTATTGTTGAAGCAATGAAATTAATGAATGAAATAGTATCAGAAAAAAAAGGAAAAATAATTGATATCTTGATTAAAAAGGGTGAGCCGGTTGAAAAAGGACAGGTTTTGATGTTAATCGAAACATGTTGATATAATATAATATTTATGACAGCAAAAAAAATTAAAATCTTATTAGTTTCATCTGAAGTAGCACCACTGGTTAAAACTGGGGGATTAGCTGACGTTGCTGGTGAATTACCCAATGCTCTAAAAAAACCATGTTGTGATATCAGAATTGCATTACCCTTTTATTCAAAAATCCCAAAAGATAAATTCAATATAAATCCATTAAATAAAAAAATAACTATATCTATTGGTAAAGGTCAGGAAGAAATCAATCTTTTTGAAACTTCAATATTCAATAATATTCCTGTATATTTAATAGATCATAATGAATTTTTTTCACGCAAAGAATTATATAAATCAGATGAATGTGATTATCCTGATAATGATAAAAGATTCATCCTTTTATCAAAAGCAGTACTTGAAATGCTGCCTTATATAGATTTCATACCGGATATTATTCATTGCAATGACTGGCAGACAGGACTTATCCCTTTATATTTAAAAAACTTTTACCCTTATAAAACAAAATCAGTTTTTACAATCCATAATCTTGCATATCAGGGATTATTTCCAGTTGATACTTTGGAATCAGCAGGTCTTGGACAAGAATATTACAATATTAATTCTCTGGAGTTTTATGGAAAAATCAGTTTCCTTAAAGCTGGAATTATTTATTCTGATATAATAACAACTGTAAGTCCTAAATATGCAGAGGAAATCCAGACAAAAGAATTCGGATGCGGATTGGAAGGACTACTCCTTGCAAAAAAAAATAATATTGTTGGAATTATTAATGGCATTGATTATAATGTCTGGAATCCAATTTCAGATAAAATAATAAAAAAACAATATGATGAAAAAGATTTAAAAGGAAAAAAAATCTGCAAAACTGATTTGCAAAAAAATCTAAATCTGCCGGAAAAAGATGATATTCCGATAATAGGAATGGTTACACGCCTGGCAGATCAAAAAGGTCTTGATATTTTTGTAAAAATTTTTGAAAAAATTATGACTCTTGATTTGCAGTTTGTTTTACTTGGAACAGGTGAAAAAAAATATCATGAAATTTTCGAAAAATATGCATCAATTTATTCCAAAAAAGCATCTATAAATCTTGGTTTTAATTCAGTTTTAGCAGAAAAAATATATGCCGGTTCAGATATGTTTCTTATGCCATCATATTTTGAACCATGCGGATTAGGTCAGCTAATAAGTATGAAATTCGGCACTATTCCTATTGTTAGAGATGTCGGTGGATTACATGATACTGTTATCCCCTATTCAAAAAATATAAATTCTAAAAAAATAACCAGTACCGGATTTATTTTTGATAAATATTCCGAAGATGCCCTTCTTTCCTGCATAGTACAGGCACTAACTGTATATAAAGACCAGAATATTTGGGAAAAACTGATGCAAAATGCAATGAAAAAAAATTTCTCATGGCAGGCTTCTGCAAAAAAATATTTAGAAATATATAAAACTATTTAAATTTATATCCCATTGAAAAAGAATGTGTTGGTTCAAAAGTTGGATGCGTTAATAATCCATAATTAAGACTGCCAAAAGGTAATTTTATATTTGCTCCCAGTCCATAGCGATGTGAATAGCTTTGTATCCCATAACAAAAAGAAAGCCATGATAACATTTTGCTTTCCTGTGAAATTATAAACTCACTTTTTTTATCTTCAATCGAATAATAATCTAAGGTTATTCGTGTGGATTTAACCGGATATATACTTAATCCCAATGTTGAGTTTATAAAAGTTGAAATATTAATTTCTTCTCTTCCAAAATTTCTGCCAATATAATAAAAAGAAATATTTTGTAATGGATAAATAATACCTGCATCTATTCCGTAGCTATAATTATTTTCCAAAGATGGATAATAAAAATTATATCGCTTTAAATTAATACCTGTATATACTTTCTTTATTTTACATGATGATGAAAAAATCATATTATTCTGATTAAAATCATTAAAATCCTGATTTTCATAAGCTACTCCTAATGTAGCATTAAGTTTAGAATATGGAAAAACAAAAGATAAAGAAGTTTTATAAAGATCTGCAAAATTATAAAATCGTAAATAATCAATATTTAAAACAGGATTAGAAATATTATTTAATATGGCAGGATTATAAAACAATGAACCTGCTTCAGGTTCAAGAGGAGCCCCTTGTGCTCCTGCAAGGCTTAAGAGTCTTGTATCAGAATAAAAATATTCTGCTTGTATTGGTATAAAAAAGAAAAGAATAAGAAAAATTATCGCAATTGATCGCATTGGCACGTTTTTAATTATTTGAAAGTGCCGGGAATACCTGGCACAATATATTCCTATCAGAAAGAGAAAAAACTATATGGTTCTGCCACAGAGTGCTTCATTTATAGTTTTTAATTAAAGTGATTAAATTACTTATTATCATAATAAGAATTATTATATAGAAAGAATACTTTAATGTAACTTTAAGTTTGTATGCTTTTTTTATATCTTTCATTATTATTAAAAACCTCACTCATAATTATGCATTGTTTGCACCTAAAGCCTTCCACCTTTAGTCTATTTGCCTGAATATTTACATTTAATCATATAAGATGAAATGAAGTCAAGAAATAAAAAAAATCCACAGAAATTTCCCATCTAAGATTTTTTGTAGGGGTTCGATTTATCGAACCCGCTTACGGGCTTGATAAATCAAGCCCCTACAATTTTAAATTTTCATTTTTTATCAAGATGGGGAATTTCTGAAAAATCCATATAAAAATTTTTTTAAACAGAAATTTCCCAAGATAAAAAAAACAAATAAAATTAAATAATATAAGAAGAGAAAAAAATCTCCCCTTGTTAAAATATTATATTAAAATTATTTTCATATAGAAAAACATCAATTAAAATCATAACACCACAAAATTAGCTGAATCCCCAGGGCAAACGCACTAAAAATCTTTATATAGCAATGAAATAAGGATATAAATC
>CAYWFU010000016.1:23060-47901 GCA_964457585.1 uncultured bacterium | reverse complement strand
GCTCAATCGTCAATTGTCAATCCTATTAACCCAGACTTGTGGGTAATAGTTAGGCAGTAATGCCAGACCTTAATACCTATCCTCTTTTTAATTTCTTCTTCTATGATTTCATTTTGTACAAATCCAATATTTCTAAAGCTGCTTCATCAGGTGAGAATAAATCACTTTTTATATTAAAATTTTTTTTAGAAAGTATGTTCAAAAGTAGACTAATCGGTGGTAATTTTAAACTAAGCTCTCTTAATATATTTTCCTGCTTAATAATTTCTTTTGTAAAACCAAAAAAAATATTCCTGCCATTTTTTAACCCAAGAACTTTATTGCAGAGTTTTAAAATAACTTCCATATTATGAGATATAATTATTATTGTTTTTTTATTAATCTTATTAAGTTTTTCAATATAAGTAAAAGTTTCTTTATTGCTTACTGGATCAAGCCCTGCTGTTGGTTCATCTAAAATCAAAATGATAGGATCCATGATAAAAATACCTGCTAATGCAACTTTGCGTTTTTCTCCCCCAGATAGTTCGAATGGTGACCGATAGAAAGTTTTTTCAAAATTCAAATTGACGAGTTTAAAAACATTTAATATTTTTTCCTTGATTTCATTTTCAGAAAAAGTATAATTTCTAATACCATAAACAACATCCTTTAATACAGTTTCTTCAAATAGCTGATCTTCAGGAAATTGAAATGCTAGTCCAACTTTTTTTCGTAAATCAGAAAATTTAACTGATTTTTTTGTTATCTCTTCTCCATCAATTATTATTGAACCTTTAAATGGTTTTAAAAGTCCATTCAAAAGCTGAGCTATTGTTGACTTTCCTGAACTAGAAGGTCCAACAATTCCAAGACAATCTCCTTTATTGATTTTAAAAGAAACATCATCTAATGCTAATTTCTGGAAAGGACTGTCTTTATTATAATAAAAACTAATATTATTAACTTCAATCATTAACAATTTATCTTTTCAACATTTTTAGCTTTTAATCCTTGTGAGCTATCCTCAACTTCAAATTTAACTTTCTCACCAGGAAGCAAAAATTTAAATTCCTCATCCTGAATAATTGCTCTATAATCCACAAAAATATCCTGTCCCTTTTCATTCTCAATAAAACCATAACCTTTTTTTGCATTAAACCATTTTACTTTACCTGTTGACAATTTTTCTAACATCATAAAATCTTCTTTCCCTCCTTTAGGTGCAAGTGTCAGAGAGTCAGAGTGTCAAAGAATCATAACAAAAATTTTGATATTTTTGACACTCTGATTCTCTGACACTCTGACACTATTCTTTTAGCTTCTCTTCTACACGTTTTAGTCTATCCATTATACGGTCTGTCCATTCAGTATTGGCAAAATTTACTTTAATAAAATTATATACAAGATATGCTTTTTTATAATCTTTTTCACGATCATATCTCTTACCTGCTTCATAAATTTTTTCAACTTCTTTATTTAATTTTTCATTAACTTTACTTATTAATTTATCAGAACCATTAATTTTTTTCAACTCATCAAATTTAACAAATAAATCATAATAATTATGCGCTTCATTATTTTTATTAATTTCCTCAAATACCCTATTTGCAGAAATTTCATCAATAAATTTTTGTGATTCTATATCCCATTTGGTTCCTTTATATCCCTTTGCCACTTTTTCAAAAGTTTCATAAGCTTTATCAATCTGTTCTTTTTTATACAAAACCAAGCCTTCATCATACAATTTTTTTGCTTCATCTACAAGTATCTGATGCAGAATCGCTTCGTTTTCCTTTATTTGTGCATTAGCTTTTTCTTTCCATTTACCAAATTCACTTTCTTTGGCTATATCACTAAATGCTTTTATAGCTTCTATATATTTACTATTTTGTTGTAATTTTAGTGCCATGTTAAATCTTTTTTCCATAATTTTATCCAGAGTTTTTCCTATTTCTTCAAAACTAATTTTTGAAGCTTCAGTTTCAGGATATTCTATAACTACTTTTTTAAATACAACTAAAGCTTCTTCATAATCACCATTTTTGAAAAATTTCTGAGCTTCTTTTAAGCTGTATTCTGATTTACCTTTTAAACATTCTTTTATACCTTCTTCTGCGGATTGTTTCCATTTCCATACAGCAGACTGATTTTTTATCTGATTAAATAATACCATTGATTCATCAAACTGTTTATTATTTAACAGTCGTTTTGCATTATCATAAATATCCTGTGTTTCCATTTCATAGTACTCATCCAGAGACTTTTTAGCTTTTTTTGCCCAATCTGTATTTGGATAATTATCAATAATAGCTTTATATTGTTCAACAGCTTTCCAGTATTTTCTTTTCTGAGATAAAGATTCAGCTAATTGATATTCCTTTCCAATCTCAGCATATTTTATTTTATCTTTTACAGTATCATCCATTTTAGCTTCAGGATATTTTCGCAATACATCACGGAAAATTTCTATTGATGCATCAAATTGTTCACGTTCAAGTAATTTATTTCCTTCGCCAAATAATGCTGTTGCATCGGTATTAATAGAATCTTTAATACGTACTAAACCCTGATCTGCCTGTAATGTCCAATCAGGATCATATTTACCTGATTTTATTTTTTCATAAATATTTCTAGCTTCATTAAAAACTTTATTATTTTCAAATTCTTTAGCCTGAAATATAATATTTTCTAGTGTTTGATATTCAACCGAAATATTATTTAAAAGCGGTGTTGTAGAAATATCTTTAGTTGTAAACATGATTTTAAATTGAACAAATCTATCTCCATTGTGTATTTCAGAAATGTTAAATGATGACGATTCGTTAGGGTTTATTGCATAGGAAGATACATGTCTATCTCCTGTAAATGGAGAAACTTTATCTGTTGTTAATGTTATTTTAATATCTGTATTTAATGGTACTTTACCCAATCCATCACTATTAATTACTAATTTTGAAAAGATTGATGAAGCTTTAATATCATATATATTAGTAATAAATTCACCTTCTTTAATATAATGAGGAGTAACTTCAAAAATTTCATATTCTGATATTTTTAATTTATTTTTAATCCAGCTTTCAGCAGAATATATAAATTTAACAAAACGTGCACGTACAGGTGTAAAAATAAATGAATCTTTATTTGGGAGATCTCTTTCGCTATAATCGAGTTTTTCGCACACTCCAAGTTCCTCCCATGAAATATTATCCAGACTATATTCAATAGCAAGATTTTTTCCGCCGCTATCACCTGTATTATAATGATTAATCTGTCCAAAAACAGTTTCTTTCCCAAGATCTAATATTATTTTAATGTCATTTTCATTTTCCGTTCTACGCCTGATAATTTGATATTCATCCATATTAATATAATCCTTCTTTTGAATTGAATACTCGTCATCTCCTAATAATTTACTATCCAATAATCGGTTTGGTCCATATACATAATCATCAACTCTGCTGCAATCCAAAATCCTTCCGCCATTTTCATATGAAGCAAGATTCTTTGGATAAGAATTATAAACCTCCATTTCACCTACATCAACCCATTTAGGATTACCGAAATTACTTTCAATTGAAATTTTTAAATATTGCGCTTCAGTTGGAGTAAAATAAAATATTTCCGGTGAATAATCTTTGAATTTCTGTGTTGCTCTTGCTGAAAGAACTTTTTTCCATGGTTTTCTAAACATAGTTATTCTTTGCCATTCCACATATCTATTAGTATAAAATTTAAAAATTACACCTGATGCTTCAACAGGATCAAAATAAGCTGCATATCCTTTAGCAAATTCATCTTCTACCATTTGATTTTTACTGTTATCATAAACTACTTTTTCACCTGTCGGAGTTATAACAATAATTTTTAATTTATATATATCTGTTTCCATATTATGCACATTGGCACTGTCATCAGAAGTTATAAAAATACTTGAAATTGTAGTTGGTTTTTTAAAATCAATTCTTACCCATTTAGGATTATTAGTATTAATAGTATATTCCAAATTTTTTGATTGAATCCATGATTCAAATTCATATTTATCAGGCTGCTGGAATGATGGAAAAAGTCCATCACCTAAAATATTATTTGCAGAAAGATAATTAAATTTTCCATTATTATAACACCAGCCTCCGCCATCATCTGTAACATTATAAATTTCACGAATTGTTATAGGATCAGAATTAACAAATAAGGAGAAATTTTTTACTTCTGCGTCAAAACCATCACCTTCTCCTCCAGGAGCATTATATAAAATAAAACTATCTATAACATATTTTTTATTTTCTTTGAAACTATAAATGAATTCATGAGGGAATGGGTCTTTCCATTTGGTAAGCATATCACAACCCCAAAAACTTGGCTGATTGCCAAATAGAGGATTGCGCCGGGAATCAGTAATTCCATCATTAATAAAAGCTGCCTGATAAGGACCGTTGCTGAAATCCTTTGCATATTCACTGGTTATAAATTCCAATTTTCCGCCATTTTTGCGTGCTAATAAATTTGTCACAAGTGTTTTATCAGTCGGTACTAAAATAGTGCGTTCTTTTTCTTTTTTATGAGGTTCTGCACTTTCTATTTTCTCAATTTTTTCTTCTTTATGACAACTGCCGCATGTTGCACGTTTATTAACATTCTCAGGAATATTGATAATTTTCAATCCCATTTCACCTAAATTATTAATAAGAACATCCTTTTTGCGTTCCATTTTATTATCATGCCAGTTATGTAATTTTAGTATGGAGGAATATGCATTATTTATATTAAACAAAAATAAAACTATTAAGAATACATTTTTTTTCATAATTTTTATTAAACTCCAATGAGTATACTTTTATCCTTTTTCCGATTTTTCTGCAATGAATTTTATGGTATCTTCTCTAATCCATTGCAATGTTATCTTAAATTTACCAAAATTTAATCTTAATAATTCCTGTGCAAATAATTTAGGTGTTGTATAAACTATAACAGGAATTGGACTTTGATTATCCAATATTTCTTCACCTAAAAATAAAGACTGCGCAGATACCTCTTTTACTATATCACGTGTATCAAACTGATTTAAATCAGGTATTTCGATTATTAACCTTTTAGCTCTTAAAACATATCCATTTTCTTTTAATTTCTCTATTAATTGTGAAATATTTACTTCTGCACGATAGAATATATTAAAACTTTGTCCATTAAAAATTAATTCTTTAGAAACAATATTAATAAAATCATCAGCATTAAATTTTTTCAAAAGTAATCGTTTATTCTCATCTTTAAGCATATTTGGAACATTTATTTTTAATGTTTCTATTGCGCGTGAAAATAAGTCCTCTTGCATTTTTCCGCGATATTTCTCCAGATCAATATCTTCTTTATCTGTCCCAACATCATTAATAAATGCAGAAAAAGTTTTAATAAGATCGGCTTTTTTAACTTTAATAGCTACTTCACCTAACGGAATTTCAATTGTTTTTTTCCCGCGTTCACTTTGAGGGCGTACTATAAAATCTTTCTTAACTTTAGTGATTGGCATATATGCTCGAGCCATAGATAATTCTTCTTCAATAACTGATGTTACTTCAATAACTCCAATTATTTTATTATTTTTATCATAAACATCCAGAACCATATTTTTTTGTATTTTTTGTTTATTTCCTAAATTTACAAAAACAAAATTTTCTTCAGTCCACATTATTTTACCTTCAATAGATTCAGCGCATTCAACCTGTATATGAAGAGAAAAAAAAGTAAATAATAAAAATATTAAAATATATTTATAGCACATACTAATCACACTCCTTTATAATAATCACGAAGTGATACCTTAATTTTAAATTGAGTATAAAAATTTTTTCTTTCCAAAATTTTTATACGTTAATGCACTTTACCCCGATGTTCACTTCTATTTCTTTCAACATGATAATATTTATATCTCATTATTGCATCTGATTCATGACAATCTGTGCACAAACTAAACGATGCGCCTTTATTTCTTAAAAAGCTATTAGTTGCATCCCCTTCAAGATTTTTACCTATCCCGTAACTATCTTCTTCCGGTTTCCATTTATGCAAGTTATGACATGTAGCACAAGTTATCATTCCAGAACCAACAAGTTCCCCATCGAATTTATAAACAGGCCAGTAGCTGCCTTTACCTTTTCCTCCGCGTCCAACTGTACTTACCAGTATTTTAGGCGGATGAAATAGCACTTCAGGTACTTTTTCTTTTGCAACACTATCTATTTGATGACAACTATAGCAAAAAGTAGCTATAACATCCATCTGCCTTTCTTCAGAATTTTTTCCTGGAATACGTCCCCATAATTTAAGCTGCATATATGCATTATGCACTGTATGACATGCACTGCAAGGACCTGATTGAGCAATAGTTTGTCCAAGATAATTTTTTTCAGTTAGGCCAGTAATATTCATATCATGATCTGTATCAACAATAAATGCTTGATTAACATGACAATCAGTACATAAATCCCCTTTATTATCATTTGCTCTGCGAAGAAAACTATTTGATCCAATACCTTCAGTCATTGTTCCATCACCATATTCATCTGCTTCCGGATTCCATTTATGTACATCATGACAGGACATGCAAATTACCTTACCTTCTGATTGAGAGATAATTCCTTTATCGGTATAAAGAGGAAAGCTTGTACTAGTACCAACTTTTGGATTATCTTTAAAAACAACATTTACAGGATGTGAGTATTTACCAATCTGTTTTTTCTGTCCTACATTACCTTTACTATGACAACTCAAACATAGAACTATTCCTAAATCTTCACCCGGATAAGGAACTCTTGCCCATAATCTGTAATCACTTGCATTATGAGGTACATGACAGGCGCCGCAAACACCGCTTCTCTCAGGTTTTTGTCCAATAGTATTTACTGAAGTTGGAGCAGCAACTCTCATATCATGCTTTGTCCCAAGTAAAAATTTCTTTTTACTATGACATTCCATACATAGTTCTGATTGAGGATTTTTAACTCTTAAAAAACTATTAGTCATATCCCCTTCTTCATTCTTGCCAGGTCCCTCTTCATTTTTTTCAGGATCCCATTTATGTAAATCATGACAGGAATTGCAGTAAACTTTTCCTTTTGCAGCTTTATTACCTTCAGGTGTAAAAGTTGGTAAAATTTCAGGTATCCTGTCAACTGCTAAAATAGTTTTATCAGTTGGATGTGTTAATTCCCCTACTAATTTAGCTGCTCCTACTTTGCCTTTTGAATGACAACTTAAGCAAAGTTTTGATATCACATCACCTTTTACAGTTAACTCCCTATTCCACATTTTATTATCAATCCCATTATGTATTGAATGACATGCAAGACATATTCCTGATTCCTTTACTGTTAATCCATCCTTATTCTTTGCATCCGGACCTGTAATAGTTAAATCATGATCAGTTTTTTTAACATATTTTTTATCTTCATGACAATCCCCGCATAAAGTTAAATTGTAATCATTTTTTAAACGTAAAAAACTATTACTCCCATCACCCTCAATATTTTTGCCGGGACCTTCCTTATCTTCACCTGGTATCCATTGGTGAGGATCATGACAGGTATAACATATTACTTTACCGCCACTTTCTGCATCTTTCCTGCTGCCATCTTCAGCAAACAATGGCAAGGAAGTATTTCCATCAGCGTTTTTTATAGCAGCATTTACCGGATGTGTATAATTATCATTTAATAATTTAGTTTCTGCAGGATTTCCTTTAGAATGACAGCTTTTACAAAGCTGTGAACCAGGGTCTCCGTCACTAGATACTACTCTTCTTGCCCATATCCTTCTTTGTTTTCCATTATGAGGTAAATGACATGCTGAACATACACCGCCCTCCCCTGCTGTTTGTTCAATAGTATTTTTTGCTTTTGGTGATGTTATATTCAAATCATGTTCAGTATTTACAACATTCTTTTTATCTTTATGACAGTTTAAACATAAACTGGATTTGGAATCATTAAGTTTTCTTAAAAAACTATTTTGCGCTCCACCTTCAACATTCTCATAATGTTCTTCTTCTTTATCTTCTTTATCCGGTGACCATTTATGCGGATCATGACATGTATTGCAAAAAACATTTTTCTCTCCCCATTCAGCATCTGAACCGCGTTCTTTAAATAACGGAAGATCGCATGTCCCATCTCCAATATTTTTTAATGTTACTCCTGTAGGATGGGAATATTGACCAATTGGTTTTTTCTCAGCAGGTCCGCCTTCTCCATGACAGCTCAAACAAAACTGACGGGTTAAATCACCACTGCCATCCAACTGACGTGCCCATTGATGTGAAAAATGACATGCACTGCATACACCGCCTTCAGCAACTGTTTGCCCTCGCAGATTTCTTGCTAAAGGATCAGTTATTAACAGATTATGATCACTCGCTTTAACAGCAATTTTATCTGTATGACATTTTAAACACATACTGCTTTTTATATTTTCTAAAATAAGAAGAGGGGTATTTTGAACTGCTTTATGCGGTTTATGACAAATTGCACATATTATTTCCCCATTTTCACTTAATTTACCTCCTGCCGCATAAATCTCTTCAGGAATTTTAACTGTTTTTGGTTTAGCACCAATTGGATGTTTAATCCCAGTTAAAGTTTTATCTTTAGAATTAGCCAATTTAGATTTATGACAAATTTCACATACTTTTGAATCTTTATTTGTTTCAATTAAAATTGGAGAATTTTTAGCTCCTTTGTGAATATTATGACAACTTGTACACACAAGCACACCATCTTTGCCAACCTGTCCGCCTCTGGTTATTGCCTCATCCAGCACTACTTCTTTTGGTTTTATGAGAATTGGATGCATACCTTGAGATTCTGCTTCGGAAATACCTGCTGCATACTTTTCTCCATGACATTCTTTGCATAATAAAGAATTTTCATTTGTTACACGTAAAATCCTTCCATCAGTTCCATCAGTATTAGAATTATTTACCGCATTATGAGGCATATGACATGAAATACACATAAGTTTTCTATCTTTATCAAAAGGAATTTGTGCTTTTGGCTGCATTGTTTCAGGTACTTTCAATCCAACTGGATGCAGTCCAGGATTATTTTCCATTTTTTCTGAACTTAATTTATCTTGATGACATTGCTTGCAAAGAAAATTTTTATAATTTTCTTTTGTATCTCCTACATCTTCTAATAAAGAAGTATTGGCAACACCTGCATGAGGATTGTGACAGCTCCTGCAAATTACTCTGTTATCACTGGTTTTTATTGCTTTGCGTCCACTTTCCCATTTATCAGGCATCCTGGCTGTTATTTGTTTAACATCAACTGGATGAGAATCCATTCCTGGCCCATGACCGGGAATGCTTGGATTATTTTTATGACATCCTTCACATAACTCTGAAGCTTGATCATCCGAATAAGTTCCTCGTGTTAATACTAACAATTTTTCATAAGGTGATCCATGAACAACATGACATGATTCACAAATAACATGATTTGCCCCATTGTCTCCAATCAGTCCGCCATTATCAATTATTCTTTTAGAGATTGGTAAGGAACTTACATCAATAGGATGAGTACCTTTAGGTTTACCGCCCAATTTATCAACATGACACATTTTACAAAGTTCTGAATTTTTGTTTGGATATCGTAAAAAAGTACCTTTCTCAACATCAGCTTGAGTTTCTTCCCCTAGTCCCCCATGTGCAGAATGACATGTTCCACAATAAAGTTTGCCATTTTTGTCTAAAGGAAAATTTGAAGGAATCGATATATTTTTTGAGGGAACGATACCAACTGGATGTCTTGTTTCCATATATTTTCTAATAATATTCCTTGAATCAAGAACACCCCCATTATGACAACTAAAACAAACATCTTCATCTGCTGCAAGACGAAATTCAATATCATCAACCAGCAGTACACTCATTCTTTTCCATGTGTCTATCTCTTCTCCTTCACCAATCCATCTAGCATGACACATTGCACATGCACGTTTTTCAGCATTTATTGCAAATATTTTTTTTTGCGATAAACACAATAATAGCAATAAAAATAAAAAAATAAACTCAATCCCTATTCTATTTTTAATTTTCATATATACCTTATTTTATTCCAAAATTTTTAGCTTGCTAACAGTATTTGCAAATTGCTCAGTAACATATAAATTATTTTGAGAATCTATAGCTAAACCGCATGGTACATTAAATTTTCTCATTTTACCAAATTCATTGCCTACTATGCCCAATAAAACTCCATCTTCATTAAATATTTGAATAACTCCTGTGTACATATCTGTAACAAACACTCTTTTATTTTTATCTAAAGCTACGCTTTGCGGTCTAAAAAAAGTACCTTCTTTAATTCCAAATTGTCCAATAGAATGCAAATATTCTCCTCTGGGAGTAAATGCTTGAACACGCGCGTTAATTACATCAACTACGTAAATTTTATTTAATCCATTAGTAGCAATCATAAACGGATATCTAAATTCACCTTCCCTGAAACCATTTTTCCCCCATTCAAATAAAAATTCTAAACTATTTTTGTCATAAACAACAACTCGATGATTATCATTGTCAGCAATATATATTTTATCTTCAACAATTAAAATGTCTGTAGGATCTGGTTCTTTACCGCCTTGAGCAGATTCTTTTATCTTGAATGAATTAATATATTCTCCTGTGCTTGCAAAAATTTGAATACGCTGATTTTTGCTATCAGCAACATAAATTCTATCCTTTTCATCTATTCCTATTCCAACAGGATACAAAAAATAACCGGGGCCTTTCCCTTTTCTTCCAAAATGAAATCGGAGATCACCATTTGCATCAAACACAACTACCCTATTATTTACTCCATCTAAAACATAAATATTCCCATTTTTACCAACAGCCACATCCGTAGATTGATTAATCGGCAAACCAGCAGCACTTTTCATAATAACTTCTGTTCTGGTTTTAATAATTGTGGCAGCATTTATTAATAAAGGAATAATAAGTATAAAAATAATTGTTAATGTAGTAATTATTTTTTTTATTTTTAATCTGGAAGTACCAAGAATTCCTAGCCCTTTTAGGGCGGGAATGAATTGGTACAAATATAAACAATAAATATTTCCTATCAGAGACAAGAGATACCTCGAGGCTCTGCCTCGAGGTATCTCCATTAATTTTATATTGTAATTCATAATTTATACAACTCCTTTATTTTATTAAGTTAGGATGCCTTCAGGACAAATTAAATCTCAAATTACAAGCACCAAATAACAAATAAGTTCTAAATTTCAATTATTAAACTGTTTTTATCATTGCAATTTGAATATTGGAACTTATTTGGGATTTGATATTTGGTATTTGGAATTTTCAAATAAATTCAAACTTTCAAATCCGATACATAAATATATTTAAACTTATAGATGAATGCTAATATTTTTTTGTTCTGACTCCTGACTACTTGAATAGTACAAAAATTGAAAATTTTTAAGCAAAAAAGGAGGTATTAAGATATTTTATAAATATCTTGTTACCTCCTTTTTAAAATTTAGGCTATTATATATTGTTCTGGTCATTATTTTAGATTTACTACCGTTAGAAAATACTAATTTTATGTATTTTCTAACGGATAGTCTATTCTGGTTTTTTGAAATCCATCCCCCAGATTCCTGAAAGTTTTCTAATTTTAAAAGTCATTCCTTTATATTTCGGATCACGGCTATAGTATTTAAATAATCCTGCTGCTTCAGTTTGAAGTAAATCTTTTATTCTTGTTTCAGTAAAACCTAAAGATTTAAATGGTAACTGACTGTCTATCTTATGACAATCAATACAATCTGAGCCTAAAGGATCAATATTTCCATGAATTTTTGCTTTCATACCAGCCTGCTGGTCCGGATTTAGTTTACCTTGAACTTTTAAAAATTCCTGTGGAAATGGATCATTCAATAACGCAACCATCATAACAAATTTTCCATCTTCTTTAGTATATGGAGAAATCTTAAAACCATATTTTTTATAAATATCTTTATCTGTTAATTGTTTTGCTGGTGAAGATCCAGAGAATGCTTGAGCTTCTTCTAATTTTTTCAAATCTCTTATGGTTCTATCTGTACCATCATACCACCGATAACCAGTTTTATCTGTATTTAATCGTGCTTTATAATGGCATGCCTCACAGGCAATAAAAATTTTATGAAAATTAAATATGGCTCTTACTACTATATTTGTTATATGAGGAAAAGACCCGTGACAATACATACAAAATGATTTTGCCTCAGAATAACCTACTGGTATTTGAGGAGGATTAATCAATTCACCTTCAGTATTATGAAAATGCCGACTTATTTCCTTTTTAAGCAGCTCTTCATGAGTTGGTTGTTTCTTCGCACTTCCATGTTTATTATGCGCCGCATCACTTGCTATTATAATTTCAGGTATTGTCATCATAATAAATAGAGCTAGAATTGCCATAATTTTCTTGATTATTTTTAATAATCTCATTTTTTCTTATCCCCCCTTTGCATTAAATTTCAATATTTCTAATAATTTAAGATTTTTCTCTAGGAAAAAATCCACCAGTATTAGTATCTCTATTTTTAACTTTACCGCGTCGTAAACGATTCAGCCCTGTTTTACCTGGTATTCCTTTTAGTTCCTTATAGTAAGCCAGATGTTCTTCAACTAATTCTTCTTTATCAAGCTTTCCAGTATACCAGACTCTTCCTATCGGCCATCTTTCTGGACCAATATGAACATTATAAAAATGCCAGATAAAAATAACTAATGTAGCAAGAACTGCTTCATCACTATGTATTATCCATGCTACATAAACCCCCCAGGCTGGTAAAAATTTTGTAAAAAAATGAGGGAACCACATCATTGGTCCTGTAGCTCCAAAAGCAACAGTACCCCAATATACAGCCCAATAATCAAATTTTTCTTTCCAGCCTATTTCATCATATTCAGCAGGTTCGTCAGTTAAAAATAACCAATATTTAAAATTCTGTACAATTGCCCATCCATCATTAGGATTTGGTACCATAATAAAATCATTATATAGACTTTTCCATCCTTCACTGGTCCAGCGATATACAAGATAAAAAGAATGAGCAAAAAAATTGATTACCATAAATACTCCAGCTGTATGATGTACTTTTCTCATGGATTCTGCTCCGCCAAATAAAAATGTAATAAAATCTGCCCATGGAGCAAAACAAAATTTCTGAGGAAATCCGGTTAATACAACTAAAATGAATGTAACCATAAGAACAATATGATTTAGAAGTTGCATAAAAGTAAAACGATCATACAACTCTTCTTCTTCTACCATTTCATGGGTTGACATTAATCTCAACTCCTTTCTAATTCAAAACTGCTGGGTCCTTGTACTTCAAATAATACAAAGACCCAATATTTTAAAAATTAATGCTGTCTTTTTGGTGGAAAAATTCTTCTTAAAAGTTCCAATGTAATAACTACCAGTAAGAAACTTACAGTTCCAAAAGTTAACCAGAAAAATGTTTCCAAAACGATAAATTCAACATAACTTCCTTTAGCTAATTTTACTTTCATATGAACATCATATCTGGCTAATTCAAGGTTGTTTTCAGCTGCAGAAATAGGATGACATCCACCTTTTGTATTACTTAAAACCGGACCTTCATAATATCCACAAGTTTTCTGACGGTTAGATTTACTCCAGTCAACTTCTTTTTTATCTTTGTCTTTATAATGTAAATATGTAGCTGCTAATGGATTTTTTGATTTTTTAATATCATGTACTGAATGATCTGGTAAAGTATGACAACTTAAGCAATGTGCTGTTTTCTTGTGTCCAAGCTTAATTGCTTTCCAATGGAATGTATCTTTGTATGTTTCAACAGCATTTGTTTTTACATTATGCTTTTTCATTAAATCTTTATTATCATGACAACTTGCACATAAATCTACAACACCCAACGGAGATCTTTTAGTACTCGACTGCAATCGATGAGTTACATGCCGATAGAATCTATATGCAAATAAATTTGAAGGAGTACCATCTGCTTTCATTGGTCCTGGATGACAAGCCATACATCGTCTTACATTTTCAAAAACAACTTCTGCTGTTGTACCATCTTCACGTAAATTATAAACTGGATTAGAATGACAGTATTTACATGCAGGAGCATCAGTATTGTATTCATCATCTGGAACCGGTTGTCCATCCTTAGTATAGCATTCACCTTTTGCATGAACGCTTTCTTTGAAAATATTATAAATCGGACCATGAGAAAATGCTGTATTTGTTTCTTTCTGAGAAGGTTCTATAAGATGACATTGTTTTCCACACCATACACGGTTTCTTTCATCAATTGGTTTATGCGGAATTTCATCAATATCATGACAATCTTTACAACTAACATTCCCATGAACAGTTTTTTCAAAAACATCTGGATTAACATAGAAAAATTTTGAAGAACCATTGGGTCTGGTAATCGCAATATCTTTAAAACCATGACATTTCAAACAATCATCTTTAGACATGGACCCTTCATCTGGAGATGAAACTGGCTGTTCTCCTTGGGACTGAGCCTCTTCAGCATTTACTGCTACTCCATAAGGCATTATAACTACTGCTAAAATTAAAACTGATAAAAACCATTTTAGTAAAAATTTGCTTAAAGATTTAAACTTTGGCATTTATCTTTTCACCTCCTTTTTTAAAAATTTAATTTTTTAATTACTAATTAATGAAAATAAGAAAATTTGAATAATTGATTAGAAAATATTTTTTAGTCTAATCCAAACTTTCCTTTTCGCTTTTTAATTCATCTTCCTGTTCTTTTCCTCCAGCATCTTTATTATGACAAACTAAACATAATTCACCTTTAAGGAGAGGCAATCTTATACGTTGACTTACATCTGAACCTTTGGATGCTCTATTGCTTTTTACAATACCCGATTCATGAACATTATGACATGTTCCGCAAAAAATCCTGCCTCTTGCATCCAATGGATATAAAACATTGCTCACACTTTCATACTGATGCTTTCTTCTAAGTTTTTCCTCTGGCATCTTTAGTAAGTGATTCACTTTTGCAGGATGAACACTTTCATCATGACAACGTATGCATAAATAAGTTAAATCTTCTATTGTAGGATCAATATAATCCATTCCTTCAACTTTTCTATCCGGGCGTGATGTATGACAATAAACACAATTCTCTTCACTGATTTCACCTTCATCAGAGATTTGATCATGTGCATTTATTTTATTAAAATTTTTTCTTATATGACATTTAAAACACATTTCATTTTTATCTTTATATGGAAATCCAATTAAAAAATTTTCATTTAACTCCTGTGTTTTTTTATCATTCTTCTCCTGTATTCGAGCATTATGACATGTCATACAAGTGAGCCTTCCTGCTTGCAGTGGAAATTCTTTAGGAATCCTTAATCCCTCCCTTATAGTTGGGACTATACCTATCGGATGAATATTCCCTCTCGCTTCTTTTGTTTCATGACACCAATTACATATTTTATTATAATCTCCATTAAATTTAAATCCTAATTTACTTTCTTCTCTTTTATGACATGAATAACAAAAAACACCTGTCCAATGAGGATTAATTCTATTGGATTTTTCAGCTAAAGATACATAGTTATCCCGCAAGGCATGAGGTAATTCAGTTTCTCCATGCGGATCATGACATGATACGCAAACTATTTTTCCATCAATTAAAACAATTCCCAGCTTATTTATTTCTTTTTTTAATTCCTTGTCATAAAAAGGATTTACAGAAAGATAATGAGCTTCTCTTTTTTTTGCATGACAGAAATTACATAACTTTAAAATATCGTTTTTAAAAGTATCATCAATATTTGCAGATTCATTTGGATCTTTCGCATGACAAAATTTGCAAGATTTGGTTTGACGATTATGAGGATTTTTTTTGATAAAATCTACATCATGACAGGCTTTGCATAAATCCTGTCTTTCTTGAAAAAAGGTCTTTCGTTCACTCTCTATAATGCTTATGTCAACAACCTCTTTGCGATTCAAAGGAAACCCCCTTAAAAGATAATTAATTGCATCCTGCAAATGAATTGCATGACAGGTTATGCAGGTAATCTTACCTTTATTTATTCCTCTCGTTCCTAATGGCAAAAAATCTGGAACTTTTATATTTGTTCCAGGAGGAGCTGCTTCAACTGATACTGGATGCAAATTATCACCTTCATGACATTTGCTGCATAAAACATTTATATTTTCTTCTACTAGTTTAACTGTACTTTGTGTATCTTTACCAATTTTGGGCTGTTCACCATGACAATCAGAACAACCCATTTCCTCTAAATGATAATTTCGTAATTCATTTTTTTGTATTTTTTTTGTTACCATATCTTCAAGTGCTAACCCATGTTGTTGAATATCCTTTTTTAGCGTTTCTTTCTCTTCATTACTTATTGTTGATATTGTTATTACCCCAAAAAATAAAAACGCAAAAAATACTATTGTCCCCTTCTGCATTGCATCTCTCTCTTTCTGAAAATAAAAACTCCTAAAAATATTTGCTTTCGAAAGGGAAAAATAGAAGACTTGTTTGTGATATTAGAGTTTTATTTTAATACCCTTTTAGCTTCATGTCAAGAAAAAATTAATCTATAATTTAAAAAAATATTAATTATTTAATTTATATCAGGTTCTTTAAAACGTATAGACATTATTTTTGATATCCCAGGCTCTTCCATAGTAACACCATAAAGAGTATCAGCTTTTTCCATTGTAATTTTATTATGAGTAATTGTTATGAACTGCGAATTTGCTGAAAACTCATGTATCTGAGATAAATATTTATTAATATTAGTATCATCCAGAGGAGCATCAACTTCATCCAGAATACAGAAAGGGCTTGGCTTAACCATAAAAATACCAAATATCAGCGCAATAGCGGTTAGAGCTCTTTCCCCTCCTGAAAGCAGTGTTATTGTTTGCGGTTTTTTACCCGGAGGCTGGGCTATTATATCAATACCGGGTTCAACATCTTCCGGCCCTTCTACCAGAACTAAATCAGCAGTTCCACCTTGAAAAAACTTTTTAAAAACATAGATGAAATTATTTTTTATTAATTCAAAAGTCTCTTTAAAATTACTTTCACTTGTTTGATTGATTTTATCTATAGTCTTTTTTAATGAATCTTTAGCTTCTTCAAGATCTTTTTTCTGATTTAATAAAAATTCATATCGTTCATTCACATTTTTATATTCTTCAATTGCCATGACATTTACTGGCTCCATTTTAATCATTCGATTATGAATTAATTCTATTTTTTCTTTTAATCCATCACGATCAATTTCACCCTGTATTTCAATTTTATCTAAATCTGCTTCATATATACCAAAGTCTGTTCTTAACTTTTCTAAAATATTTTTAGTCTTTAACTGCATTTCCTGATTTTTAACTTCTAATTCATACCATTCCTGCTGGAGTTTATCATAATTTTTTCTACACTCTTTTAATTCATTTTCTATCTTAATTATATTGTCATTTATTTCTCTGTGTTTTTCTTCAACAATAGTTATTTCCTGTCCTTTTAATTTCTTCTTGTCAAATAGTTCAATTATCTCTTTCTCTTTTTCTTTTATTCCATTTTCATACATTATTTTTTCTTCATCAAATTTTTTCAAATTAAAAGCAAATTTGTCTATTGCAGCATGGATTTCATTAAGTGATTTATCCAGATTTTTTTCTATGTTTTCTAAATGCATCAATTTTTCCTGTTTTGTTGCTATTGCAAGCTTAATTTCAGTCAATTCATTTTGCAGTTCTTCCTGACGCTTTCTTGCAAGTTCAATCGTTTTTACGAGTTCATCGATTTTAGCAATAATCTCTCTTAAAGTGCTCTCTAATTCAAAAATTTCTTTTTCAGAAGTAATTTTTTCATTAAAAGAAAGTTTACTTTCCTGCTCAATTTTTTCCCATAATTTTTCAAGTTCATATGTGTGATTAAGAGTTGAATCCTTTTCTTCTTTATATCTAACTTGCAGATTATTTTTTTCAAGTAAAACAATTTCTTTTTCACGATATTTTTTATTTAATTCCAAAATGCTTGATTCAAGTGCGGATATTTTTTCTTTTAACGTATCACTTAGCTTAAGCTCTTTTTGCAGTTCGGCTTCAAGATTATTTACAGCTTTTACTAATTCATCCATTTCTCTTTCTCTTCCCAGAAGTCCTGATATACGCTTATCCACACTTCCTCCAGTAATAGCTCCAGCTGGATTTATCATTTCACCATTTAATGTTACCAAACGAAAATTCCTATCACGAATAGTATTTAAAATCTCTATCGCATAATCAAGATTCCGTACAATTATCACTTTGCCAAGCAAATATTTCATTATATTTATATATTTTGGTCCGAATTCTATTAAATCAATAGCTTTGCCAATTACTCCTTCGTGCTGTAAAACAGAATCATTTATATCTTTGCCGTTTTCAGAGGATACAATAACATCTAAAGGTAAAAAAGTTGCCCTGCCCTTCTCATTATTCTTTAAATACTCAATTGCTTCTTTTGCATCTCTGGCTGTTTCAGTAACAATATTCTGTATATTCGCACCTAATGCCACTTCAATCGCATATTCATATTTTTGAGAAGTACGAATTAGATCTGCAACTGGACCAATACAACCTTTAAAATTGCCTTTCTTTTTTTCAAGCAATATTTCTTTAACCCCGAAAAAATATCCAACCATACTTTCTTTTAAACTCTTAAGCGTGATTAATCTGGATTCTTTCTCTCTTTTATCCCCGAATTTTTCATAAATTAATTTTTCTTTAATACTTAATTCATTTTTAGATTTTCCTAATTCTTGAGTTTGTGAAGTTAAATTTTGATATGTTTTTTCCTTTTCTTTTTGTATTTCTGATATTTCATGTTCTTCTTTATTTATTTTATCTTCTAATAAATTAATATTCTTTATAAGTTCCTGTTTTTCATTTTTAATTTTTTGCTTTGAATTAACTATCTCTTCTGCTTTAGCACTATGATTCTGCAAAATATTTTCATTGCTGGCGATTTTTTTCTTTATATCTATTTCAGAATTTCTATATTCTTCCCATGATTTTTCATTATCTTTTAATTGATTTTTCAATTCTCTTAAATTTATTTCCATCTCATTTAAAATTAAAGTCTTTGATTCAATATCATTTTTAATATGAATTATTTCATTTTTGGTTTCACTTAATTCCTGAGAATTCCGATGAATTCTATCTTCATATAAAACCCTGTTTTCTATTTCCCGGTTTTTCTGATTATCCAATCCGCCAAGCCGTTCTTTATCAACAGCAATAGCATTTTCCAATTTATCTATATCATGTTCAAGTTTAAACTGAGACTCATGTTCTTCGGCAATTTTTCTGTCAATCCCGATTATTTCTACTTTTAATGTATTTATTTCTGTTTCTTTTTGATTAACTTCTACCTGTATATTATTCTTTTTTTCTTCTTGTTCCTTTAAAGCAGATGAATATGTTTTAGATAATTCATTTATGTCAATATATTCTAATAAAGTCAATCTTTTCTGCATATCTTTCAATTCATCTCTATAAGATAAATATTTTTGAGCTTTATTTGCCTGCGATTTAAGCAAATCAGCTTGTTTTGAAACTTCTTCAACTATATCGCAAAGCCTTAACAAATTTTGTTCTGTATGCTCAAGCTTGGAAAGAGTTTCTCTTTTTCTGGTTTTATATTTCATTATTCCTGCTGCTTCTTCAAACAGCATACGGCGCAATGCGGGATTATTGCTGAGAATTAGATCAATCTGACTCTGTTCTATTATGGAATAAACATGAGAACCAATCCCGGTATCCATAAAAAGTTCATTAATATCCTTAAGCCTGCATTCTGATTTATTAATAAAATATTCGCTTTCTCCTGAACGATACAACCTTCTTGTAATTGTTACTTCATCATATTCAATCGGAAGTATTTTTTTATTATTAACAAATGTAAGTGAGACCTCTGCCATATTAAGCGGTTTTATTGTTTGTCCACCATTATAAATTACATCTTCCATTCTAGTACTTCTCAGAATTTTCGAACTTTGTTCTCCCAATACCCATCTAATTGAATCCAGAATATTTGTTTTTCCGCATCCATTTGGACCAACAATTGCTGTTATTCCGGGAGAAAATAATAAATCCACTTTATCCGCAAAGGTCTTAAATCCGAATATTTCAACTTGTTTTAATTGCAAATTCTTTTTCCTCCAATATTTTAAATTTTCATTAAATATATACTATTATATGTATAAGTAAAATCAATAATGAAATAAATAAAATATAATTATAAAAATATGAAAAGTCAAGAAATTTGTAGGAATTGTGCAGAAATTTTTATATAGATTTTGGGAAATAATACAGGACGCCTAATAGAAAGCAAGTCAAAATAAAAGTGGGCTTACCTTGATTTAATTGATATTTAGCCAAGCACATAGCATGGATGGTTCAATAAGAGATTGAAACTAAGATAAGTAACATGATAACGAATAGTGAGATAATCCGTCTTATTAGGGAATTGGCGAATGTAAAAATAAAGCGAGATATATTAAAAAAAGATCGTCCGGGACACATGTATATCATTGGCAAGACTGGCGAGGATAATGCCGCGCTTCTTGGAGCGATGCTCACGACTAAAATGGAATTAACTGCTTTATCAAGAGCAGATATTTCTGAAACGGATGATGATTGATGGGGTGGTGAGTAAAGGATTTAGCGGAAGGGTAATTTATTAATGCACATTAAATATCTTTTAAAGGATTTTCGATCTGAAGACCCTTTGATGTAATTTTTTGATTATTCTTAAAATGCTTTTCCCATCAGCTCTTTTTTCTTTTTTTACAGCTTGTTTGTTTTGAAATTGATCTCTTAATGATTGTATAAATTCAAAAACGCGATTTGCCTGTTCTTCAGATAAATCATTAATATTGATTATCTTATTCATTGTTTAACCTCCCTTCACTTTAATTTTTGCATTTGGAGTACAAGCCTCATCCCAAAGTCCTTCAATCACACCGTGCCACGTATCTTTATTGTCTTGGTATTTAACAATTTTAATACATTTAGATTATGATGTCAACTTATTTATTATTTTATGTCCCTGAATTCTGAATTTCTTCTGAGTTTCTTCGTCCCTGAGTTTCTTAAAAAAATGCTTGACATTAATAAATAAATATGCTAGCCTTAATATTAGGATATTAGGATATTAATATAAGGATAGAAATATTTAATGAAAAGATTTACAGATAGCCGCCGCACCGTAAATCCGTGATTAATGGATTTAATATTTTAAACTATCCACTAAACCACGAAAAAACGAAGTGACGACTACCTCTTAACAAAGGAGGTGGTGAGTTACTTAGAAGAACATCAAAACCATACCAGTCTCTTATTCATAAAATTAGGATTTAAAGATAGCCGCCACAACGTTGTTACGAGGCAGAGACAAATTGAAATCCATGCATGCAATTCAACAAACCACAAAAAATGAAATGACGACTACCTCTTTTGAGTAAGAGTAGTATGTTCAGATATTAACATCTTTTATAGCCATACCAGTATTGCACACCATAACCATAACCTCAAATATTGCATATTATCAAAATTTTTGTAGTTGCTCGATTTATCGAGCTTAATTTAAATTTTTGACATTATATGGAGGTGATTTTAATGACACAATTAAATATTGATTACAATGCAGAAAATATAAATAAAAAACACCAATTATCAAATTTATCTTCTGTTGAATATCGAACAGTAAAAATAGTTTCTGGTCCTTTAATATTTGTAGAAAATATTCCATATATCTCTTATGCAGAAATAATAGAAATAATTCCTCCAAGCGGTATTCCACGTACCGGACAGGTTATGGAAATAGGTGCAAAAAAAGCTATGATACAGGTTTTTGAGGGAACAGATGGACTGGACACTAAAAGAACTATTATCAGACTAAAAAAAGAAACCCCTCATATAGATGTTTCTCTTGACCTTATTGGCAGAACATTAAATGGAATGGGTAAACCTATTGATGGGTTACCTCCAATAATACCTGAAGAAAGAGTACAGATATCCGGTTATCCAATAAATCCTTATTTACGTGAACGTCCGGCAGATTATATTGAGACAGGGATTGCTGCAATAGATGTGATGAATACTCTCCTCTTGGGACAGAAACTGGCTATTTTTTCCTGTTCAGGATTACCTGCTAACAAAATTGCAGTTCATATTGTTAAGAATGCTAAAATCAGTGATGAAAAAAATTTTGTAATAGTATTTGCCGCCATGGGAATTACCAATCAAGAAAAATCTTTTTTTATGAATCAATTCATTGAAAGCGGGATATCTAAAAGACTCGTTTCTTTCATAAATCTTGCGAGCGACCCAACGATAGAACGGATTATTACACCGCGCTGCGCACTCACAGTAGCTGAATATTTTGCCTTTAAATGTGATATGGATGTTCTGGTAATATTGACTGACATGACTAATTATTGTGAAGCGCTAAGAGAAATATCATGCGCCAGGGAAGAAATACCAAGCAGAAGAGGTTATCCAAGTTATATGCATACAGATCTTGCTACTATTTACGAACGTGCAGGAAAAATAAAAGGGAAGAAAGGATCAATCACACAACTTGCTATTCTTACCATGCCAGAGGATGATATTACTCATCCTATCCCAGATCTTACAGCTTATACGACTGATGTGCAATTGGTTTTAGACCGTCAATTACATAACAGAGGGATTTATCCTCCTATTGATATTTTATTTACACCTCCGCGTGTAATGAATATTAAAGCTGTGATGAAAAAAACACGTGATGATCATCAGGAACTGGTTGACCAGTTATATGGAGTATATGCACATGGCAGGGAGTTAAGAAAACTGGTCTCAATCCTGGGCGAAGATTCCCTATCCCCGATAGATAAAAATTTTTTGAACATAGCTAAAGCATTTGAAGATCGTTTTATTAATCAAGAACAGGAATTTATTAATATTTTTGATTCTATAAAAAACGCATGGGAAATTCTGGATATTTTACCGTCAGAAATCGTTCATTATAAAAAAAGGCATGCACCTTTAAAGTCTCAGAAGAAAGAAGATGAAATATTAGAATCTATCAAAAAAATATAGCTTGAGTTTAATATCTAATCATGGAGGTGATTGGAATATGGAACAAATAATTGCTACTCGTACGGAATTATTATCTAAAGCAATACATCTTAAGTTAGCCAAACAGGGAAGAGATCTTCTAAAACAAAAAAAGGAAGCATTAATGGTAGAATTTTTACATATTTTGCAGGAAGGTATAAGAACGGAATCTTTATTATCGAGAATTGTTTCTCAGGCACAATATGCACTGGTAATTGCCTTTGCAGTAGATGGTCCTGTAACTGTGCGTTCTGCTTCATTTGCTACTAAAGGTAATGTAAGAGTGAATATCAAAGGTCGTCAGGTTATGGGAATTAAGATTCCTGAAGTAGATAGTGTTATATGCTCAAAACGTTCCACACTGGAACGAGGATATAGTGTACTCTCTGTTAGTTCAAGAATCGATGAGGTTGCGGAAAGATTCGAAAAAGTAGTTGATTCTATTATTGAAAATGCTCATGTGGAAACAGGGTTAAAGAGGCTTGGAGAGGAAATTTTAAGAACCAGCCGTCGTGTAAATGCATTGGACTTAATGGTCATTCCAAGATTTACAGAAGAAATTAAACATATACGTATGTGTCTTGAAGAACGTGATCGTGAAAATTTATTTAGATTAAAAAAACTTAAAAAAGTGCTTTCATCCCATAGGGATGAGGATGAGGATGAAGATGAGGTTGAGAAAAAAGTTATTAAAATGTATCCTGAACTATACATTTCAAAAGAACTTAAAGAAAAACTTTTAAAAATAAATCTATCAACTCTTTTTTATAGAACAATAAAAGTAGTATCAGGACCTTTAATATATGTGGAAGATATCGCAGATGTTTCATTTGGTGAAATGGTGGAATTAATTACTCCAATAGGAACATCTCGTACTGGCCAGGTTTTAGAGATAGATGAAGATAAAGTTATGATACAGATATTTGAAGGGACAGACGGCATTGATACTAAAATAAGCGCTATAAATCTTAAAAATGAGCCGCCATGTATAGATGTTTCAATGGATCTTTTAGGCAGAACATTAAATGGCATAGGTAATCCTATTGATGGTTTGCCACCAATATCACCTGAAGAAAGAGTACGGATATCCGGTTATCCGATAAATCCATGTTCTCGTGGAGAATCATCGGATTATATTGAGACTGGTATTGCTGCAATAGATGTGATGAATACTCTCTTGCAGGGACAGAAACTGGCTATTTTTTCTTGCTCAGGATTACCTGCTAACCAAATTGCAGCTCATATTGTTAAGAATGTTAAAATCGGTGATGAAAAAAATTTTGTAATAGTATTTGCCGCCATGGGAATTACCAATCAGGAAAAATCTTTTTTTATGAATCAATTTGTCGAAAGCGGGATTTCTGACAGGCTTATTTCCTTTATTAATCTTGCCAGTGATCCAACAGTAGAAAGAGTTATTACACCGCGCTGTGCACTCACAGCAGCTGAATTTCTTGCCTTTAAACATGATTTCAATGTTCTGGTAATTCTAACTAATATGACTAATTATTGTGAAGCATTAAGAGAAATATCCAGTGCCCGGGAAGAAGTTCCGGGTAGAAGAGGGTATCCAAGTTATATGTATACAGACCTCGCTTCTATTTACGAACGCGCAGGAAAAATAAAAGGGAAGAAAGGATCAATCACACAACTTGCTATTCTTACCA
>CAYWFU010000016.1:0-22960 GCA_964457585.1 uncultured bacterium | reverse complement strand
TGCCAGACGACGATATTACACATCCTATCCCTGATCTTACAGCTTATACAACTGATGTGCAATTGGTTTTAGACCGTCAAATGAATAGCAGGGGGATTTATCCTCCTATTGATATTTTGTATACACCTCCGCGTGTAATGAACATTAAAGCTGTAATGAAAAAAACAAGTGAAGATTATCAGGAACTTGTAGATCAACTATATGGAGCTTATGCGCATGGCAGAGAATTAAGAAAATTAGTCTCTATATTGGGAGATGAATCTATGTCCCCGTTAGATAGATGTTATCTGAATATAGCCAAAACATTTGAAGATACTTTTATTAATCAAAAACAAGAATTTATTAATATTTTTGATTCTATGAAAAGTGCATGGGAAATTCTGGATACTTTACCGCCAGAAATTGTTCTTCATAAAAAAAGACATCACCCTTTAAGGTCTGAAGAGGAAGAGGAAAGAATATTAAAAGCGGTTGCGTAAATTAATTTAAGGTATAAAAATTTGAAAATGCCCAATAAATTGGGCAACTTCAAATATATTGCATTGTAGTTGCTCGATTTATCGAGCTTAGAGCTTGCGAAAATGCCAAGTTATTTTTTTGCAAGCCCTTTATTTAAGAGAAAATGTATAAGGAGGGATTAAAAATGAAACGTGTATCAATTATTGTAATATACTTAACATTTCTATTCTTCATAATACAAAATCTTAAAGTTAAAGCAAATCAAGAAAACGAACAATCCTTATGCCAGGTTCGAATACTAAACATTAATACTGAACCCAGCAAAGCTGCAATAACACTTCAATTTAATTGGCAGAATAAATCAGAAAAAATTAACAAAAAAGATATTGCTGTTGTTTTTATTTTTGAACTGAAATTGTTTTATAAATTATCATCAGAGATTCTGGCTCAAGACCATAAATATACTATTAACATACTACAGGAAAATATGGTTTGTAAAATGACGGAACTTTCATATAAAGAAAAAAACGAATCCAAATACGGAGGAGCTTTGATTTTCTTTTACCCTTCACCCGAATGTATAATTGATCTAACTGAATCGTGTGAAAAAACTTTTGTAATTCCTATTCAATCAGGTTCTCTAAAGACCGGCGCACCAACCATTATGGGGAGAGGAACATTATGTGTTTCATTATTTAAGAAAGAGGATGCAAATATAAATCATTTAAATAGTAAAAACTATAAACAATTAAGTAATGTAGCTAGTACATTTATAAATTTGCAATAGTAAAGAGCTGTGATGAAATAACTTACACATTCAGGCACTCAGATTCTAGTCAGATTTGGCTGATCCGATTAAGCAAAATCTGAGGCATAACATATAGCTACGTTGAGGATTTTGCAATTGAGGATCAGACAAACATGTAACATTATAAAAATCTAGGATTTAAATATATATATCAATCTATATAAAAAAATTAATAAGTCATAATAATCATTTTTTTTGCTCATGATATTCTTCTTCTATATTAATTTCCCATATATTATCTTTAGTTTTAATCCCGTTAATTATATTATCAACTGCAGTTATCGCTGACATCATTGAATGATCCATATTATTATAGCGATGCATTCCATTTCTTCCTACTAAAAATAAATTATCAAATTTATTGATAAATTCTTTTATTTTATCAAATTCATTATAGGTTCCAAAATATGCTGGATATGCTTTAGGGACACGAATGACAATGGAATCCATAACATCTTTTTTATCAATAATTCCTATTTTTTCCAGTTCTTCAAAAGCAAATTTTGACATTTCTTCATCTGATTTGCTCCACAATCCATCTCCTTCATTACAAAAATATTCCGCTCCCAGCCAGACCAGATTTTCATCTTTTAATAAATAGATACTGAAATTATTGAAAAAATCCAATCGACCGATTTTTACATCAGTTTCCTGAACATATATCCAGTTATCAGGTATAATATTATTAATTGTTTTAATACTGGTTTCATTCTTTATTTTAATTTTTTTTGCTAATATCCCGACAGTCATAAAATCTCTATATGCCAGACCATTTGCAGCTTTTTTAACATTATCTGGAACTATTTCTTCATTAAAAGAGTTTATCAATTCTCTTACCGGCATTGAAGAAAAAAAGTAATCGCCGGATATTTCATCAGTCTCACCTGTTTTTATATTTTTTATTTTAATGGAAATAATTTTATTATCAAGTTCATTAATTCCAACAACTTTATGATTAAAATATATTTCTCCGCCTTTATTTTTGACTATATTTCCCATCTCAGTATACATTTGTCCTGCGCCAAATTTTGGATACATAAATCTTTCGATTAAACTTGTTTCTACTTTTCCACTTGATACTTTATTCCCATATAAAGTCTTTTTTAATGCATGTGTTATTGCTGTTCTTATAGACAGTCCTTTTATTCTCTGCGCACCCCAGTCACGCGGAATTTCTTTGCAGGAAACACCCCACACTTTTTCAGTGTAATCCTTAAAAAAAGTTAAATATAACTCTTTCCCAAATCTATTTATAAAAAAATCTTCAAGTGAAATTTCCTGTTTAATAGGAAATATTTTTATAGAAATATAACTGATACCAATTTTAAATACTCTAATTAAACCAAGATTTGAAAGAGTTTTTAAACTCAAAGAAATTGGATAATCAAAAAACTTTCTTAAGAAAAAAATCCTTGTAAGTCTATTCTTATATAACAAAACTTTATCTTCTTTTTCGGGATCAGGCGCATCAGGCAGGTCTGATATAGGAATATCTCTTTCTAATATTTTATCATCTCGAGTTAATGCTCCCTGTAAAGGTAAAACATCCAGCCATATTTTTGTTACATCATCCGATTTTGAAAAAAATCTATGCGGACCAAGGTCAATTTTAAATCCTTTATAATCCACTGTCTTGGCAATTCCGCCAATACAATTATCCATTTCATAAATTATTGGTTTTATATCTGATTTATTGACAAGTTCATATGCGGCAGTTATACCAGCAGGCCCTGCTCCGATTATTATAGCTGTTTTTTTATTATTATTTTCCATATTTTTATATATTTAAGCCCTTATATCTTTGAAACTTGTTTTTTGATGCATACGTTTTGATAGATAAGAAAAAAGCGCATAATCATATGGTGTGTCAGTATTTATTAATATATAATCAATATTATTTTCATGACAGGTGCGTTTATATTTATTTATAAATTCATTAATATATTCTCTATAATCTTTTCTTATTGCAGAAGCATTCACTATCACTTCTTTGCTGCTCTCAAGTTCAACAAATTTATATGATTCTTTGAAATTAAATTCAATTTCATTTTTATCTAAAATCTGAAAAACTATCACTTCATGTTTTTTATGACGAAAATGTTTCAATGCATTAATCACATTGGTTGGATTATCAAAAAGATCGGATATAATAATAATTAACCCTCTGCGTTTTATTCGCTGCGCTAATTCATGAAATACTTCGCTAATGTTTGTCCTATCCTGTGTTCCAACGGTTTTAAGTTCTTCTAAAATAATATGCATATGAGACAATACTGTTCTGGGAGGTATATAACGGATAATTTTTTCATTAAAAGTCACCAGCCCGACAGAATCTCTTTGACGCAGCATTAGATATGCCAATGAAGCTACCAGATATTTTCCATATGTAAATTTATTCAGCGGACTGCCGTATTCCATAGACCGACTGCAATCAAAAAGAATATAACACCGCAAATTGGACTCTTCTTCAAATTGCTTTATATAAAATTTATCAGATTTTGCAAATGCTTTCCAATCAATATAACGTATTTCATCTCCGGGCATATATTGTCTGTGCTCGGCAAATTCAACATTGAAACCTTTGAATGGACTTTTATGCATACCTGAAAGAAAGCCTTCAACAACAAGCCTGGCTATTAAATCAAGATTTGTAAGTTTAGCGAGTACATTTGGTTGTAAAAATTGCGCTCCTTCATCCATTTTTTATCCTAAATTAGGCTCGATAAATCGAGCGACTACAAAAATTTCAATGTAGTTGCTCGATTTATCGAGCGTTTCAAATTTCTGTACATTAAATTATATCATATCCAAAGGATCTACATCAAACAAAATATTTACCGATTTTAATTCTTTATCTTTAAAATATTCTTCACTTGCTTTTAATAAACTATTATGCAAGCTGGTTCTATTAGATCCTTTTAGTATTATCTGAAAACGGTTAAAATTATTTATTTTGGGGATAGCCGCAGGAGCAGGTCCTAAAAGTTTTATATCCGAGAAATTCATTTGTTTAAAAATTTTAGAAAATTTTAAACTTGCTAGATAAGCTTTTTCGCTGTTTTTGCTTTTAAATAAAATATTTATAATATTTATATAAGGAGGATATGACAAAGCTCTGCGATATTTCATTTCTTCAATATAAAAATTTTTAAAATCATGGGTACGCGCATATTTTATACTATAATGTTCAGGTTCATGTGTTTGTATAATTACTTTACCTTTTTTTATTCCACGCCCTGCTCTTCCTGCTACTTGAGTTAGCAATTGAAATGTACGTTCGCTTGCTCTGAAATCGGGAAGATTTAACGTTATATCAGCAAAAATAACTCCCACTAGGGTTACATCGGGGAAATCATGTCCTTTAGCAATAATCTGTGTGCCGATAAGAATATCTAACTGCTTTTCTTGAAATTTTTTTAATATTTTTTCTAGCTCTCCTTTTTTAGAAGTTATCTCCATATCAAGTCTTGCAATTCTGGCATCAGGGAAAATTTTTTTCATATTATTTTCTATTTTTTCTGTACCATGACCAAAATGCTGTAAATATTTACTTTTACACGATGGGCAGGCAGATGGAGTCATATCTGTAAATCCGCAATAATGACAGCGCAGTCTTTTAGTATTCAAATAATAAGTTAAAGAAACATCGCAATTTTTGCATTTTATTACTTTACCGCATTCACGGCATAAAATAAAGGATGAGAATCCACGTCTATTTTGAAAAAGAATAATCTGCTCTTTTTTTAAAAGACAATTTTTCATGTTCTCCAATAAAATTTCCGAAAAAGGTTCTAAATTGCCTTTTGATATTTCATCGCGCATGTCAACAACTTCGATATCAGGAAGAGAACTGGTTTCCACTCGTTTTTCAAGAGCTAAAATTTTATATTTGCCTTTCTCAACATTATAGTATGATTCCAAACTCGGAGTTGCAGTACCCAGTACAACAAGCGAATCGCTGAATTTTGCGCGCATGATAGCAACATTTCGAGCATGATAACGAGGTGCTTCTTCCTGTTTATAAGTTGATTCGTGTTCTTCATCTATTACAATAATACCTGGATTTGGAACCGGTGCAAATACAGCGCTTCTGGCTCCTATCACCAATCCTACCTTACCTTTTTTTATTCTCCACCATTCATATTCACGTTTCTTAGCACCAAGCCTGCTGTGCAATACAGCCAGATTATCGCCAAATCTTTCTTTAAATCTGCTGATTGTCTGCGGAGTAAGAGCTATTTCAGGTACTAAAACAATAGCCTGTTTACCTGATTTTATAACACTTGCTATAGCCTGAAGATATATTTCTGTTTTTCCGCTTCCAGTAATACCATGAATAAGAATTACGCCAAAACGTCCTTCATTACGTTTTATATTTTCCAGACATTTTGTCTGTTCTTCGGTTAATTTTAATGGGGAATCTTTAATTTTTAAATTTGTATCATCCTGAAAAACAAAAGCTTCTTTTTTGTATAATCCTTTCTTAGTTAATTTAATCGGTGGGACAAAATAACGCAATGTAAAACCAATCGGAGTAAAATAGTATGATGAAATCCATTCTGCCAGTTTTAGTAGTTTTTCATCAATAACCGGTTCATCATCCAGAATAGAAATAATATTTTTAATATTTTTCCCTGCTTCAGGTTCTAAAAAATTCATTACAAAACCAACAATTTTACGATTATTAAATGGGACCAAAACACGCATTCCTGGCAGAATACAGGTACTTTCTAATTCTGAAGGAATGCTGTAGGTGAAAAAATTTGTAATAGGTAGAGGTAATGCAACATTAATAAAAATATTCATATTAATTCCCCACTATTTCTATCTGAAATGGATTATCAACTTTTATCTGAGGACCATTATATTCTACTATCCTTCCGAATGTCCTTATTTTTTTCCCGGTATAGGATACTAATGGGTCTATATTTTCAGTATAGAAAAGAAAAAAATTATTTTTATATATAATAATAGTAAAATCAGTTTTATAATCTATTCCAAAATTTAAAAAAATTTTAGTTTTCCCATTGTAGGTTTCTATAACTTTACCTTCTATGGTACATAATTGTCCAATGAAATTTTTCGCTTCAGTATGATCTCGCGGAGTAAGAGTTTGTTCATCCCAGAATCCTGTTTTATTTTTTCGCGCTTCAATTTGAGCATTAATAAAATTTTTATAATGAGAAATATTTGGCGGGAATGTACTTACCAGCGCATACCCCTTTCTTACAAGTTCTTCATTTACAAAAACATTTTCAGCATAAACATAACCCAGTATTCTATCATATACATCTTCATACATAGAATCATAAACCAGTATAATATTTTTATTCTGCACCAGCTTTAAATTTTCATTAAGGGCTATTTCTGCATATTTTTTTTGGGCAGGGATATTAAATTCCGGAGTATCAATACCAATATACCTTACTTTACGATTATCATTTAAAACTATTGTATCACCGTCAATCACTTCTTTTAAAGTATAAAAAGATTCTTTATTTTGAGATTGATTAAGATTTGAAGGATTTGAAGTATTTGATTTTGAACAGCTAAAAGCAAAAATAAAACAGAAAAAAAGACAAAAAAATATTAAAACTTGAAACTTATTACATGGAGGGGGCATATTTTTTACCTATTTTAGCTAATGATATAATTATTACTCAAGTTGACTGAATTATTAGATACTATGGTTTTTGTAGGACAAACTTTGATGCATTCTCCGCAATTATCACATTTTGGATAATTTATTTTTGCTAAAAAATTATCAAATTCTATTGCCTGCTTTGGACAGGCTTTAATACAACGCATACAGGCAATGCATCCATTTGTGCAAATTTTTCTTACAATAATACCTTTATCATTGGAATTACATAATATATTAACTTTATGTTTAATATCAACAAGAATTATTACTTTTTTGGGACATTCTTTTAAACATTTTCCACAGCCTGTACAATTTTTATTTATTATGGGCAGTCCATTTTCTCCAATATATATTGCATCAAAAGGACAAACCAAAACACAATCTCCGAATCCCAGACATCCATATTTGCATGCTTTATTTCCCTGCTCTAATAAATTAGCGCCTTTACATGTGGATATTCCATCATAAAAAAATTGTTTTATTGCTTCTTTCACTCCTCCACCACATATAACAACTGCAATTTTGGGAATCTGCAAATCAATTTTTTCTAATCCCAGTATTTTTGCGATTTTTTTAGCTGCATCTTCACCGCCTGCTACACATAAACCCGGAGATGACGCTTCTCCTTTAGCTAATTTTTCAGCGTACATTGCGCATCCTGCAAAACCGCATGCGCCGCAATTTGCATTCGGTAAAGCTTCAAATATTTCTTCTATATGAGGATTAATTTCTATTGAAAATTTATAACTAATATATGTTAACCCTGTTCCAAAAATTAAACCTAACCCACCTAATACTGATGCTGAGGTAAGTATTATATCCATTATATTTCTCCAAAAAATCTATTGAATTATCATTCCTGCAAAACCAATAAAAGCCATAGCCATAAAAGCAGAAGTAATAAAAGCTATTGGTACTCCTATAAAAGGTCTTGGTATTCGTGAAAAATTCATACGTTGTCTGATACAGGACATTAATATTAAAGCAAGTGTAAATCCAACTCCACCGGCAAAACCATGTATGGTAGATTCAATAAAATTATAATTCATATCAGAATTAAGGAACGCTACTCCTAATACAGTACAATTAGTTGTAATAAGCGGAAGATAAATTCCTAAAGACTTATAAAGTGTTGGGCTAGTTTTTAAAATAATAGGTTCTATCATCTGCACTAGTGCTGCAATTACAAGAATAAAAACTAAAGTTCGTAAATATTCAATACCTAATCCAATTAATAGATATTTTTCTATTACCCAGCAAACACTTGAAGCAAGTGTCATAACAAAAATAACAGCTGTTCCCATACCAATTGCAGAATCTGTGTCTTTAGAAACTCCCAGAAAAGGACAAATTCCAAGAAATCTTGTTAAAACAAAATTATTAACTAAAATTGTACCAATAATAATTGTTAGCAATCGTCCTATATCCATTTTAGTTCCTCCGTAGGCTAATCCAATTAAAAAATGCCAATAAAAAACCGAGTGTTAAAAAACCGCCTGGCGGCAATAAAAATATTGATATTGGCTCATAATTTTTAAATACTAGATACCCCCATATCTGATTTGAACCAATAATTTCCCGTAATAAACTAATTATGCTTATTGCAAAAAAATATCCTAATCCAATTCCAAGCCCATCTATTAAAGAATCTAAAATTGGATTTTTTGAAGCAAAAGCTTCTGCTCGAGCCAATAAAATGCAATTAACTACAATTAAAGGTATAAAAATTCCCATTGTATTATATAATTCAACTGTATACGCATGCATAAGCAATTCAACTATAATAACAAAACAAGCAATGATAACTACAAAAGCTGGAATTCGAATTTTTTTAGGAATAAAATTTCTAAATAAAGAAACTAAAACATTGGAACAAACAAGAACAAATATGACTGCTGTTCCCATCATAATACCATTTTTCAATGAAATAGTAACTGCAAGAGTTGAACACATTCCCAGCACTAATCGAAAAATAGGATTATTTTTAAAAATGCCATTTAGAAAAATTTCTTTTTTATTCATAATTGCTCCTATGAAAAGAAGCAATGAGTACCTAGCAATGAGCAACGAGTTAAAAAATACTTTAAACTCATTGCTCATCACTCATTGCTCATTGCTTGTTATCATATCATCTCCTATGATAAATCAGGTTAAGGCTAAGGGTTAGGTTAAGGAAAAGATAAAACCAAAATCAATATAATGATTTATATCTTTCCTCAACCTTAACCTCAACCTCAAGCTTTCATACCATCTCCTTAAAAAACGTCACTAGCTTCACTGATATTTACATCACTTGATGGCCATTTTTTCTGCCATTCATCTATTTCCATATTTTGTTCATCAAGTTTCTTTTTATTTAAATCTGCAATAATTCGTTCACCCATTTTTTTTATTGATTGAACTATTGCTCTAGAAGTAATAGTTGCTCCTGTAATCGCCTGTATTGAATCTTCCATTTCCAGTGGTGTTCGTTTCACTAATATTAATGCATTTATTAATTTCCCTTCAAATTGTTTTTGGAACCATGGAATTTGATTTTCCTTTTCTTCTGTTTTTGTATTACTAAAAACATCCCAGATTGATTTATCTTTTTTCACTTCAACTATTTTTGCTCCTAATCCCGGTGTTTCAGTATGACTGAGCACTCGTATACCCTTTAAATAACCCTGTTCGTCAATACCTGCTAGAATATTAATAAATCCACCATATCCCTTAGCGCTAATTTTAAATGTAAATCCAATGATTATATCTTTATCATCTTTTACTGTAGTTACTTTATCATAGGATAATTGCCATTTTTCAAATTTTTTTCCATCAGGAAAAAGCTCTTTGAGCGCTATTGTATTTTTATCAGCTTCTAATTTAGAAATAATTGGCTTAGTCATTTTATAAATTGGTGCCAGAGATATTCCGGCAGCAAGTCCGGTAACCAGTAATATAAAACCATATTTAATCGTATCTCTTACAAAATCTGTCATTTTCCTTGCACTCCAAATCTATCAGGCTTAATATAACGATCGATTAAAGGTGTAAAAGCATTCATAATTAAAATAGCAAATGAAGTTCCCTCCGGATAAACTCCATAAATTCTTATTATGCCTGTTAATAATCCGCATCCCAATCCAAAAATAATCCTGCCTCTTTTGGTCATTGGAGTAGTTACAGGATCAGTTGCCATAAAAAATGCTCCAAGCATAATACCGCCTGACAAAAGATGAAAAATAAAGGGTCCGTCAAACCATGATTTACCTCCAAAAATCAAAATAAATATAGAAAAAATTCCAAGATAGCTGACTGGTATACGCCAATCAATATAATTTTTATAAATTAAAAATATACCGCCTAAAATAAGCAGTATTGCGGATGTTTCACCAATGCATCCATTTACTCTTCCAATAAAAAGATCTTTAATAATATTCGATTTCATCATTTCTTTTACTAAAATTATAATATCAGGAGAAGCATCGGGAAGTGCGGCTTGTTTAATTAATGTTAAAGGAGTGGCAGTAGTAATAGCGTCTATGCTTCCTTCTGGTAAAATCCAATTTGTTGTCATATATACCGGCCAGGAAAGCAATAAAAAAACTCTGCCGATTAATGCCGGATTAAAAGGATTCTGTCCCAGACCGCCATATAATTGTTTTGCAAGACCGACGGAAACAACTGCTCCAACTATCGGGATCCACCACGGAACTCCGGGTGGTAAATTATATGCAAGCAATATTCCTGTTAAAATTGCGCTTCCATCCAGTATGGTAATATGGGCTCCCACAATTTTTTGGAATAACGCTTCTGTTGCCATACAAAAAATTACACTTAAGCAAATTAATAATAATGAATACCATCCAAAAAAATATGTACTTGCAATTCCTGCTGGAAGCAGCGCTGCGATAACTGTATACATTATTATTTTTGTATTAGTTTCGTTTTTAAAATGCGGTGAAGATGAAATTATTAATTGTGATTCCATTTAACTCCCTTTTTTCTTATTCATAACCAGCTTTGCCTGCCTTATTAAATGTACCATATGACGCTCAGCAGGACATATGTAAGAACAGCATCCGCATTCAATACAATCCATTAGATTCTGTTGCTCAATATCATTATAATAATTAAATTCAGATCTATCAGCAATTGCAAATGGCTGTAATTTCATAGGACAGACTTCCACACATTGTCCGCATCGGATACAAAAAGTCACATTGGAAATCTTTGTTTCTTCCTTAGGAAATACAATAACTCCGGAAGTCCCTTTTATAATAGGGATATCCATCGTATATTGAGCCATTCCCATCATTGGACCACCGATAATGATTTTCCCTATATCACTTTTTAATCCACCGCAATTATCAAATATATCATTCAATGAACTGCCAATTCGCACTAATAGATTTTTAGGTTCATTAATCCCATTTCCAGTAACTGTTATTACACGTTCTATTAATGGTTTTCCTTCCATAACTGCTTTATAGACTGCTATCATAGTTCCAACATTATTTACAAGTACTCCAACTTCAAGCGGGAATCCGCCTGGCGGAACTTCCTTATTAGTTATAGCTTTTATAAGATGTTTTTCAGACCCTTGAGGATATTTTACTTGAAGCGGAATTATTTCCAGTCCAAGTGTATTTTTTCCGGCGATTTTTAATATCTCTATGGCATCTAATTTATTTGTTTCGATACCAATATAAACTTTTTTTATTTTCATTGCATACATTATAATTTCAATACCAGCAATGATTTCTTTTGAGTTTTCCAGCATTAATCTATGATCGCAAGTCAAATAAGGTTCACATTCTGCACCGTTTATAATTAAAGTATCATATACTTTAGACTGCGGCGGATTATATTTTACATGGCTGGGGAAAGCAGCCCCGCCCTGCCCTACTATACCTGCTTCTTTTATTATAGAAACTATTTCTCCGGAAGTTAATTTTAAATATCCAGAACGGGATTTAATGCTGGAATGCCATATATCCTGTCCATCAGATTCTATAATACAAGAAAGTATCGGTTTTCCCCATGGGGAAAGTTTAGGTGAAATTTCTATTATTTTTCCAGAAATACTTGCATGAACAGGTGATGTTATAAAACCATCTGCCTCTCCGATTTTTTGTCCTGTTTGAACTATATCTCCTGTTTTTACTATTGGATTACAGGGAATACCGGTATGCTGATGAAAAGGGATAGTAACTTTAGACGGTAATTTAATTTTTTCAATTGATTTATTCTGCGTTAATTCTTTATTATATTTTAAATGAACACCACCATTAAAAGTTTTTGGATTCATATTTTATTGAATACCTGTTTATTTGCAATTCCACAGCGTAAACTTGCTAAATCCCATGTATATTCATAAAGATGCAGACCTTTGCTTGCGGCAATTATTTCTCCATCTTCAACACCTATCTCATTTGCCATATATTCTTTCATCAACTGAATAGCTGCCAGATTAGCAGGAAATCCTCCCCACAGGTCCCATGAACGAAAATAAATAATAAAACTTAATTTTCCATTTCTTATACGTGTATCAATAAGACGCAAGCACGGAGGATCAGGTAAATCAATATCATCCGGTTGCCCTATTTCCATAATTGCCTGATTTGTTCCAAAGCCCTGTTCCTTATACATTTTTATAACTTTATTCATTGATACAGCAATTCGTTCACCGTAAGTATATTGTTCATTTTCTTTTTTTATATCAGTCATTAAATATGGCAGGTAGTCTTCTATATACTCCATTGAAACTGGAGCTGGTATACCCAGATGAGGAGGGATTTCAGGAATTAATGGTCTTGTCCCTGGATGTTTTATATGTATGGTCACATAATCAAATTCACGTCTTTTTTGCCCTTCATAACTGCCTCTGTCAATTGTATAAACTATACCCTTATCTATTATCCTGGCAATTGCCTGAAACCATGCATCAGGTAAATCTCGCGCTTCAATAAATTCTGGGAGCATTAAATATTCCTTATATTAATTTTTTAAACAATAAAAAAGAGAATGAACTATTTGATTCATTCCCTATTCTATTTATAATATCTCCTAATAAGTAAAAAATCAAGAAATTATTTCAGAGGTTCAAAAATGAATGGAATATTCCAGAAAAAAGAGGTGATATTTTGTAAATAAAATATTTATCTCTTAACTCAGTTAAAACGTTCTGATATTCATTAAGTTTAGTATTTTGAGTAATTGTGGATATAAGACAACCCTTTTTTTTGCCGCCACTGTTTATATTGCTTTCTCCATTTGCCTCTTCTGCAATTGTTGAAAATTTCCATGTCTTATTCTGGCTCATTGCATTGCCAGTAATATCTTTTACTCCTGTTGTAATTGTAACTGTATAAGTTGTGTTATTTGCCAGATTGTTTGATGGAGTAAATGTGGCTTGAGTACCGCTATAAGTTACTGTGCCGGTTATTCCATTAACAGTAAAAGTTGTATTGTTAATAGTTGAAGCATTCATTGACTCATTGAATACTGCGGTTATTGTTGTACTAACAGCAACATTAGTAGCGCTATCTACAGGACTTATGGAGATGATTGTTGGAGAAGTTGTGTCAGGTTCGGGTTCACTATTTATCGCATATTTCAAAGCTCCGTTGCTACGATCAAAATAGCTAATATGTACCTTATTATTTGTATCTGTAGCTATAGATGTATGCTCGCCTACCCATCCTGCGTTCAATGGCATTGACACTAAATTGACGATTGAGCATTGAGCATTGACAATTGAGCATTAAGAGCTAAAATAATACTATGGCAAAAGGTGATGATATTCAAGAAAGATTAATCAATTTTGCAGTGAGAATAATCAATCTCAATTCATCACTGTCGAATACTCAAGCAGGATGGTTTAATGCTCAATGCTCAATTGTCAATGCTCAATGCTCAATTTAATAATATATTTAGTGTCAATGCCATTGATCCTGCGTTATCTAGATTTGAAGTTACCCAAGAGCCTGCAACATTTGTTGCATATTTCAGAGCTCCGTTGTCATCATCATAATAGCTAATATGTACCTTATTATTCGTATCTATGGCTATGGATGCATACCTGCCTACACCATTGGATATATCTATAGTTTCATATTTCCATTCTGTTCCATCAAAATAAGTATAATACAGATGGGCTCCTCCATAAGCCATATGAGGATGATTATTTTTATCAATAGCAATGGCTCTTGAAGAAAAATCTGTAAAATATTTAAGTGCATCCACTGCCTCAGTTGTCCATGTATTTTCTGCACTGCTGATAGCATTACCACAAATCAAAATCCTGATAAAAATTAAGATGAAAAAATAAATATTTTTCTTCAACATAGAAATTTTCCTATAATAAAAATTCAAGATTCAAAATTTGATACCTGCATATCATCTTATTTTTGTTAAAATTTATTTAATATATTAGGAAATTGAAAAATTAGGCACACAGGTAAATAAATGGGATATTAAGTTTTGTTCCAAAATATTTTAACGAAGCTGGAATATTTTTATATGAGCTTTTAACTTCAACACAAAACCATGGTTTGTTATCAATACATACTAAAAAATCTACTTCTCTCTGCTCAATATCTCTAATAATTCATGTCGTATAAATTATACCATAGTAGAAAATAATATCAAACTTATTATACTTTGGTATAAAAAACATGCAGCAGCTTAAGCTACAAAGTAACAGGCACAAAGGCACAAAGTAAAACAGTTCCAAAGCATAGTGTCACAAAATTTTTTGTTTTTCTTTTAAACTCTGTGCCTTTGCTGCTTTGTGCCTTTGTGCCTAATTAGGTTTTCAATTTTCTGCTGAATAGCTACAATTTTTTTATATTTTCTCTAAATGGTTTATATATTACACCCTTCTCTGTTATAATTGCTGTAATATATTTAAATGGCGTTACATCAAAAGCAGGATTAGCAACACATGTATTATCGGATACTATTTTCTTGCCAAAAACTGTTGTAACTTCATGACATGGACGCTCTTCAATTGGAATTTCTTTACCGGTTTTTATATTAAAATCAATTGTAGAAATAGGAGCAGCAATATAGAATGGAATATTATTTTCATGCGCCAGTACTGATAATGAATAAGTGCCTATTTTATTTGCAGTATCGCCATTCGAAGCAATTCTGTCCGCACCAACAATTACAGCATCAATTTTACCCAATGACATAAAATATCCGGCCATATTATCTGTTATAAGAGTGACAGGTATTTTTTCCTGCTGCAGCTCCCAGACTGTTAGCCTTGCACCCTGTAAAAAAGGACGTGTTTCATCAGCAAAAACTTTTATATCTTTGCCCATTTCCTTTGCATATCTTATTACTCCCAAAGCTGTCCCATATCCAGCAGTAGCAAGCGCTCCAGCATTACAATGCGTCAAGACTGTCACACTGTCTTTTAATAATGCTGCGCCGTTTTTACCCATATTTTTATTTATCTCAATATCTTCATTATATATATTTTTTGCTTCAATAATAAGTTTCTGCTTAAGGTTTGTCAAAGGAAGAGAAATATTTTCTTCCATGCATTTAGTCATTCGATTCGCTGCCCATGCCAGATTTACAGCAGTTGGTCTAGTTTTTTTGAATAATTCAACAATTTTTTGAAATTCATCTTTAAATTTTTCTTTTGAATTAGTCCTGATGCTGTTTGCTCCTAATGCAATTCCCATAGCAGTTGCCACACCAATAGCTGGAGCGCCTCTAATTACCATTTTTTTTATGGCATCCGCTACCTGAGCATGTTTTGTGTATGTTCTATATAAAACTTTTAAAGGTAATACCCTCTGGTCAATCATTTTAATTTGACCATTTTTCCATAAAATAGTTTCTATTGTTTTCATGATTTATTTTTTCATCCTTTTTATGACTTCAGTTACTAATTTAGAAAGCTTTGGTTCTGCTGCATTTGCAATTTTAATAATTTCTTCAATGTTTGCAGGCAGAAGCGCATCTGGCAAGCATCTATCTGTAACACAGGATAATCCCAATACCTTAAGCCCTGCATGCACAGCTACTATAACTTCAGGAACAGTAGACATACCAACAACATCCGCACCAATAGCGCGCATAAATCTATACTCAGCGGCTGTTTCCAGATTTGGGCCTGTTACTCCAATATATACACCTTTTCTAATAGGGAGCTGCTGTTCAATTGCCACTTTTTCAGTTAAAGCAACTAACTCTCTGCTATAAGGTTCGGACATATCAGGGAAGCGGGGTCCCAACTTTTCATCATTAGGTCCAATAAGAGGATTTATTCCCATAAAATTAATATGGTCGGTAATAATCATTATATCACCTGCATTAAACTGCGGATTCATGCCTCCGCATGCATTTGATACAATAAGTGTTTTTGCCCCAAGTTCTTTTGCAACTCTTACTGGAAAAGTCACCTGTTCCAGCGTATAACCTTCATAATAATGAAATCGCCCTTCCAATGCTACAACTTTCTTATCACTCAATGTTCCAAATACAAGATTTCCAGCATGACTTTCCACTGTTGAAACAGGGAAATGAGGAATATCTTTATATGAAATTTTTTTCGGGTTTTTTATTAATCCTGCTAGTTTTCCCAGACCAGTACCAAGAACTATTGCAATATCAGGTGAAAAATTAACATTTTTTTTTAAAAAATAAACTGTTTCTTCTACTTTTTTCTTTAACTCTGTTGACATAAATATTTTTCCTCCGTTTTAAAAAAATTTTTTTATACAATTATACTCAAAAATTTTAATTTTAAAAGAAAAATCTAATTATTTTTTTGATTAGTAAAGGTTAAATAGTGGCATGTCTAATCCAAAGAATAGGAAGTACCTCCTGTTGTTACTTTCTTGAATTTCCGTAATAGATGGACCACGGCTATAACCGACCCCAATTAACAGAGGTAGTTTCTTCCACCCATACGAGATATATGCACCTGGATTTAATATATCCTTAAAATCTGCGGCCCCACTACTATTGTTTATAATTTTATTTACTGGATTTGCGAAGTCAAAAGGTGCCAGCATTACACTAAAAAAATTATTGAGAAAGCAATAAAAAATTGTCTATGTCTAAACACTTTTTCTCCCAAAATTAGATTATTTAATATCATCAAAAGATCTCAATTTTAAACTATCAAGCTGTTTTTTAAGATTATCTTTTTTTTCTCTATTAATTGATTGAAATTCTTTATACACATTTAAACCGAAATCGAAAAAAAATTTAATATTTTCAAAAATATTATCACCCCTAGCATTTCTTCTAATTAGACGTTTTGCTTCATCGGAAAATTTTTTACCATCATTGGACGCTTTATCCATAGATTTTTTATACTCTTCAGAATTTATATTACCACCTTTAGTAAGTTCAAATTTAAGCTTGTCAATCCATCCATTAAATGATTTTCTTGCTTCAATATACATAAATATTGCATTATTGTAGTCTGTAGTTTTTATTGTTGATTTTTCTTTTTTTAAAAATGCAGCCAAATCTTCTGCTTCAGTTTTTCCTTCTGATAATATTTGTATACTTTTAGCTAATTTACTGCTTTCTTGCCCTAATACAGAAAAAATATTACTCAAAAAAATAGGAATGATAAAAAACAAAATAAAACATTGTTTATTTTTACAAGCAAATACTTTCTTCATTGTATCCCTCCGATTTTTTATGATTTAATTATTTGTTCTAGTTATTTATTAATTACTGCAATAGTGAAATCTATGAATCCGTTTGGCTTTGAGCTTGTTGGAGTTTGTTTTTCTACAGTAATATCTTTTACACTTCTTGTAACATAAGCCGATAAGCCATCTACAGTAATCTCTCCATTTTTTGCTGCTTCACCATTTATACCTTCAACAAGCGCTTTTGTAAATGCACCATTTTTCCATTCTTTATCTTCATATGATTTTTGATTGCCGGAAGAAGAGGTGAATACAATTATTCCATTTTTAGCATTTCTAAGATCATTAGCTAATCCTGTGATATCTGCTTTTCCAATGGCATTTCCTGAATGACAAGCATCAATGAATAATATTGTTGTACATTTAATCTCAATCAATGAATCTTTTATCTCAGTATCTTTTATACCTGTGGATCTTAATTTATCCTTATTGCCATCTACCGGAAGAAAATAAAAATTTCGTACTTCATTAAATCCATGTCCTGAAAGAAAACACATTACAGTATCTCCTTCTTTCGACTCATCAATAATCCATTGGAAACCATCTATTATTTGTGTTCTTTTTCCATCCCGAATTATTTTAACTTGAACATCATCATATAACTTGCCCTTCTGTTTTAAAATTGTATCAGAAAAGTCTTCTGCATCATCTACAGCATAATCAAGTTTAAGACTCGAATCTGAATAATTTTCTATACCAACAGCCAGAACATAAAGTGTTTTAATTTTAGATTTTTCTTCTTTCTTTTCACCCTGATACTTAAGTTTAATAGTTGCAGGTTCACTTGCAATATTAGACCTATTCTCTGCAATTATTGAGACCTCGCAATCTTGTTTTGGGATAGTTATAGATATCTCTTCATTTGCATTTCCTAATGGATTTATATCATACTTTTGCATAACCAGTGTTCTATTTACATATGCTATAATAGATTTTATTGATTCGTCTGATTTAGGAGTAATCATAAATTCTATTACTACATCCTTATCAACTATTACTGCACCATCAGGTGGATAAATAATTTTTACAACAGGTGGAAGCATTTTTTTTACTGGTATAATATCCTCTTTTTTTCTTCCTGATTCTTCATTCGCAATTCGTATAGCTTCCTTCTCATCCAGCGTATCTAAAATTTTTTCAATTATGTCAGGACGATAATATTCTGACCTAAACATGGAAATAGGAAAAAAATCTGCTGCTTTATCAATGCCATTGTTCACATGCCAGCCAATTAAATCATCTCCACCTGGTGACACATCATAATATCCTGATTGAGTCCATATTACCCATCGCTTTTTATCATTATGAGGAAAAAATGCAAGAAGTTCTGTTAAATCACTTAACCTATACCATCTGATCGTACCATTACCAAATGCTGCTATCGCAACTTTATTATTGCCCGAGATATTAACACTCAATGTAACGGATGGTGTTGGAATCTTCATCCGTTCATTTCCATTACTATCAAAAAGTCTTAAATACCAATCTGTCCCAAGTAAAAAACTATTTCCAACATGAGATATTGCAAGGCATCTGGAACCTTCATCTTTTTCAAGTTTCAAAATTTTACCATTTAGTTTTGGGGTTCTGTATTTATCCCATTCTGTAATTCTTAATCCTGTTGTTATAGGAGGAGATAAATCAGTATTTGATTTAGGATTATTAATTAAAATACGCTCCTTTGTAGAAAACCTTGCAGGAGATTTACCATAAGATTCAAATCCAAACTGAATAATAGAAGCATCAGAAGAAATTAAAAATCCATTCAGATTAAATCTAAAATCAGGAATAAATGAAGCTTTGTATATTTTTATATTCCCATTTTTATCAAATACACCAAAAGCAGGATCAAATGAACCATACATAACACCACTATCATTTAAAGGTAATATGTCCATGATTGCATTTTTAGGTCCTGACAGATCAATATATTCTCCTTCCCCTTCATTTGACCACCTGCGAATTTGGAATATCCCCTTTATATCATACCATCTACCAGCACCATATAAATACTTATCATTTTTTGACCATGCAACACTACCTAAATCGCCATTATTAATATTTTCTGTAATAGGTGAATATAAATAAGCTAAGTCATTTCCAGAAAGTATATCAATATTTCGAGTATAATAAAATCCAACAGCTATTTTTAAACCATCAGGAGAAAACCTTACAGATTGAGGTCCATTATTCTTCTTATACTTCTTTTTTGCAATCAAATTTAATGGATATTTGCTATTTTCATTTATTTCATATAACCTTAAACTATCATCTTCATCAGATGTAGTAACAAGCTTGCTATCTTTATAAAAATCCGCTCCATAGCTACTTGATTTATAATCTTTATCTTCTCTAATAAGACTTTCTATTTACAATTCTAATTTGACTATATTTGAAAAATAAATTAAAATAGTATTATATTAATACAGCGCTACAGTGCGATAGAGCGATAGTATTCAGCTTTCATACTGAAGACTGTCGCACTGTCGTACTATATTTAACCGAGAACTAAATTATGAAAAAAAAAATCAGCTTATTTAAATATTTGATTTTAATTTTACTGCTTTTTCTCTTCTCCATTTCTAAAATATCTGCCATTCAGGATATTTCATCTTTAAAAATTTTAAAAGATAATTTTGTTAAAGAAATTTTTGATTATAAATATAAAGCTTTATTATCTCATCCAAAAGGAGCATTGAATAAAAATGTTTTATTTGAGCAAGGCAAAAATTCTGAATGGAATATTAGAGAACAGAAATATTTATATATTTTTATAATGAAAGGGATATCAGAAACAGATACTCAATTAATCGAACAGGGAATAAATGCTATGGAATATGGACTGGAACATCAGACAAAAGAAGGTATTTATCCAAATTCTTCATGGTATGAAATAGAACAATTCACAACTTCGTCTTTATATTCTTTATTGTTATTGAGAGAAAGTTCATATTCAATTCGATATAATGAAAAAATAAATGTATTAATAAAAAAACTCCCCTCTTCATTTTTTTATTTAAAAGAAAATTTTAATAAAGAAATTTTCCCTTTAATTACTTCTTCAAAAGAATTCTCTTCACATGTTTTAAGCTCTGCAGCGTTAAATTTTTATCTATGGGGAAAAGAAACAAATAATAATTTGTTAATAGAAAATTCTCAAAATATTATTACTTTTTTAAATGATAATCAGCGAAATGATGGTGTATTGCTTGAAAAAGACAGTTATGATTCATATTTTCAAATACGTACGCTTTTAAATTTAATGATTTATTTTTTAAATTCTGATAATGAAGCAATTAATAAAAAAATTTATAGTATTTTACAAAAAGGATGGCAATGGCAGTTATCGCAGATAAAAAATAATGGAGAAGTGAAATTGTTAGGCAATACTTATACTGGATTGAAATTTGCCAAACAACGATTTATATTTAATCCGGTTAATTATTCTGATATATCACTGGCTATAGTTTATTGGTCATATATAAGTAATAATAATTCATTAATACCAACTGCTAAAAAAGTTTTTAATTATGGATTAGTTACTTATGGGGAGAATGCTGAGGAACCTTAGATAAGCATTAGATAATATTTTTTTCTTGACATAATAAATATTCGTGTTATAATTATAATATTCGTATCACTATTAAAAATATACAGGTGCAGGAATATGTCAAAATTAGTTAGATTTGGAGTTTCACTTGAAGAAGCTCTTTTAAAAAAATTTGATGAAAATATCAAAAATAATAAATATACAAATCGCTCTGAAGCAATTCGAGATTTAATAAGAGAAGATCTGGTAAAAAAACAATGGCAGGGAAATAAAGAAGTTATTGGAGTTATAACTCTGGTTTTCAACCACCATAAAAGAGAGCTGGTTAATCATCTTATGGATATCCAGCATGATTTTCACGATAATATTCTTTATTCGCAGCATCTTCATATGGATGATGATAATTGTCTGGAAGTAATAGCAATAAAAGGCATGACAACTCAGATAAAAAAATTATATGGAAATTTAAAATCCTGCAAAGGCGTAAAATACACCGGATTTAGCGAATCAACAACAGGAAGTGAATTGCCGTAATATTTTTTTGTTTGTTAGTAGCACGAATTTAAAAAAGGTAGCAAAAACTATGGAAGCTTCAATTAAAAAAATTTGTTTAAATAAGACAGATGAACTTATTGTTTCTCAAATTTTTAAACTGATTAAAACATTAAAATTCGGCAGCATTGAAATAGTAATACATGATTCAAAAATCATTCAGGTGAATAAAGTTGAAAAAATGCGATTTGATAAGTAAGGGAGATGCGTATGCGAAAATCTAGATAGCCGGCCGGATAACCGGAGGCAAAAAAAATAAAATAGCGTATAGTCCGCCAGTCAACTGGAAACTACTTAAAATTTAAAAGGAGAAATGAACAATGCGATATATTTTTTTAGTTTTCATGTTGACTTTCCTTTGCAATCAAGTTTTTGCGGCTCATCCATTAATTACTGATGATACAGGCACCCAAGGAAAGGGTAAATTTCAGATTGAGCTTAATAGTGAATTTAATAATGATAAAGAAACCGAACAAGATATAACAACTGATGAAACTTCTAATGAAATTGCAACTATTATATCTTATGGGATTAAAGATCATATTGATATCGTATTAGGAATACCCTATCAGGCAAATCAATTAAAAGAAGACGATAGCATTACATCTGACGATAAAGGATTATCCGATATTTCAATAGAAAGTAAATGGCGGTTTTATGATAAAAACGGATTAACTTTTGCTATTAAACCAGGCTTTGCTTTTCCAACAGGTGATGAGAATAAAGGACTTGGTAATGGCAAAATATCCAGAAGTCTTACTTTTATTACTACAAAAGAAATAAATAAAACTGTAATACATATTAATTTATTTTATACGCACAATGATTTTGATCTCAAAGAAGACAAGGAAGCTAACAGAAAAGATATATGGCATGCATCTCTTGCATCACAAATTAGCGCGACTGAACAGCTTGATCTTGTTGCAAATATTGGGATTGAAAGTAATCCTGACAAAATATCTAATGTTCATCCGTCATTTATTTTAGGTGGAGTGATATATTCAATTAAAGAAAATTTTGATGTGGATTTAGGGATTAAAGGTGGTTTAAATAAACCGGAAACCGATAGTACATTTCTAGCAGGATTTGCATATAGATTTTAATAAATTTTAGTATAGGAATTTCAAAGTTCATAATTTAGCTCGATGAATCGAGCAACTACATTAAATTTTTTGTGGTTGCCTGATTTATCAGGCTTAATTTAAAGTATAGGAATTTGAATGCGCCCAATAAATTGGGCAACTACAACATATTGCATTGTAGTTGCTCGATTT